>JAYOKQ010000006.1:77662-82276 GCA_038119905.1 Gemmatimonadota bacterium | reverse complement strand
GACCTTGAGGCGACTATCGACAATGCTGCACGGCCGGAACACGATGATGCGCGACTGGAACGCATCGTGAAACTGGCGGCACATTTCTTCCTGTAGGCGCTTAGAAATGCCGTAGAGCGTGCCCTCCGGACTGCGCACTTCCGCATCAAAGAACAGGCCCGCCGGATGCTCGACCATACAAGATCCCATATGCACGACGCGCGTTACCCCGCGACGCCGAGCCGACTCCAATACATTCCACAGCCCCTTCACGTTGACTAAAAAAGGCTGCGTATCGTACTCGGGGGTGTTTTCGTAGCCGAAATAGGCCGCCAAATGCACGACCCCGTCGCAGCCTTCAATGGCCGCGTCCACGGCATCGAAATCGGCCATATCGCCGTAGCGCTTTTCGCCGTCCCACGCACCGTCCAGCTCGTCGTACTTGTCCCAAGCCTGGGGAGACCGATCAAAGGCACGCACGGTATGACGCCCGGCAAAATTGGCCAGCACGGCGCGCCCTACCCAGCCAGCGGCCCCAAAAACAGCGACGTTCACGATTAGACCCTTCTTTCTCTCGAGCTAGTGCGTGTGCTCGTCTCCGGCGCGTTAGCCAACGGCATACTGCTCGCGGCGCTGCGCCACCGCCACCCCTTTGCCACGCACGACCTCGGGACGCTGCCACTGGGCGACCAAGGTCTGAACCGAATCGGGCAAGTCGTCCTCCTTGCACCAGCGATGGCCTGTATAGTCGATGTCTTCCGAATCTATATACCCATACACGCGCTGCGTCTCGTTGACATCGGCAATGTAAGACATCCACGGAATCTCCACACCAAGTTGCTCTCTGGCTAACGACTGCAGCGCGCCAATCCGCGCGCCCACGTCCCAGCCGACGCCCTCCGTCTCTTCCCAGCCGCTGCCCCCGGGCAGCTGGCCGTCCTCGCGCAGCAGATAGATCGGTTCGGTGCCCGGCCGTTCAATCAATAATCGCGTTTCTTCGAGGGGGCGATCTGAACAGACTGCCAGCAGGCGCTTACCCTCGTCTGCAAGTGCCGCATGGGCGGCGTGACTGTAGCGGAAATGTCCTGTGGCCGGCGGCGCATCTACGGCGCAGTACTTGTTAAACAAACCGCAGCGATCCTGCCGCGCCGTGCCGGCCGGCGGTTCGTGCCAGGCATACATATTCATCAGCAGTAGGTCACCCGCCTTTAGCTCCGGATCGACAAAGGGAGCCAACTGCGCGCGGTCGGGTGCGCTTACGTCGAGAATGCGCGCCTGCGGATTGATTACTCGGTGCAGTTTATGCGAACCGGGCGAAACCAGCAGCGGTCCGTATTCGGCGTCAAAGTCCGTCAGCGGCACAATGGCAAACAGCCAGTTCATCGATGAACCAACTGGACGCCAGCGCTTGTAGTCGTTGTGCGCGCCGCCGCCGCTATCACCCGGCGTGCGAATATAGGCAACAAAGGCGGACAGGTAGGCCTGCTGGCGCAGCAGCGCCTCGACGGGTCCGACAATACTCGGATGCATCGCAGCCTCGGCCAGCGCCGGATGCTCAGCCAGCTGATTGCCCTGAATCGTGTATTTGCCCGGCTCGGGATAGTGTAATCCCGGCGCATACGCCGTCGGCGCTCGCTCGGCCACCACCTTGCGCAGTGTAGCGACCTCGCTCTTTGACAGCACGCCACGCAAAATCAAATGCCCGTCGCGCTCGTAGTCATCTAGCTGTGCCGGATGCAATACATCACTCATTTTCGATCCTCCTTTGCGTGCACTGGCCGTGCCTTAGGACAGGTGACGCCCGAAAAAGTCCGCCGACCGATTGCCACCCCAGCCGTGCTCACCTGGATGCAGGTCGAGTTCCAACCCGTCGGCGGCACCCGCAGCCCTGTAAATGCGTTCTACCTGCCGATAACACCGCATAGCGGTATCGACTTTAAAACACGTATCGTGCACGCCGATACCAATCAGCAGAGGGCGCGGCGCAATCAGACCCTGCACGTCGGGCAGGTCCATCAGCTTGAACAGCCCCGGCGCCACCTGCATCCCGCAATAGTTGAGATCGCGCATGCCAAATGTAGCCCACAGATCGCTATAGCAAATAATCTCGGCCGCTCTGAAACGCGCATCGCACAGCGTCATCCACAGCGTCATCGTGCCGCCACCGCTCAGCCCCATTACGCCCAGTCGCTTGCCGTCTACACCCGGTAGCTTACACACCACATCGGTAGCGGCCTGCCCGTGCGCCACGTTGATAGAGATTGACGTCATGCCCAGCATCGTCGCATGCAGGTAGTATATATTGCACCAGTCGCGATTCCCCGCCGTCGAGCGGAAGTTGTGCTTTTGTCCCTCGTTGCGCTCTCCAAACCCGATCCAGTCGATGGCATAGGTAATAAAACCCTGCTGTGCCATAATCTGGCCATAATTGTACTGATGCTGCACCATATCTTCGCGCAGCCCCGGACTGGAATCGTTGCCCATGACCGGCTCCTTGCCATAGGCACCGTGTCCGTGACAGCAGAGAATAGCCGGACGTTTTTCACCGCGTTTCATATCGGCTGGATAGTTGACCAATAGCGTCGCCGAAAGATGTTTATGCACATCGATAATCCAGCGCTGGCGGCGGAGCCCCTTCTCCTCCCATTCGGCCAAGAGTTCGGGTCGAGGCGGCACCCTGTCGGGAAAGTCACCGAGCGTGGCCAGCACGCGCGGTTCAGCGCGACGCTTCCAGCTTTCGAACTGCTTTTTAGTCCGGCCGCCAAAGCGGAACTCAGGCACGTGCTCCTCGGCCATGCGGATAAACATCTGCTGCGGACTCAGGTTGCGAACGGTCATATCATCGACTCCTACAATGCGGTGAGAGCTCCCGGCGGAGCCCCATATGAACAGCGCACAGCTCTATACTCAGCACACCAAGCTCATCACAGGGCAGCACAAAGCCCCCGGAGCATATAATCCGGGGGCTCTTTATCGACTGCAGCACACGGCCTTTGATAGACGATAAGCCAATCAGTAAGCCACGGCGATCGTGCCCGTGCGCTCGTCGTCTCCCGCGTCGGTACCCAGCGAGATTCGATACACATAGGAACCCGGTGCAACCACGCCGCCGGACACATCGCTGCGACCGTCCCATACCAACTGCCACTGACCTCCCTCGCTCGTGCCCGTGCGCTCGGCAACGCGCCGGCCGGCCAAATCAAAAATCTGCAGCAGTGGCTCAACCTGGCTCGCCTTGTAGACGATAAAGCGCACGTCGAACGCATCGTGCACCCCGTCTCCGTTCGGCGTAATCACCGGAGATGCTATTTGCACCTGGCCAATGAGCTCGCTCTGTCCGACCAGATTGGGCAGCATTACGACGTTCGAGCGGCGCACAGCCGGCTCAACGGACTGCCAGAGACCCGGTCGGCTGGATAACCCAAGATCTACGCTGACCACCGTTGCGTTATGGAGAAGCTGCGTATCAAAAGCAACCTGCACAGAATCCTGCGTCACGGCTCGCCCCAGAGAGATGATGAGCGAATCGCCCGAGGAAACGACCGATTGCGGTTCGGTCTCGACGCCATCTATATGGAGTCCAGCATAGTCTATACGCGCCGCTTCCGGCACGATCAGACGCAGCTGATCGAAACCGCTATCGCCGCCGTCGCTGCGCGACCACACGGTATAGCCAAAGCGAGTCAGCTCGTTAACGGGCGCCTGCTGCGGCCAGATCTGACCGCGCGCATCTTGCACGAGAGCCTGCTCGTATTCAATGGTCAGTGAGTTAACCTGAGGACCTACCTGTGGATCGTCGGTACCCAACATCATCTCTAACAGCACGTAGCGACGCGGGCTTTCGGACTGAAATACCTCACCCGACGTTTGGTACACGTTGCTCCACGCACCCCAATCATCGCCGACGACAAGCGTCGTATCGATGGGACCGCGCAGCACTTTCGGTGCGCTTTTCCACTTTTCTTCCGTCACCTGATCGCCTTTGCGATCGTAGAACGTGTAGAGCGGATCCAGCGTATTACCCGACCGCGAGCGCAGCTGTAGCTTGGCACCGGGCGGCAGATCAGCATCCCAGTGTAGCCCCTTAATAACCTTGGGACGACCGTCACCCGCTTCGGCACCCAAATCAATAAAGGGCGAGCGCACCACCACTTCGGCTGGATATCCAGGCGAAAAGAGCATAAACTCGCCCCATTTGACGATGCCCCAGCCCGTGTCGCGAATGCCATGCCAAAAGAAGTAGCGCATCTTGCGTGGTTTAAAAAGGTAGCGAATGTAGAGCAGGCGGTCGGCGTTGGGATCGATATGCGTCAGCAGCTCGCTGTAATCAAACGCGTCGGGGACCGGCAGGCCCGACTGCAGCACCTGCGCCCCATCGGAATACAGCACGGTATGGCCGGGTCCCGTGCCGTTGATCGAATAGCCAACCAGTCCCTCGTCCGACTTGAAGGAATAGAGAAAAAACTCGTCGACAAAAAACGTAGCGCCTAAATCGACGCCAAACCACACGCCGCCCTCTCTCCAACCCAAGCTGCCGTACGAAGAGCCTATCAGGTTGTTGGTATTCATATCGCCGTCAAACAAATTTTGCGGATCGACGGAGTTGATGCCGTTGACAAAGCTGCCCCGCTGCGC
>JAYOKQ010000006.1:0-77652 GCA_038119905.1 Gemmatimonadota bacterium | reverse complement strand
GTGCCGATGCTGATATTATCGCCAATAGCGCGGACGGAAACTTCGGCCAGCGCCGCATCCGGAGACTTCTCCTCGACCTCAATGCGAATGCGCTGCACGACGCGGTAGGCATTCTTAACTGCCGAGTTTATATCGATTCCCTCGTCGAGGATGAGCGCAGTGTCACGCGAAGTATAAGAGAGCGGTATGACGATTTCTGCCCGTTCGTTCGGCCGCGTCGTGCGGAAGATCGGCTCGAGCATAACCAGATCTTCCTGCACCGAGATCCGCGCTCCGGTGCTGGCATATACCGTAAACTGACGGAAGGGACGCGCCCCTTCTATATCGGGAAATTGCAGCCTTATTTCGCTGGCCAACACCGTGCGCGCCAAATCGATTTCGATCGCCCAATCTTCCAATTCATCCGTTGGATTCGGCTGCCAGTAGGTCGTCGTATCGCCGTCGATAATGCGGGCCGCGGCAGCCGGATTCGAGTTTGCTTCCCAAATTCCCCCGCTGACAACGCCCCGGCTCTTGCTTTCGTAGCTAAAGAGATGGGCATTGCGCACCGCGTCGATATTCTTGCGGTATTTGACGAGGCGCAGCTGCCCCTCGTCACCGACCTGAGTCAGCCCAAACGGAGCTTCCCAATTCTGCCAAGAGGCCTGTCCCCTAAAAACCAAATCGTCTGCACGCACGCATTCGACAAGCGGCAAGACGGCACAGACCAACCAGAAGAAGAGATGTATTCGACGCATGAAGTCCATCCTCAGTACGCTATTCCGACCGGTCGCAGCGCGGCACCGTTCGCCTGCTCTGCCAGCACGACAATAGATACGAGATAGACGCCAGGTTGCACCAGATGACCCAGCTGATCGCGCCCGTCCCAGCGCGCCCTGTGTGCTCCGGCCATCTGTTCGCCTAGCGGTAGTTCGACCTGCAGTCGACCATCCAAGCCATACACGCGCAAGTGCACCGGCACGCTCTCCGGTAGCCCAAACAGCGCGTAGTCAATGTCCAATACGTCGTGCACGCCGTCGCCGTTAGGCGTAACGACAGGCGTGGAAAATACGATGTCCTGCAAGGGCGACGGCGTATCCGTGGTACCGCTTATCACGCGTAGACCGTTGGTCTCTACGTCGGAATTAGCATCACCGCCGACGACCGGCTGGGGCAGCCCCTCCGCCTGCGAATCGCTGATTTCACCGAGAAAGGTCGTAGCCAGTTCAAAAACTTCAGCGGCAAAAACCAAGCGCAAGGGTGCATTATTCGAACGCGTAATGCGCCTAGGCAGCTGCACGCGCAACCCCGCTTCACCCTCCTCGACAACGGCTGGAACCGTCAGCTGACCATCTACCCAGAGCTCTTTAAACTGCGGACGCGTGTCGGTTCGTATAAACACCGTATCGAAGCCGCGCTGGTCTCCATTAGAAAAAGAAGCGGCCAGATCGTAGGTAAAGTCGACGCTACTTCCCAGCGCGACTTCGGCAATGCCGCGCGCCGGCTGTGGATCGTCCAATAAAGCCACCTCGCCGAGCACGCTTTCGACCAGCAGCGGCGCCGTCTCGATCCACAGCGAATCCAGGCGCACATAGTCGACAAAGGACTCACTCTGCAGCGTAATCCGAATCTGAATGCGCGAACCACTAGCCAATCCGAGCGGCGTTCCAGACTGCACGATCGGCGACGACCAATAAGTCCAGTTTTCGCTGTCGTAGAGTATGGTAGCGCGCATTCCAGGACGCGGCGCACGCTGCACGTAGTCGCACGAGGCGCAGGTTCGCTCAAAGCCGGTGCGCAGCTCGTTTTCGTAGCGTTGGCGGCTGACTTCTTTTTCCTTCCCCGTGACGGTGTACTCGCGATAGATATTGGGATCGTCATCGCGTCCTGTGCGCACTTCGACCTGCACGCCCGCCTGCGCATCGTCGACCTCGACAAACGCATCACCCACGCGTCGCATCGGCGTAGCGGCAAAGAACAAACGCCCCACGTTTTGCTCTATGCCCAGATCGACAATCTTTGTTTTGTAGATAGCACGACGCGGCACGCCTTCTCCATAGACTTCAAATTCGCTGATCGTTCCCAGCAGCGCGCGAGCCTGGTTGCCCTGACCGCCACCGCCGGCCCGACGCAGAATCTCTTCATCTATGATGGACAATTTGCGCACCCAGCGAAAAAAGCGCGCATACTGCTGAGGAAATTCGACCCGCACATCGTAGGCGAGATTTTCCTGTCGCTCGCCAATCACTTTTTCCAGCGGCCAGCCGCCCTTAACACCGAACAGATCGCTGCTCTCTTCCTGCAGCGAAATCTGAAAGGCCGGCGTCGCGTCGGTGCGCAGCGGCGTGCCGTCGGAGCGATAGCCACCCGACGGCGTGTGAAAACCAAAGGTATGTGCCGGCATCGGCACGCCCAGGTCAATGGTGTAAAAGACTTTTTCTATGCCTTCAGCCTTGGAGGAATTGTAGGTGGAACTATCCGCATCAATCAGCGCAACGCCGTTTTCCGTTGGATCGCCGTTGCCCTCATTCCACTTCCAAATGCGCGGGCGCTCGCCGTCGATATAGCCCAACTCTTTGGGCTGACGCAGAAAGGACCAATTTTCCAAGAGGGAAATGATATTAGTGCCCGGCTCCACGTAGACGGGCTGAATAGCCCCAGGCGCCGAGTCGACGTCGACCATGACGCGCACGGTATCCAACCCGCTCCAAGCCGAGCCACTGCCGCCTAGCTTCCAGACGTTGAGCTGTGCGTCCAGTGTGCCGGCCTGTAGATACAGCGCAGCCCATGCGACAACTTTTACCATCTTCATCGCGACATCTGCTCTAGTGCCCATGCTCATTTTTTCAAGGTAAAAAAGGGCCATTATCACCGTCAAGTCAGCGAGAAACGCCCGCTATTCTTCATGCTTCCTGGCTTGGGGGCGCACGAAACTTGGCTCGGCTGTCAAACGAACCGTCCTTGACGTCGATGCGAAAAAGATCAGAGTCCCCATCGCCGTTACTCAATTCAACCAAATCGTCTGACAGGGCCGCCAGCAGCGCGTTGATGCCTTCGATTTGTTGGCTAGCGATATCCTGGAACTGCAGTGCGCTAAACAAATGCTGTAGACGGTCGCGCGCCTCGACAAGACATTTCTTGCTCTCCTCTGCAATACCCTCATCGTTGGCCACCTGCTCGAGCAGCGGATCTACTTGATCAAAAATATCGAAGATCTGGTTGGCCGCTTCCTCGGTTGATCGGCGCAGTTCCAACAGCAGATCGGATGCCTTTTTCAATCCGGCCGTGCCCTCATCGGCCACGTCGCTCACTTTCGCCACCGAGTTTATCGTGCCATACGCATAGCGCACCAAACGCTTTATTGTGGGCAACCCCTGACTAAGCGCGTCGATTTGTTCCTGGGCAAAGGCACCGGCATCGGCCGAGATATCGGGCAGGTTGTTCTCGAAGACGCCCAAATGACGCGCCGCCTTGCGCACCTGTTTTCTAATGACTGATAGTTGCACTCTGTCTACAGCTCCCTCTTGTAAAATTGTTCATGTTCGAGCCATAAAATGCGCCGCGAAAGCTTACGCCACAAACTGCTATAGCCTCGAGTCAGTGCAACCAGTACTGTATTGCGCACCGCGAAAACGTGAAATCCGAATCCATTTTAGTTATATTAGGCCTTGAGTGAGTCTCGTTCACATGCACACAGCCTGCGCGAATGCGCGCCAATGAGCCATGTCAACGCCATTGAACCTCGAAGTCCTCTCGATGTACACCTTGGTCTTCCTTCTCTTCGCCGTAGTGATCATGAAGGTCGTCACCGTTCGGCTATTGATCCGCATGAAGCTGACGATCAAAGAGGTCCAAGACGAGAAGGCACTTCTGCTCAACGATCTAAAAAATGCTACGGCACAGCGCTCAATTCAGGAGCGCAACAAAGCAGCCATTGAGCGCAAACTCGTCAAACGAGAGAAAAAATTGCGCGAACTGAGCATTGAGCTACAGGAGTATGAAGAGGATAACGAACGACGCGAGAGCAAGCGCAGCGAAATAAAAAAACAGCTCATTCGCTAACGCGGCCATCTTATCCTCGTCCCCTCAGCAGCGACGAATCGGTCATTTTAGACGCGCGATCCCATTCTACTTCCATTTGCAGATCCTCTCCGCAAAAAAAGCGCGCGAACTCATCTAGCATAGCCGCTAGGTAGTGTTCGTCGCGTCCACAGCCGGCATTATGCGGCGTGAGCAGCACGTTGGGCAGGGATCGGTAGGGGTGATCCTCGGGCAACGGCTCCTGTTCATATACGTCCATAATTGCCGCAAAACGCTGCGCCTTCAGGGCGTCAACGAGCGCCTCTTCGCAGATCAGCGGAGCTCTACCACAGTTTATCAGCGTCGCCCCCGAACGAATTAGCGCCAGTTCCGCCGCACCAATGCGTCCCCTGCTTTCCAACGTCAATCCCGTTAGACAATGCACCACATCCGAGCGTGACAGCACGTCTTCTAGCGAAGCGGCCTCGACGCCTTGGATGGCCGCGCTATCCACATCTAGATAGGGATCGTGCACCAAAATAGTCGGCGAAAGTGGGCGCAGCAGATCGATCAGAGCGCGCGAAACGTCTCCGTATCCCCAAATACCCACCGTAGAATGGGCCAAGGGCGTGTTGATACGCGTGCCGGCCCAATCCAACGCACGCCCTCCCGCGCCAAATTGGGCGTATTGCAGCAGCTGACGCTGGGCGATCATGGTCATCATCAGCGCCCATTCAGCCACCGTGCGCGCCATCAGCGGGTTGGCCGTACACACGCGAACACCCCGCGCGTATAGATCCGCCGATACGATATTGGCCACGGAACCACCGACGTGGCCAACAATTTTCAGCGCATCGCTCTGGGCCAGTATGGCTCGATCGAGACGGGGCGAGCCCCAAGTCGTCAGCAGCGCTTCGACGCCGACCAACATCTCTGCCCAGTCCTCCGCTGACAGGGTGCCCGTGCGCTCGTTGAGCTCCACCGTAAACCCCAATTCCTCGGCGCGCTGACGCGAGGCCCCGCGCCAAAACCAATCTCGGGTAAACCCCGGCGGCGCCATAAAGAATATCCTAGGCAATGTCGTCCACTCTCTCACTGGGCAGTAAAAAACATAAAGCACTGTTTTTATATTGTTTTACATAAAAAAATGAAGAACTTGTAGCCCTGCGCCCTCTCAGCCAATAGCAACCCCGCCATTTCGACCCATCGCAGGTCCATAGACAGAGGAGCAAAAAAAATCTGCGTCGCAAGTCAGCCAAGAAACTCAACTTATAAAATCGTGCCATTTTGTCGCTTGCGCCGGTGCGAAAGGTCCTTTATTTCTCCAGTCTCAAGAGGCTGGACTTATCGAGGATAAACCGACATATGCGCTTCCTGAAATACCTGCTCTCGACCTTTGGCTTGGCCCGACGCACGCGCGTGCGCAGACGCACGTTAGAACGGCTGCGCAAAGGACCTTCCCAAACGGCCTAGCCGCTCTACAGTTCCACCGCCCTACCCGTTGACATCGATTCTTTGACCGCATCGAGCACGCGCATCTGATCAACACTGTGCTGCGGTGGTATTCTGTGCGCCACGCCGTCACACAGACAGTCGCACAGATGCTGTAGCTGCAGAGCAAACTGGAACTCCGGAGCAAATTCGTGCACCCGCTCGCCGCTCCGCCCCCGCTCCACGAGCGCTACGGCCTGATGCTCATTGTTCCACGCCTGCTCAATATACAGCGCCCCTTCGTCGCCGACCCATTCGGCATACTGCGACGGCCACGCGTTAAAACCCACTGAGATCTGCGCCGTGCGCCCGCCGCTAAAGACCAGCGAGATGGAGGCGGCATCGTCGACTTCGACCCCGGGCATTTGCGCGGCAAATACGCGTTCGGGCTCTTGGCCAAATGCAGCGCGAGCGTGGTGGATATTGTAGCAGGCCAAATCGTAAATCGCCCCCCCGCCCTGCTGCTGATTGAAGCGCCAGTTAAGTTCGGGGCGCCGACTTGCCTCGGGGACATTGGTGCAGAATGTGCTGCGCACGCTGAGCAGATGCCCGATTGCACCAGCGTCGAACAGAGCCTGAGCCTTGAGGTGCATGGGATGATGGCGGAACTTAAACGCCTCGGCAATGAGCACGTCGTGCGCCTCGGCCGCATCGACCAACTGCCGTGCCTCCTCCGCAGTCTGCGTGAACGGCTTTTCGCAGAGAATGGCCCGCACCTGACCAGACTGCGCGACCTCGATGCCAACCGGCGCGTGAAAGACGCCCCAGGTACATAAGACAACCACGTCTAGCGGACCTGCCGCAAGCATTGACGCCGCGTCGGCATAGCAGGCCTCGACGCCGTATTCTTCGCCCAGCCGTCGGGCTTGGTCGATCGACACATCAGCAATGGCCACCAAATCGACCTGGTCTACCTGGCTGCAGGCGGCAGCATGGGCGCGCGCTATGCCGCCCGCACCGACGAGTCCCACTTTGAGTCGTTCGCTCATACTGGTGCCCTAGCGCGTAGAAAAGGCGTGGACGGTGACGGAGCGGAAGGTCTCACCCGGTCGCAGCACCACCGAGGGAAACCCCGGCTGGTTGATCGAATCGGGATAGTGCTGCGTCTCCAAGCACAGGCCACCGTAGCGATCGTAGACCGCGCCGCCCTTTCCGCTCAAACCGTTGAGATGAATACCCGAGTAGAGCTGCACGCCGGGCTCGGTCGTATAGAGCGTCAGCACGCGGCCGCTGTGCGGCTCGTATAGCTCGGCGGCTATACCGGGTTCGGCGCGCCCGCCGTTGTCTAGCGCATAGTTGTGATCATACCCACCAATATCTATCTGTCCGATGCGACCGCCTACCGATGCCGGACGCGTAAAGTCCAGCGGCGTAGCGGCCACCGGGAGTAGGCGCCCAGTCGGAATGAGCGTATCGTCCGGCTCAGTGTAATAGCGCGCGTGCAGCGTCAAGATATGATCGAGCACGTCGCCTTGGCCGGCCAGATTAAAGTAGGAGTGGTTTGTCAGGTTAACCGGCGTGGCGCGATCGGTTGTCGCCTCGTATTCGATGCGCAGGGTATTGTCGTCCGTCAGCACATAGGTGACGGCAACCGCCAGCGCACCGGGATACCCCTCCTCGCCATCGGGGCTCGTGTAGGTTAAGCGCAGCGCTTGACCGCCTGCTCGTTCGACGACGGTAGCGTCCCACACTACCTTGTCGAAGCCCTTGATTCCGCCGTGCAAATGATTGGGCCCGTTGTTAACTGCTACGCTATAGGTCTCGCCGTCCAGCTCAAAGCGTCCTCCGGCAATGCGGTTGGCCACGCGGCCTGTTATACAGCCGAAATAGGGGCTCTCCTGCTCGTATTGCTCGAGCGTTTCAAACCCCAGCACGACATCGCCCAGTTTACCGTCGCGATCGGGAACCAACAGTTGGGTGAGAATACCACCGTAGGTAATCACGCGGGCCTGCGCGCCCTGCGCATTGGTCATCGTATAGCTGTCGACAGACCGTCCGTCGGCCGTCGTACCAAAAGAAGCTCGCTCCACTTGTGCCTCCACTCGACATGTCACTGCGGCGACCATCGCCAATGCACCGACTAAAGCTCTCATATGCGGTACTCCTCTCCGGCGCTTGCGCGCCCATTCTGTGGCACGTAAAATAAGAAGTCAAATTTGTCGTACCAACCCCTCCTGAGGAGACGCCCCCCATGAAACGCGCACTTTCCCTTCTACTTGTTGCCGCGCTGTGCGCCTGCGGCGGCAGCGGCGATAGCACCGCAGAGAAAAAGCCGCAGATTGGCTTTGTCACCAACGGCGTTGCATCCTTTTGGGTCATCGCTTCCAAAGGAGTGGAAGCCGCCGAACGAGAGTTTGGCGTCGATGCAGAAGTGCACATGCCCGGTGAGGGTGTGGCCGATCAGAAGCGCATCGTGCAGGCTCTCCTAGCCCGCGGCGTCGACGGCATCGCCATCAGCCCGATTGACCCCGACAACCAGATCGATCTGCTCAACGAGGCTGCGGCCAATACGCATCTGATTACGCACGATTCGGATGCGCCCAACAGCGATCGCCTCTGCTTTGTAGGCATCGATAATTACTCGGCCGGTCGCGAATGCGGCAAGCTAGTGAAAGAAGCGCTGCCCGGCGGCGGGCAGATTATGATCTTCGTCGGCCGCCTTGAACAGCTCAATGCACGCCAGCGCCGTCAGGGCCTGATCGACGAATTGCTAGATCGCTCCAACGACCCGACGCGACTCGATCCCAACAGCGGCCCTATCGTCGGAGAAAAGTACACCATACTCGACACGCGCACCGACCAGTTCGACTATGCCAAAGCCAAGGCACAGGTCGAAGATGCCATAGCCAAGTATCCCGAACTCAACGGCGTCGTTGGCCTCTTTGCCTACAATCCACCCATGGCACTTAAGGCCGTGCGCGAAGCGGGGAAGACGGGGCAGATTCAGATCATCGCCTTTGACGAAGACGACGAAACGCTGCAGGGCATTATCGACGGCGACATTCACGGCACCGTCGTGCAAAACCCCTACCGCTACGGCTACGAATCCGTGCGCATCCTCGCCGCGCTCGCTCGAGGTGATCGTTCGGCGCTGCCGCCCAACAACTACCTCGACGTCCCGGCTAGACGCATTACACAAGACAACGTCACCGCGTTCTGGGCAGAGCTTAAACAGCTAACCGGCGCCGCAGACTAATGGCGTTACTAGAGGCGCGCGCGATTGAGAAATCATTTCCCGGCGTGCGCGCACTGCACCGGGTCGATCTATCAATAGAGCGAGGTGAAGTGCTCGCTTTGATCGGCGAAAACGGCGCAGGCAAAAGTACGCTGATGAAAATTCTCGCCGGTATTCAGTCTCCCGACGCAGGCGAGATCCGCATAGAGGGCACGCCGGTGCACATCGACTCACCGCGCCGCGCCGGCGAGTTGGGCATCGCCCTAATCCACCAAGAGCTCAACCTGTGCGACAATCTGAGCGTAGCGGCCAATATCTCTCTCGGCCGCGAAGCACAGCGGCGCGGTTTTATGCAGCTGCGCACAATCGAACGCGACGCACGAGACGCCCTAGCGCAAATCGGCCTAGCGGTCGATCCTTCTACACCGCTCTCTCAGCTGTCGATCGCTCAGCAACAGATGGTCGAAATCGCCAAGGCTCTATCGACTCAAGCGCGCATCATCGTCATGGACGAGCCAACGTCGAGCCTGACCAACGAAGAGGCGACTGCTCTCTTTGCCGTCATTGACGAACTGCGCGAACAGGGCGTGTCCATCATCTATATATCCCATCGTCTCGGCGAGGTATGTCAGCTGGCCGACCGCGTCTGCGTGCTGCGCGACGGCGAAAACGCCGGCCAACTGACGCGCGAAGAGATCGACCGCGACCGCATGATTTCGCTGATGGTTGGACGCGACGTCGATCAGCTGTACACGCGCGCATCTCATGGCGCAGGACCGGTTGCACTCGAAGTAGAGGAGCTGGTCGTACCGGCCTGGCCGCAGCATGCACTCAGCTTTTCTATCCACCGCGGCGAGATCGTCGGCATCGCCGGCTTAGTCGGAGCCGGACGCACCGAATTACTGCAGGTCCTCTTCGGCCTTGTACCCGCACTGGGCGGAACGATGCGCGTCGAAGGCACCCCACTGGTGCCGCGCGCGCCCGCCGATGCCATTCGCGCTGGCCTCGGCCTGCTGCCCGAAGACCGCAAGCTGCAGGGCCTGGTCCTTGAAATGAGCGTACGCCACAATATCGGCCTGCCCGGCCTGCGCCCCCATGCGCTGCGCGGCGGTCTGGTCAATCGCGAACGCGAAACGTCGGACAGCAAACGCGCCGTCGAGCAGCTGGGGATTCGCACGCCCCACATCGATCAGCAAACGCGCCATTTATCGGGTGGGAACCAGCAAAAAGTCGTGCTCGGTAAGTGGCTATCGCTCAACCCCACCGTATTGTTTTTGGACGAACCAACGCGCGGCGTCGACGTCGGTGCAAAGGAAGAGATCTATCGGCTGATGGAAGAATTGGCCGAACGCGGCGTAGCCATCCTGTTCGCATCGAGTGAAATGGAAGAGATTCTCGGCATGGCCGACCGCGCACTCGTCATGCACGAGGGGCGCATTAGCGGCCAGCTTCAGCGCGGCGAACTAAGCGAAGAGGCCATTATGCAGCTGGCGACCGGAAGAGCAGCCTAATGAAAAAAATACTCGGAATCTTTGGACTGCTCGTGGCGGTATTCGCGCTGACCTGGGCCATTGAGCCTAAATTCGCCAGCTCCTACAACCTGCAAAACATCATCCGCTGGACGTCGCTCTTTGGCATCGTCAGTATAGGAGCCGCCTTCGTTATTATTACCGGCGGAATCGATCTATCGATCGGCTCGCTCATCGGGTTAGTTGGGTGCCTGCTACCCCTGTGCTTGGGAGCCGGCTATCCGCCTCTTGTCGCAATCCTCGCCGTATGCGGGCTATCGCTGTTGGTTGGCCTGCTGCACGGCCTGCTCATCACCCGCGTGCATCTGCAACCCTTTGTCGTTACGCTGTGCGGTCTGCTGCTCTATCGCGGCATCGGGCGCTGGGTCACACACGACCAAGTCCAAGGGTTTGGCTCGTCGTATGAGCACCTGCGCGTGTTGGCCATTGGCAAGATTAGTCTGTTCGGCCAGTTCGCACTGCCCGTGCCCTTTATCATACTAGTCATCTTAGGCATAGCGGCAGCTGTTTTTCTCAATCGCACCATCTGGGGCCGCTACCTGCTGGCCCTAGGCCGCAACGAGGAGGCCGCGCGCTACAGCGGCGTCCCCATTGAGCGCATGAAAGTGCTCGCCTACATCATTTGTTCGGGGACTGCCGGCCTGGGCGGCATGCTCTTCGCTCTCGACGTCAACTCCGTGCAGCCGGCCGGCCAAGGTAACTTTTACGAGCTCTACGCTATTGCCGCCGCCGTCCTAGGGGGCTGCTCGCTGCGCGGTGGCGAGGGATCGATTCTCGGCGTCATCATCGGCGCCGCCGTTATGCGCGTCCTCTACAACGCAATCAACGTACTCGGCATTCCCACTCAGCTCGAGTTCGCCATTATTGGTATCGTCATCCTAACCGGCGTTATCGCCGACGAAATTATCCGCCGGATCGCCGCGCGCCGCAGCGCTTGAAGAGATGGATTAGCAAACGGCTCGCGCAGAATGCCTCGAACGAATGGGGCGCTACCGGCCGGGCCTGGGTTGAACGCCTTCCAGCGCTGATAGAGAGCGTTTGCCGCGACTGGAAATTGAAACGCCTCGCCCATCCCTACCCCGACGCACAGTATAATTTCGTCGCTCCTGCCGAAGGGCAAGACGGACGGGACTTTGTGCTGAAGATCGGCCTGACCAACCTGCCCGAAGCAGATCTCGAACGCGAAACCGCCGCGCTGATAGCCTACGACGGACAGGGCGCTGTACGTCTCATCCGCTCTTGTACAAAGCGCGGCGCCCTGCTGCTCGAACGCGCGCAGCCCGGCACGCCGCTGGCCCAGGAGCGCGACGAAGAGCACGCGACGCGGACCGCTGCTCGGATCATGCGCACGCTGTGGCAACCAGCGCCAGCAACCACCCCTTTTCGCCTCGTAGCAACGTGGGCACAGCAGCGCATGACGATGGATGCACTGCCTTCTGGCATCGAGCCCGCGTTAGTCGACAGAGCGCGGGCGCTGCTGGCGGACCTGCTAAACGCGAACGATCTACCGGTGCTGCTGCACGGCGATTTGCACCACTGGAATATCCTGCAGAACGCAGATGGCCCATCCTATGTCGCGATCGACCCCAAAGGCTACTGCGGCCCTCCGCTCTACGATGTCATCGCCTGGCTGCGCAACTGGCCACTAGGTCTGGACGCGACAACCGACGCCCGTCAGGCCATGCGGTCCCGTATCGGCTGGCTAGCCGACGAATTGGACTACCCACCGACACAGATTGCAGGCTGGGGCTTTGCCGGGCTGTTACTCGATGCGTGCTGGGACATGCACAACGATCCGCGCGATGCCTATGCTGCACACCAACTGCACTGTGCCCTCAGCCTTTCGCCTCTAATATAAAAGCGAAAGCACACCCGCCATCTGGCCGCCGGCAGCGCCTTGTGCTATCATTGAAACAGCCAACGTCGACAGGATAGACGGCGCGCGACATCCCAAGCGCCCTCACCCATATGAGAGACACTCGATGTACCTTGCCCTGATCGCCTTTGCCGCTTTTGCGCTCACAAACGCCGCTTCTGCGGAATCCCGTTTCGCCGATCAACGCCTGGAGCAAGCCGTGCGCACAGAGCTAAAACAGCCGCACGGGCCGCTGCGCGCAGAAGACTGTGCACATATGCTTTTTTTAACCGCAGAGCGAGCCGAGATACAGGATCTGAGCGGCATCGAAAGCCTGCTCGACCTGCGCCTGCTACAGCTATCCAACAACGCCATTGCCGACGCAGGTCCCATAGAGCCGCTTGTAGCGCTGGGCGAACTCCACCTGAGCAACAATCCCCTGTCCTCGGCCGAGCCACTGCGCAGCCTCAACCGCCTGCACACGCTTGATCTCAGCGGCACGCAGATACGCTCTCTGGCACCGCTGGCAGCCCTATCCGAACTGCGCGATCTCAGCGTCAGCAGCAACGAACGGCTCGACGTGCCGTCTTTGGCCACGTTGGTGGGATTGCGCAGGCTCACCATGGTCAACAGCGCCCTCACCGATTTGAGTCCCCTCTCTTCGCTCCGCGCCCTCGAACGCCTGTCGCTAGGTCAAAACCAAATCGCAGACCTTACGCCGCTGCGCCCGCTGACCAACCTGCGCCATCTCAACCTGTGGCAGAATCGCATCAGCGATCTAAGCCCTCTGGCCGCCTCCACAGAGCTAAAGAGCTTAAACCTGTCGGCCAACCGCATCGCCGACCTATCGGCTCTTTCTTCAATGAAGAGCCTGCAAACGCTGCGCCTAACCGACAATCGCATTGTGCGCATCGACGCGCTCTCTAACTTGACCATCTTGAGCGAAGTACGCCTGGGCACCAACCGCATCGTCGATCTACGTCCACTAACGGGGCTCAATCAAATCGAGATACTCGATCTGAACGACAACGCCATAGACGATGCAGCCCCGCTGCGCGGCCTCGCCCATCTCCGAGTATTGCGCTTGGCCGACAACCGCCTGCGCGACCTTGCCCCTCTACTAGATCTCCCCGCGCTGCGCCTGCTCGAAATCTGGGGCAACCCACTCTCGGCAACCGGGCGCGCACAGCTCGATGCGCTGCGCGCCCGCGGCGTAGAAGTGCAGGACTAGCGCAGATTCGCGCGGCATCCATTTATATGTAAGTGGAGTAAAAAGAGGAAACGCTAGTGTTCTTGCAGGGTCTGCAGCAGGCGCTGGCGCACGCCGTCGAGCACGTCGTATTCCTCGACCTTGGCCCCGCTGGCACCGAGCACGTAAAAGGCATCCGCCGCCCGCGACGCCACGGTGTCGACCAGCGCCATGTGAATGTCGAGCTCAGCCTCACCCAGCGCGTAGGTAATGCGATAGAGCAACCCCACGTCGTCCTGTGCGCTGACGTCGATGACCGTATACTGCCCAGAGACGCGGTTCTCGAATTCGACCTGCGGCTGCTGGAAATAGCGAGCCTGTTTTTTGCGCCCCCAGTGTGCGCTGTGGCGCTCGATCAATTCGCGCGCCTTAAGACCGCGCTCCAAGACGTCGCCCAAGCGTTCGATCACGCGCTCTTTTTTCCAATCGGCGAGGACCGAAGTACCATCGACGTCTTGCACCTGAAATATATCCAGCACGACTTGATCATCGCGCGTATTTACATCGGCGCGTAAAATATTGAGGTCGTTAACGGCCAGCGCTCCGCAAATCTTGGCTAGAATCTGCGGTTGATCGCGCGTACAGACGACAATTTCTGTCACATCGGCGCGCTCAATAAAGACCGCGACGAAGGCGCGCTTCGCACCGAGATCCTCGATCAAATCCAAGTGGCCTTCAATCTGCTCGAGGTCGTAGGCCACCAAGTAGCGCGGCGGCAGCTGTTCGACGTGTGCCTGAAGAGCGGCGATCTTGTTCGTTGGCCAACGGCCCGTCGCCGAAGCGATATGCGCATCGAGCATCTGGCGCGCGCGCTGGCGTTCCTCTAGCGCCTGCATGCCCGATTTAAGCTGCTCGGCCGTTTTCCAGTAGAGCTCCCACAAAAGCGCGCCCTGCCAATCGGTCCAAGCATCGGGCGAGACGGCCGACAGGTCGGCGTAGGAAAGCAGATAGAGCGCGCTCAGCCACTGCATATTGGCAAAATCGCTAGCGAATTCGCCAATCATCTCAAAATCGTCCAAATCGCGGCGGCGCGATATCATGACCATATCCTGATGACGGCGGACCAAGAAGATCAGCAGGCGACGCTCGTCTTCGGGCAGATCCAATCGCTCGACAAGCTCCTTGGTCATTTCAACGCCGCAGGATATGTGCTCCTGGCGCTTCCACTTACCTACGTCGTGCAACAGCACCGACAGGTAGAGCAGATCTTTGCGCTCAAATTCGGCAAAGACCTGAGCCACCATAGCCGGCTGACCGTCGCGCCCAAGGGACTCCAGATTATCCAGCGCGACGAGGGTGTGTTCGTCCACGGTGTAGATGTGATAGATATCGTATTGGACCAGACAATCGAGCCCGCCAAACTCCGGAAGATATGCCCCGAGCACGCCCAGATCGTGCATGGATCGCAGCGTCTGAGCGACGCGCGTCTTGCGCTTGAGCACGCGCATAAAAACGTCGCGGGCAGCTGGCGACGCGCGCATAGCATCGTCTACCCGATGCAAACAGGCTCGTATCGTGCGCTTTACCTCTTCGCTCAGCGACAAATTCTTGATCTGCGCCACGAGAAAGATGTGCAGCAGGCGCACCGGATCTTCGGCGAAGTATTCCTCGCCGTCGGTCAGCAGGATCTCGCCGTCTACCGACAGCATACCCCGCTCCATATACATGCTGCGCGCGCTGTGGCGCGGCTTGCGCGTCAACCGCTCAAGGGCTAAGTCAACTAGGTGAAAGACGGCGCGGGCATGCAGGTAGTAATCGTGCATGAAGCGCTCGACGCCCAATTCCTTGTCCTGGTCGCGGTAGCCCAGCGATTCGGCGATCTGCATCTTGAGCTCCTGCTCTAGCACATCGCGCTTGCGGCCAACGGCAAAATGCATCTGATGGCGCACGCGCCATAGAAAAGCTCGAGCCCGCGCGATGGTTTCCACGTCGGACTGCTCTAGGTAATGCGACCACAGACCCGAGACATCACCCTGCTGCGCCCGCGCTTTCATCGCCCACTCTAACGCCTGAATATCGCGCAGACCGCCCGGGCTTTCCTTGATATTTGGCTCGAGTAGCTGCACTGAATCCTTGTTGTCGATGCGCGCACGACGCCACTTGTTGATCTGCGCGGGCACGCTTTTAGGGATCCGCTTAAAGAGGCGTTCGCGGTATTCAGCAAAGAGTTCGGCACTGCCAATCAGCAGACGACCGTCCATCATCGCCGTGCACGACTCTAGGTCTTCGCGCGCCATGTTGACCACTTCTGCAACCGTGCGACTGCTGTGTCCAACTTCGAGTCCGAGATCCCACAGCGGATGCAGCACGCCCGAAATAAACTCCGGCGACTTATCCGCATCGCGCTTAAAAAGAAAGAGCAGGTCAACATCGGAATAGGGCGCCATCTCTCTGCGTCCAAAGCCGCCCAACGCCACGAGCGCATGCGGCCCAGCCTCCCCATCGGCTATCGTGCGCTGATAGGCCGATACGACAATAGCGTCGGCTAGGTCGGCCAGGCGATTGGCTAACTCGAGCCCCGACTCGACTTCCTGCATAGTGCGAATCTGCGCCAGCGTATCCTCTCGATACGTGCGGACCGTTTCGATCCACTCTTCGGGCGCCACGTCGCGCAGTTTCTCTGCCAAATCGTTTGTCGTGCTCATGGGCGTTCTATCTCACTGTTTTACGGCGACTGCGAGTGGCGCTTTTACGGGCCGGCTTCTTCGCCGCAGACGCACCGCGCTTGGCCTTGGGCCCCAGCACGGCGCGCAGCACTTCGTCAATGTGATCGACCAGAACAAAACGCAGGCTCTTTCGGATGGCCGCAGGCACCTCTTCTAGGTCGACTTCGTTTTGACGCGGCAGGACCACGGTGCGCACGCCGGCGCGCTGCGCCGCTAGCACCTTGTCGCGAATACCTCCGACCGGTAGGACGCGGCCGCGCAGCGTAATTTCGCCGGTCATCGCTACGCGTGCATCGACAACGCGACCGGTAAAGAGCGAAACGAGCACCGTCGTCAGAGCAATCCCGGCCGACGGCCCTTCTTTGGGTGTGGCGCCAGCCGGAACGTGTAGATGGATATCCGACTCGTCGATGAGCTTGGCGGGAATCTTGAGCGCGTCGGCCTGCGAGCGCAAGTAGCTCAGCGCGGCGCGCGCCGACTCCTTCATGACGTCGCCAAGCTGACCTGTTAGCTGCAGGTCTTTGCGCCCGGGCATGCGCGTCGCCTCAATGAGCAAGATTTCTCCGCCAGCCGCCGTGGCCGCCAAGCCCGTCACCACACCTACCGCCGGTTCGCGCCCGGCGACCTCGTGGAAAAAAGGTGCGGGACCGAGCAATTTCTCTAGGTCCTTGCGCCCGGCGTTTACCCGGCGCTTGCGTCCTTCGACAAACTGGCGCGCGACCTTGCGACTCAGACTACCCAACTGCCTCTCCAAGTTGCGCAGACCGGCCTCCCGCGTGTAATCGGCAATTAGGTGTTCGAGCGCATCGTCTTCCAAGCGCAGATGCCGATCGTCAATTCCGTGCTCTGCGAGCTGGCGCGGCAGCAGGTGGCGCCGGGCAATCTGCATTTTCTCATCGGGCGTATAGCCGGAAATGGGAATCTCTTCCATTCGATCACGCAGTGGCCCAGGCACCGGCGATAGCAGGTTCGCGGTGGTAATAAACATGACCTGGGACAGGTCGAACGGCACGTCGAGGTAGTGATCCACAAAAGCATCATTCTGCTGTGCGTCAAGGACCTCTAGCAGCGCAGCGGCCGGGTCACCGCGGAAGTCGAGCCCGAGCTTGTCGATCTCATCCAGCATCAGCACCGGATTGTTGCTGCCCGCTTTGCGCAGCCCTTGAATGAGTCGACCCGGCAGTGCACCGACATAGGTGCGCCGGTGGCCGCGAATCTCTGATTCATCGCGCACGCCGCCCAGCGAGATGCGAGCAAACTGGCGACCAAGCGCCCGGGCAATGGAGCGCCCCAGCGAGGTTTTTCCGACGCCCGGCGGCCCGACAAAACACAGAATGGGCCCCTTCATATCGCTGCGCAGCGCCCGCACTGCCAAGTATTCCAGCACGCGCTCTTTGACTTTGTCGAGACCGTAGTGGTCTTCGTCGAGAATCCGCTCGGCGTCGGCCAGATCGAGCCGATCCTCCGTCGACGTGGACCAAGGCAACTCCACCAACCAGTCGAGATAAGTGCGAATTACCGAGTATTCCGGCGAACTCTGCTGCATTTGCTGCATACGGTCGAGT
Organism: Gemmatimonadota bacterium; assembly: GCA_038119905.1. Taxonomy (GTDB): domain Bacteria; phylum Latescibacterota; class UBA2968; order UBA8231; family UBA8231. The sequence goes on along the minus strand of JAYOKQ010000006.1, from coordinate 60,123 downwards.
TCGCGCACGGCCGCTTCCATGGCCTCCTGCGACAGCTGGGCCGCCTCTATTTTGCCGCGCAGCTCATCCACTTCGGCCATCATCGGATCGGATCCGCTAAGCTCTTTTTGAATCTGGCGCAGCTGTTCGCGCAAGAAGTATTCGCGCTGCGACTTGCCGAGTTTTTCCTGCACCTGCGTTTGGATGCGATGGCCAACTTCGAGGATTTCCACCTCTCGAGCCAGCAGTTCCGTCAGGTACTGCAGCCGCTTTTCAACGTCGAGCGCCTCCAGTAGATGTTGGTGCTCAACTAGCTGCAGATCCAAGTTCGATGCGACGAAATCGCACAGGCGCCCAGGATGGTCAATATTGACCACCATAACCTGCAGTTCGTCGGGCAGGTGGGGCATCATCTTGACGATGGCCTGAAACTGGTGCAACACCGTGCGACTCATCGCCTGTACCGTAGTCGAGCTGATGTCCCCCGCGTCTTCAAGCGCGTGCACATGGGCGCGCATAAACGGTTCGTCGTGAACAATCTCTCCCAGCCGTGCTCGATCAATTCCCTGGACGATCAGCCGCATAGAGCCATCCGGCATTCGCCACACTTTGTGGATCTTAGCGATTGTGCCAACGGAGTGTAATTGATCTTCGGAGGGACGCTCAACTTCTGCGCTATGCTGGGAGAAAATGGCGATGAAGTCACCGTCGGCCGCCGCCGCTTCAACCGCGTGGATGGAGTGGGCGCGCGAGGCAGTTAACTGCTGGGGCATGTAGGGATAGACCACGCTGTTGCGCAGGTGGAGAATCGCTAGGGCCTCAGGGCGAGGTGGCTCTAACTCACTGTGATCAGACGACTTGGCTTTGCTCAATATAGGCCCTCCTCAAGGCGTGCTCGGACGCGCCGTCAGCCGGCATAACGAGGCGCTATGAGCGGACCGCAACGAGCCCAACTAGAGTAGATGCTGCCTCTCCAAGTGTCAAGATCACTTCCACTTAGGAACAGCGTGCGCGAGCACGCCGCTCCGTAAAAGCGAGTCGCGCCACCTGCAGTTAAACGCGCAGCAAACAGTTCTCCGAGCCCATGCCGTTGGGCATCTTTTCGTCGCAGCGCGGATCGTCGCGCCACTGCCCGTCTACCACGAAGCGATATTCATAAACGCCAGGGGCGAGCGTCATCGTCGTCCGCCAGACGCCGTTTTTACCAACCTTGAGCGGCCTGCTATCCGGGATCCATTCGTTAAAATTCCCTGCCAAGTACACCGCCTGCGCCTCCGGTGCGCTGAATTGAAACACCTTGCGCTTTTTCACCGTGCTCTTCGCCGTCATCAGGGTCTCTCCCCATTTAAAATGATGTGTGGATGCGGACTACGGCTACTCGTTGGCAAAATGAATGCCACTTGCAGTGGCAACAAACTAACCCAATTAAAATCAATTATTTATATATTCAATATACATGCGTCAATAATACAACAAGTAACATATATGTCATTTTACAAATGATAAATATTACAACATTGTCATTTTTCATTTTTTCCGCATGGGCAGACCATGCGCGCAATACTTTGCACGCTAATAACATAGCGCATCCCCTTCCCCAGAGAGCACCGATCGCATACATTTTGCTCTGGTCTAGGTAGATCCTCCGTCCCATGCCTAAGAAAGATCCGAAACGTGCTCGAACGCGCAGAAAAGTATCGCCTACAAGAAGAGACGGCCCGACGCCCCCGCGCCAACTGGAAGCGCTGGGGGCCCTATCTGGCCGAGCGACAGTGGGGCACCGTGCGCGAAGACTATTCGGCCGACGGCCGCCCCTGGGAGCACTTCCCGCATGACCAAGCTCGCTCGCGCGCCTATCGCTGGGGGGAAGACGGCCTGCTCGGCTTTTGTGATCGCCAGTGCCGCCTCTGTTTTGCGCCCGCGTTTTGGAACGAATGCGACCCGATTCTCAAAGAGCGCTTTTTTGGCCTAAGTGGCCCCGAAGGCAACCACGGCGAGGATGTCAAAGAGAGCTATTTTTATCTCGACGCAACGCCGACTTACTCGTATGCAAAAGCGCTGTATAAGTACCCGCAGCGCTCTTTTCCCTACGACGACCTCGTTGCGGAAAACGGCCGACGCAGCGCGGCCGATCCCGAGTACGAACTGGCCGATACGGGTATTTTTTCCGAGGGGCGCTACTTTGACATAGTCGTCGAATACGCCAAGTGCACGCCGGAAGATCTGCTGATTCAAATCAGCGTGCACAACCGAGGTCCCGACACGGCACCGCTGCACGTGCTGCCGACGCTCTGGCTGCGCAATACGTGGAACGGCGGCTCGTCGCACGAGCGAGCCTGGCCCAAACCACGCCTATACCGCAGCGACGATGCCGTCTATGTCGAACACGCCTCGCTCGGTCATTTCTACCTGTATGCGGAACCTCCGAGCGATGGTGCGGTCTCCTGGCTCTTCACCAACAACGAGACGCGTCAGGACGGTGCGGCTGGATCGACCTACAGCAAAGACGCCTTTCACCGCTATTTGATCGACGGAGAGACCGGCGCAGTCAACCCACGCGAGGAGGGCAGCAAAGCAGCAGCTCACTTCGCCTGTGAGATTCCCGCCGGCCAATCGCGCGTATTCAGGCTGCGCTTAGCCCATCGACAAGAGCGACCGCGCATGCCCTTTGGCCCCCTATTTGACAACGTGCTAAACGAACGGCGCAGCGAAGCCGACCAATACTACGCCGGCCTGCTGCCCGCCCGCCTCGACGCCGAGGAACGCGCCATTGCGCGCCAATCCTATGCCGGCCTGCTGTGGAGCAAACAGTTCTACCACTACATAGTAGACGATTGGCAAGCCGACTCACCCTGCCCCCAGCCGCGCAACAGAGACTGGTCCCATCTATTCAATCGCGACCTGATTTCTATGCCCGACAAATGGGAATATCCCTGGTACGCCGCCTGGGACAGCGCCTTTCATATGCTGCCCTTTGCCCGCCTGGATCCCCACTTTGCCAAAGAACAGCTGCTGCTCTTCCTGCGCGACTGGTATATGCATCCCAACGGTCAAATCCCCGCCTATGAGTGGGAGTTTAGCGACGTCAATCCACCCGTACACGCCTGGGCCTGCTGGCGCATATACCAGATGACGGGCCCGCCCGGACGCCGCGACCGAGCCTTCCTAGCGCGCGCGTTTCACCGCCTGCTGCTCAACTTTACCTGGTGGGTCAACCGCAAGGATATGAACGACGATCACCTGTTTTCCGGCGGCTTTCTCGGCCTGGACAACATCGGCGTCTTCGATCGCTCAAAGCCGCTTCCGACGGGCGGCAGTCTGGAACAAGCCGACGGCACGGCCTGGATGGCCTACTATTGCTCTAGTATGCTCTCTATCGCCATGGAGCTAGCTGTCGACGATCCTGCCTACGATGGCATGGCCTCCAAATTTTTTGAACACTACGTGGCGATTGCACAGGCGATGAACACCATTGACGGCCACGGCCTGTGGGACGAGGAAGACGGCTTTTACTACGACCACCTCCACCTTGAAGACGGCCGCTCGATTCCCATGCGCATCCGCTCAATAGTCGGGCTCATTCCGCTCTTTACCGTCGACGTGCTACACGAGTCGATCATCGATCGCCTGCCCGGTTTCCGCACGCGCATGCAGTGGTTCCTCGACCACAAGACGCGCGGCGATCTGCCCTCTTTCATGACCTATATGGAGCGGCGCACTACGCGCGGCGCCCGCTCGGATATGCGCCTACTGGCCATTCCTACGCAGGAACGCCTTATTCGCCTGCTCTCCTATGTACTCGACGAGGAAGAATTCCTTTCGCCCTACGGCGTGCGCTCCCTTTCCAAAGCACATGAGAAGGAACCGTTCGCCTTTGAAGTCGGCGGACATACGCACGTGGTGTCCTACGAGCCGGGCGAGTCCAACAGCTACATGTTTGGCGGCAACTCCAACTGGCGCGGACCGGTCTGGATACCGCTCAACTTTCTCCTGATCGAAGCACTCGAGCGCTACTATCAGTTTTACGGCAACAGCCTGCAGATCGAGTGCCCAACCGGTTCCGGTCAGCGCATGAATCTGCGCCAGGTCGCTCGCCAGATAGAGCGACGTCTAATGCGCCTTTTTAAACGCGGTGAAGACGGTGCCCGGCCCTGCCACGGCACAGATGCCCTCTTTCGCGACGATCCCCACTGGCGCGAGCTGCTCCTCTTTCACGAATACTTTCACGCCGACAGCGGGCGCGGACTCGGAGCAAGTCACCAAACGGGCTGGACCGCGCTCATCGCGCTCATCATGGAAGATCTGGCCGCCGAGAACGCCTAGCGCGATTGACAATGAGTCCCGCGTTGCGTTTCGTATTTGCACACCTATAGAGATGCGCTCCACGCACAGTGTAGAAAGGTATTTTTTGGGCGATTTTTCCACGGCGAAACGCCGAGAACGCGCGCTGTTGGTCGGCGTGGCACTACCCGATATTCCCCTCTGGGATGCCGAAGATTCCCTCGATGAACTGAGCCGCCTTACCGATACCGCGCTGCTCGTAGAAGCCGGACGCGTGCTGCAGTCGCGGGACCGCATAGATCCCACGCACTACATCGGCAAGGGCAAGGTCGAAGAGATAAAGGCTTTGGCCAAAGACCTCGAGGCTGACATGCTAGTCTTCGACAACGAGCTGTCGCCGGCGCAGATGCGCAATTTGGAAAAGCGCACCGACATGCGCGTCCTCGATCGCAGTGCCGTCATATTGGATATCTTCGCCCAACACGCGCGCACGCGCACAGCTCAGGTACAGGTAGAACTCGCACAGCTGAACTACCTACTCCCGCGCCTGACGCGCATGTGGACCCACCTTTCGCGCCAAGCCGGAGGCGGCGCCATACGCGGCATGGGATCGGCCGGCGTGCGCGGACCGGGCGAAACACAGCTAGAGACCGACCGACGCATGATTCGCCGTCAGATCAGCGCCCTGCACGCCAAGTTAGAGCGCATAGGCAAACAGATGGAGACGAGTCGCAAGGGACGATCGGGACGATTCAAAGTCGCCTTAGTCGGCTACACCAACGCCGGCAAATCGACGCTGATGCGCGCCCTGTCGGGCTCTGACGTGCTGGTGGAAGATCGCCTCTTTGCCACGCTGGACTCCACGACGCGGGCCGTGCAGCTAGATACCAAGCACAAGGTGCTGCTAACCGACACCGTTGGTTTTATAAAGCGACTGCCCCACCATCTCTTTGCTTCGTTCCGCGCTACGCTCGAAGAAGCCATCGAAGCCGATCTCTTGCTGCACGTGATCGATCTGAGCTTTCCCCACTACGAGTCGCAGGTCAAGACGGTCGACGACGTGCTGCGCGACCTGAATCTCGAAGATCGTCCGGTGCTAAAAGTCTTCAACAAGATTGATCAAATCGATCCCGGCCAAGAGCGCACGATCCTCGAAGCGCACGCCGAACGAGAAGACGCCGTAGCCATATCGGCGGCCGAGGGCATTGGCTTGGACCAACTGCGCGCGCGCATTATGTCCTATAGCGAAGCCAACGCCGTCGAACTCAACTTGCAGGTACCGCAAGCCGAGGGCCGCCTGCTCGCACAGCTGCACAGCGAGGGAGAGATCTTGGAAGAGCGCTACGAAGCAAACGACGTGCTCCTCACGGTGCGCATTGAAAAGCCTCAGGCTGAGCGCTGGCAGCTCGAGCGCTTTGCCGCGCCCTAAGCGAACATACATCCCCCTCGAAAGAAGAACGGTTTGCATAGACCACCCCTGCGTCCGCTGGCCGAACGCGCGCGCGCGCTGACTCCGGACCAGCTACACGCGTTTTGGCGCAACGGCTATCTAGTGGTTGAGAATCTGCTCGACGCAGCAACGCTAGAACAGCTGCGCGAGCGCTACGAAATCGTCTGCCAAGCAGCGCGAGCCAACGGTGCATTCGGCAACTTCGCCGAACGCATATCGGGTGGAGACGAGACGCGGGAAGTGTTGACGATTAATCAGGTCTGCGAGCGCGACCTGTTCTTTAACGCACTACTGTATAATGCACAGATTTTAGACGTTGTAGAAGACTTAATGGGACCGCATATACAGCTTTTCCACGACTTTATTCTGCGCAAACCCGCCCTACACGGAGGGTCCGTATTCTGGCACCAGGACAATCAGGCATGGCAAAGCATGCCACCAAACAACATCACCTGCTGGATCGCATTAGACGATGCCGACGCCGAAAACGGTGCCCTACGCTATATAGCGGGCTCTCATCGAGACACGCTCGGCATGCCCGTTGACGACGAAGGTCGATTAGAGGATATGGATCGGCTAATTGCCGAAGGAGAGCAGCGCGTCGCGCCGGTTCGGGCCGGCGGCGCGGTTTTTCATCACTGCCTGACGATCCACGGCAGCGCACCGAATAACAGCGAGCGCATACGACGAGCCCACAGCATTATTTTTATGCAACCAGGCACGCGCTGTGGCCGCAAACCGCCCTTCAACAGTCGTCCATCCGAAGAGTGTGAACACATGGACGTTTCCTTCGGTCACCCGCTCCTGCGAACTCCCCGCCGCAATTAAAGGGGTCATATACCGGCGCAGAGCCCCAGGCCTAGTGCTCGCAACCAGTCTGCGTTGCCGCGCCCAACCTCCAGCTCAAGCTCACGGATCGAGGTGTCCCTGCTCTACTGCTCTATCGATCATTTTCTCGGCATGCTCCCACAGCGCGGGAATTCCCTCTTTGATATGCTCATTGCGCGCGATCACTTGGGCCTTTTTCACGCCGTGTCGGCGCCAGGCAGCACCTTCTGTGTGACAGTTGAGTAATAAGGGCTGAAAGCGGTCCAACGCCGCTGCATAGCGCGCTTCGGGGGTTGCGCGCGCTTCGAATTCGTCCCATAGCGCACGCATTGCCTCGGCCTGATCGCCGGGCAATAGATTAAAGAGGCGATCCGCCGCAGCCTGCTCACGCTCTTCCTTGTCCAGATTGCCCTTCTCGTCGTAGGCAAAGGTATCGCCCGCATCGATTTCAACGATATCGTGGATCAGCAGCATCTTTAGCACGCGCAGCAGATCAACCGCGGGATCGAGCGCGTGCTCGCTCAGCAGGATAGCCAATAGGCTCAGGTGCCACGAGTGTTCGGCGTCGTTTTCCGCCCGCCGGTCGGCCAGCAGCACCGTCTGGCGAAAGATCTGTTTGAGGCCTTCAGCTTCGAGTGCAAAGGCGAGCTGTTCTTCAAGACGCGTGCTGCTCATGCCAACTCCTTGTCTGGTGAGGTCATCCATGGTCTCTGCCAATTAAGGGCGGACGGATCCTTTTGGCAAAGCCGCCCGTCCCGACTCGCGGCGACGGGCGGACCGACCGTATATTTTCTGCCCAACGCTGCGTCCACCCACTCATAGAAGAAACGAACGAGTATGTCCACGGCTCCTTTTCATCAATCCATTGGTCAATTTGCCGAACAGACCGATGTCGGCGCGGTCCAATGCGTCGGCGCCTGCGCGTTTGACGCGCAGCAGCAGTCGTATACCATCGCCGGCGCTGGGGCGAATATCTGGGGATCACACGACGCCTTCCACTTTGTGTGGAAGCAGATGCGCGGAGACTTTATCGTCACCGCGCGCGCTGCGTTTTTAGGTGCTGGCGTAAACGCACACCGCAAACTAGGCTGGATGGCCCGTCAGAGCCTGTCAGACGGATCTCCGCACGTCAGTGCAGCCGTACACGGCGACGGCCTGCTGTCACTGCAGTACCGACGCAGCGAAGGCGGACCGACCGAGGAACAGTCGTCGGATCAGAACGGCGCCGATATCGTGCAGTTGGAGCGGAGGGGATCGACCTATATCCTGTCGACGGCGCGCGACGGCGACGAACTGAGCGCCGTTTCGGTCGGCGATATCGAGCTGCCGCAAGACCTCTACGTGGGGCTCTTTGTCTGCTCACACGAAGACGAAATCGTCGAACGGGCCGCGTTTGACAACGTGCGCACCATCGTGCCAGCCGGCCCCTCGTTCCAACGCGGCAGCGATCCGTTTACAAGTCATCTAGAGATCGTAGACGTCGAAAGCGGCCAGCGTCGAATTGTCTATTCGGCCGACTATATTCTCGAGGCCCCCAACTGGACGCGCGACGGCCGAGCGCTCATCTACAACAGCGGCGGGCGGCTCTACCGCTTTGATCTGGCGACGCAGCAACCCACGCCCCTCGACACCGGAAGCGTCGTCGGCAATAACAACGATCACGTGCTGTCGTTTGGCGGGAATGAGATGGCCCTCAGCAGCAGCAGTAGCGAAGTACGCGCCTCGCGCATATACACCGTTCCGCTCACGGGAGGACAGCCTACACTCGTCACTCCGCAGGGCCCGTCCTACCTGCACGGCTGGTCGACCGACGACCGTGCACTGGTCTATACCGGCCAGCGCAACGGCCAGTTTGACATCTACCGCATACCCGTCGACGGCGGGGCCGAAGAGCAGCTAACCAATACCCCGGGCTTGGACGACGGTCCCGAATACAGCCCCGACGGGCAGTATATCTACTTCAATTCCGTGCGCAGCGGGCGCATGCAGATCTGGCGCATGCGGCCCGATGGAAGCCATCCCGAACAGCTAACCGACGACGAGTACAACAATTGGTTTCCACACATCGCCCCCGATGGCCAAACGGTTGTATTTATTACCTATCTCGTCGGCGAGGTCGAGCCGAGCGACCATCCGGCCGCCAAGCGCGTCTACCTGCGCAAAATGCATCGCGACGGTGGCCCCCCGAGCGTATTAGCCTATCTCTACGGCGGCCAAGGCACGATTAACGTGCCGTCTTGGTCCCCCGACGGCACGCAGCTAGCCTTCGTCAGCAACACCGTCCCGCACAAATAGAGCGAGGGGGCACGCGTCCATCCAGACTCGTGCCCCCTCGCCCCGTGCTACGTGTATGTTGTCTATATACACTATTTGATGAGCGTCATCTTGCCAACGCGCGCCATCTGACCAACCCGCACGCGATAGAAATACAGGCCCGATCCCACGGCGCGCCCCAGACCGTCACGGCCATCCCACTTCACTCGATGATAGCCCGGCTGCATCGCCTCTTCTACCAGCATCCGCACGCGCTGACCGAGCGCGTTAAAGATTTCAACGGAGGCCGGGACGCTATGCCCACCGGCAAAGGGAACGGCAAAGGCAATCGTCGTCGACGGATTAAACGGATTGGGATAGTTTTGCTCCAAGCTAAATTCCTCCGGTACGGCCAGAAGATGAGGATCTCCCAGCAGTTCAAGTTGCACGTTCTCATAGGTGGCGCCGATCAGCCGCCCCGATTGCAGGCGCAGCGATGTGGGAAAGCCGTCGCGCTGTAGCCGCACGTTTATGCGCATTAACTCGCCGTCGCCATTGGCCGCCCAGCGCTGGCCATAGCGCGACTGCGCCGCGGCAATATATCCTTGGCCAACCGTCACGCGCGCAAAAGCTCCGCGCGGATTTTCGGCAAAGACCGCGCCCATCTGAGGCGAACCTACCAAGCTCAGATCGGCTTCGTCGTAGCTCCACGCCATTTCAAATGCGCTTAGGTCGACCAGATTTCTTCCGGTAAATACCAGTTCGACCTCATCACCGGCACGCCACTGTCCGACATAGGTCGGCGCCGAGATATCGACGCCGGCATCGGCCAGCGAACCAGCGGCGCGTTTAAAGACAGGCGGTGCACCAAATCCCGTGCTATTGCCCACATTCGACGTGGCAATAGATAGGTCTTCGACTCCTACGCGCTGGTCGTTGTTCATGTCGGCCTGTCTGAAATAGGCCGCACCGCTATTGCTTCCCCAGGCCGCATCAATGGCGTTGATATCGTCTTCGTCTACTTCGTTGTCTCCCGTAACGTCCCCTCCCTTGAGCAAACGCCCATCCTGCGCGAGCAAAAACGATTTATCCCCTCGGACATCCGAGGAGAAGAAACCCTGGGAAGAGCGCATAACCAGCAATTCGCCGCTGCGAATAAGCAACGTGTCCGAACGACCGCTGAGATGACTGGTATCCTTGACCGTCAGCACATAGCGCCCCGCGGGAATATGCGTCAGCGATAAGTCGCCGGACGAGGTCGTCTGCACTTCGACCGTGTCGGCGCTAGTTGCGTCGACATCATTGGCCGCGCGGAACGTCGCATCCACTATATCGACCGTGCTACCCGGCCTGCGCAGATGCACGTCGAGCAGCGTGGCGTGGTTGCCGTCGCCCAGCGTGCGCCCCTCGAGCAACACCGTTGCCTGCAGCGCACCGCGCGGCACGGAACGAATCTGTGCGCTCTGCACGGATAGCCCCGCACTCTGCTTAAGAGCAGTCGACGAACCGCTCGTGCTGAGCGCCGACTCGGCATCAAACGGCAGCACGTGCAACGAGCTAAAATTGCTTTTGAGCGCCAACTGAAAACGCGCGAGTCGCTTTTGCGTTTGTGACGAACCGACGATTTCACCGGCGCTGGCGTTTTTGGTAAAGCGCAGTTTACCACCCGAAAACGCATTTTCTACGACCGTACCGCCCGAAAAGACATCGCCCAAATCGACAAAGGGCGCACCACTGTTTATGACGGTGAATAGATTAGAATCGACCTCAAAAATCGCGCTAATCGACCCGAGGGCTTCGCCGTTGGACTGGACCAGCACCTCAAAAGTCAGCGTATCGCCGGCCGTCGCGCGAACCTTGCTCGGACTGAGCGACATATTCGGCGTCGTGCCGCCACCGACACCTACGACCAGCGCGTTCGACGCCTTGCTAAGACGTCCGCCGGCGTTGTCGGAAAACGTCGGATCGGCGCTGATGGCCGCATAGACGGAAAACGTGCCTTCTGCCATGGTAAAATCCGCCGTGCTGGTATCCCAGTTAAAGGCGTCATCCGCCCCTTCGCGCAGCGATGTAATAGCGCCATTGGGCGTGCCATCGGCGCTGTTGATGACAAATACATCGCCGCGCCCGGCCGCCGCGTCGCGCTCGATATCTTGGAGCGCACTGTAGTTGGGATTAGACGCGGCGTAGAGGCGCAGGTAGGCATCGTCTGTGCCGGAACCATCGTCGACCATATAGTCGTCCCATTCCAGGCGCACGATATCACCCCGGCTAATCTCGGGCAGGCGCGTCTCGAGCAGGACAAATGGATTGTGAGTTAACACCAGCGAGCCGCCGCGCGATACGGTCGTATTGGTTCCATCTGTTATCAGCGCATAGATCCACACGCGTCGGCCGCTTTTGGGAACGGCGTTGGGAGGATTGCGGAAGTCCCAGACAAACATGTCGGATGCGCCGTCGGCGTCTTCGCTCAACCCGCTGACGATGAGCTGTGTGTCCGAATCAGCCGTCAGCGACGTCGGCGAAGCCCCCGAAACCGTAGCGTGATCGATGATGGCCGGATCGTCCGTAGTGAAGTAGAGATCAATCGTTGCATCGTCGTCCAAATCGGCATCGCCCGGACCCTTTTGCCACTGAATAGTGTAGACGGGCTGCGATCCAGTATCTATGGCACGCTGCGTATCGGTGGCCGGTTCGTAAAAGGCAAACGAAGGCGCGTGGCGCACGACGAGCGGCACCGCGCTTTGCCCAACCGCGGTGGTAATCGAATCAGTCGCCACGGCGTAGATATAATAGGCGCCCTGTGCCACCAGTGGAGACGTAACGTCCCAGCTAAATTCTCGGTCTCGCGTCGTCAGCGTGGTGCGCTCTGTAATGGCCGTAGCCCGCGTCCCGGCGACGCTTTTACCCAAGACAAAGGCGTTGTTGGGATAGCCGCCGCGGACCGACACCGACGCCAGTCCGCTGACCGAGGAGTAGAATAACTGCACGCGCGCTTCGCTGTCATAGTCGACTACGCTCAGATCGAGATCATAGGGATTGGATTTGAGCCCGGTCCGCACGCCGGTATCAACCGTATCGGCTGCCGTCGGATCGATCTGTTGGATGACCGGTCCATGGCGAATAGTCAGCGGTCCTGGACTCACGGCAAAAACCGGCGGATTCTGCCCATCATCGGCCACTGCATAGATATAGTACGGCCCGCTGGCCATGCGCAGAATAGAGGCAAAGAGCGCGGATTCTTTGAGCGTTTGTGGGGGATCGTCCCAGGTGTAGATTTCGTTATTGCCCTCCGCCAGATCGCCCGTACCCGCCGGATTGACGGCTGCATCGTCATTCTCGTCAGCGATGAGCGTGGCGAAAATGCGCACATCCTGCACGCTGCGCAGGCCGCTCGTCGGATAGGCGTAAAACGCGATTTTTAGGTCTCCACCTAGGTCGTCGTCTGCATCGGTAATGCTGTACTGAATCGCGTATGATGTGTTGGCCGTATCGCCGCTGCCGTCGGGTTGAACAATCGATACGCTAGGGCTCGTATTGCCGGCAACGATATCGATATCGGCCCCGAGCACAAAGAACGATCCCACGCCGACAAAGGATCCCGTTGGATCGATGGCCACGCGCACGCTGCGGGCGGCTAGCCCCGTGCCTCCCGCACTGGCGGTGCTGTTGCGGATGACCTGCACGTTCGTCGCCGAGTCGCTGCCCAATACGTTGAGCTTGACGAGCAGGCCGATTTTATCGTCGTCGTCGCCCCATTCGTTGTCGCCTGCGCTGTCTTCGTCAATGCGTCCTTCGAAGTACTTGTCATTATCGGCCGGAGTAAATCCAATTGACTCCCAATCGCCGGCTAAAAAGCCATCCGATGAGTCGGCCCGCGCTCCCAGTCCCGTGCCGTTTTGCGGGTCAGCTGCGTGCACATAGACCAGATTATCGGATACTTCTGCACCTACCGTCTGCGGGTTGATGGGCCGGTAGGAAAGGCCATACTGATATGCGCCTACGGGGACGGAATCATCCTCCCAGGCCATAGACCGCCCCAGCACCTTGAAGTAGGCGTGGTGGTTTACATCCGTCACGCCCTTGGCGCCAAAGCCCTCACCCGCTCCACCGGCAAAAGCCATGTAGACATTGAGCGAGTCAGGATGCATCGCGAGGGCGGGACTCAGCTGAAATACATCGGCTGCGGCGATTCCATCTTCCGTAGCGCTGTCCGAGTCGTCGTCGGCCACTTTTTCGGGGAGCGTCCAAGAGGCACCGTTATAGCGCGCATAGTATATGTCGTGTTCGCCGCCCCCACTGTAGCCTGCGCTAAAGGCAATATGCAGATCACCCCGGTCCTCTAAACGATCATCGACTACCGCTGCTATGCGTTCGGTAATTTGCCAATCGAGTTCGACGTTGTAGGCATTGGCCCCATCGCCGAAGAGCGCATCATTCCAAACCGCACGCGCCGTGGACCAGTTGGCAGCACTGCCAACAGAGCCCAGGTCGCGATATTCGTTAAAATAAATGCCCTCTAACGGCGCATTGGAGCCCCATTTAAACAGCGAGTAAACGCGATCGGGCAGTGCCTGACGGTCGACGACGACGCTAGGAAAATAGTAGGTGGCATCCATTTCTAGCGCGGCATTAGCTGCCGCCTCATCGACGAACGAGGCCACGGAAGCCCCGTCGGCGTTTTGGTCCCATCCGCTCGCAGCGACGTCGACCCAAGTTGTATCGGTCGATAGACGTTTGTGCTCTATGCGGTCGTTGCTATCGCTGAAGTAGACCACGTGCAGGGCATCGTCGTCCCCCAGCGCTAGGTCGGGACCCGTGCTGCGAGTGGCGTCGGGCGTCAGGCGAATACCACCCGTGCCCGCCGCACCGGTTTCGCCAATCGGCAAAATGGAAAAGGGAGAGGAAAAGCGGTTGACCTTGGCCAGCATAATATCGTCGCTACCGGCTCCAGTGCTCGCACCGCGCACGTAGCTTATGAATATGTTGTCGCGGTCGTCGATCACCATTCGTGGGAAGGCTGTATTGCGGCTCTCAGTTGCTCCCACTTTGGTGTCGTTTACCTGAACGGGTGTCTGCCACGACCCGCCGCCGTCGGTCGAGTAAGAGAAGTAAATATTCTTTTGCCGCTCTCTGTCTGCCGTCGATACAAAAGCGTACACTACGCGGGGTTGGCCGCCGCTATCGACCTCTAAATCGAGCGTAGAAAAGGAAGAACCCGCCCCATTGGTCGTGAGCGGGTGATAGGTGATGCCGCCGCTAACGGCCACCGGCGCAGAAAAGCTGCTGCCGCCATCAAAGCTGCGCGCGTAGAGCACGCGATACAGCGGCGTGCTCCCTCCCGTGTAGGGTAGACTTGATCGAGGGTTGCTGGTAGTCTGCTCGATCCACGCCATGTGAATCGCCGGATAGGCCGCTGATCCCGTCGATTCCAGCGCAGGGCCCTCGCCGCGCACGCCAAAGGGCACGACGTCCGCCATCGCAATATCGACCTGCATGCCGTCGGTATCGTTTGCCCCAATCTGAACGCTCGCTTCTAGATTGTGAAAATGGCCGATGACCGGATATGCATAGGTCGCAGCGCGGTCGAGATCGACGCGCACGTTCACGCTAGCGCCTACCGTAAAATCTTCGGTTACCGTGCTGTCCAACGGAGAAAAGCCCACCGGCGTAGCGTTTTCAAACACTGGTTTGCCAGCGTCCGCCGCAGCGGCGCCCAGCAGCGAGAGCACGAGGTATAGCGCGAGGCGACTCATATTATTTGACCAGCGTCATTTTGCGCGTCTGGCGAAATGCGTCGGCCTCTAACAAATAGAAGTACGTGCCAGCTGCGGCTTGGTGCCCCGCCTCATCGCGCCCGTTCCAGACCATCGTATGGAAGCCGGCCTCCAGCGGCCCATCGACCAGCGTGCGCACCTTTTGACCCAGCACGTTGAAGATGGCCAGCCGCACCTGCGTGCGCTGCGGCAGCGCCAGCGGAATACTCGTAGTCGGATTAAACGGATTGGGGAAATTCTGCTCTAAGCCCGGTGCCTGCGGCAGGATCCAATCGAGCAGCGATCCCCCCCAGCGCACGGCCTGCTGATCGTAGCCCGTGCTGAGCAGCACGCCGCCGCCCGGCTCAATGCCCTGTAGGGCATTCTCGCTCAGCACTTCAAAATGCAGCCGTGCAAGCTGACCATCTCCACGAGCCGCCCATTCCTTGCCGTAGCGGGACGATAGCACCCGTAAACGTCCATCTTCGCCGAGGCGCACGTCAAAGACCGCTCCGCTTGGATTAGCGACAAATACATCGCCTGCCCGAGCGCCGTCGGGCAGCAGGCGCAGCGCGCGCGGATCGACGTTAAGGTCAAACTCAAAGCCGGCTAAATCGTCTAAATTGCGTGCCTGTACGGCGACCTCAATGCGCTGGCCGGCAAATAGGGGCTGGCGGCGATCGAATAGAGGAACGACCTCCAGCTGCGCGCCTGCGTTGCGATCTCCCGCCGTGCGCTTAAAAACCGGCGGTGCACCAAAGCCCTCGCTGTTGCCGAAGTTCGAGGTAGTCGCCGTCAGGTCGGCCGCACCAACCTGATTGTCGTTGTTGAGATCGGCCTGTTTAAAATTGGCTGCCGCGGTGTTGGTACCCCACGCGGCAATGATCATATTGACGTCGTCTTCGTTGATTTCGTTGTCTTCGCTGACGTCTCCGGCAATGAGTCGCTTGCCTCCGTTGTCCAGCAGCGTAGTCGGTGCCCCGCGCAGATCCGAACCGAAGAATCCGCCTACGTCGCTCCCCACCGCAATCGTCTGGCCGTTGGCAATGGTAAACGTGTCGGTGCGACCGCTGACGTGCGAGGTATCCTTGATCGTCAGCACATAGCGTCCGGCCGGCACGCTCAACAGCGTCAGCGCCCCGCTAGTCGAACTCTGCACTTCAACGGTATCGGCCGTGGACAAATCGTCATCGTTGGCCGTGCGAAAAATCGAATCG
Source organism: Gemmatimonadota bacterium (assembly GCA_038119905.1). GTDB lineage: Bacteria > Latescibacterota > UBA2968 > UBA8231 > UBA8231. Next base: position 44,359 of record JAYOKQ010000006.1, on the reverse strand, counting down.
GTAATATCAATCGTACTGCCGGGACGACGCAGATGTATGTCGAGCAGCGAAGTAAAATCCCCCGAACCCAGCGTGCGTCCCTCGAGCTCAACGGTCGCCGTAATGCGACCACGCGCAACGCGCGTAAACTGCGGATCGACCAGGCTGAGGCCCTCGCCGTTGTCGAGCGGATCGCTCTTGCCCACAACTCCGAGCACCGTGCCAGTCTCTCCGGTCGAGAAGGCGACCGATGGGGCTGCCTGTAGCGCACTAGTCGGGACGAGTTGAAAGCGAGCCAGATGAGCCGGCTCGCTTGTCGTGCCCACCAGTTCGCCTTGGAAAGTCGATTTGGCAAAGCGCAGTTTGGCATTGTCCGCATCGTAGCTGTTTTCGATCGGATTGGTTCCGGCAAAGACCCGGTCGAGATCGATAAAGGGCTGCAATCCCACATCGGTACCCTGATCGACAATGGAGAAACTCGAATCGCCCAGATGCAACACTACCTGCACAAAGTTGATCGGGCTAGCGTGCTGTACCACCACATCGAGCGTAACTGTATCCCCGATCGCCACGGTCTGATCCGTCGGATACAGACTGATATTGGGCGTAGCGCCAGCGGCGCCGATTGACAGCGGTGTGGCGCTGCGACTGAGCGTCGTCGCCGCGTTGTCGTTAAATGTGGGATCCTTACCAATGGCCGCATATACGTAATAGGCGGTAGATTCCGCGCCAAACAGCTTGGTATTCCAATCGTAGAAATTGGCGCTGTCCTCGCGCACGGTGCTAATTTGACCGCTGGCCAATCCGTTTGAGCTATTGATCAAAAAGCCGCTAGCGCCGACATCGGCCTCGAGCGCCGTCAGCGAATTTAGGTTGGCCTGCGTCGAAGCATAGAGGCGTATATAGGCATTGTCCGTTCCGACGCCGTCGTCGACTAAATAGTCGTCCCAGCGCAGGCGCAGCACGTCATTTTTCTGGAAGGAACCATAGCCGTCGAGCTTGGTGCTGAGCAGGTCAATGCGCGGATCGTGCGTCATGGTCAGCGCCCCGCCAAGCACCGTGGTGCTATTGCCGTGCGCATCGCTAATAATGGCGTAGAGCCACACCTTGCTGCCGTCCAGCGGCACATCGTTGGGTGGAGCGCGGAAATCCCAGACATACATATCTGCTGCACCCTCGGCATCTTCTTGCAGCCCTTTGACGATCAGGCGCGTATCGCCGTCTCGCAGCAGCGAATCGGGAAAGGCTTCGTAGTTTATCGTCGCCGGATTGTCCGTAGTGAAGTAGAGATCAATGGTTGCATTGTCGTCAAAATCAAGATCGCTGCGTCCCTTTTGCCACTGGATCGTATAGACCGACTGCGAGCCCGTATTGACGCGTCGATGCGTATCGCGCTGTGGTTCGTAAAAAGTGAACGAAGGTGAATGCTTGATCGTCAGCATCGCCGTGCTCTGTCCAACGGTCGTGGAGACCGAGTCGCTGGCGACCAAATAGATGAAATAGCTCCCCTCGGCCACCGCCTGAGAATCAATACCGGCCCCTACGCGCACGGCCACCGAATCTTTTACGTCCCAGGCAAACTGCACGTAGCTGCTGGTCAGCGTATCTGTATGCGTAATGGGGATAGCGCGGATACCGGAAACGCTCTTGCCGAGCGTAAATTTCTGGTTGGGAAATGTGCCGATGGCCGAAACCGACTGCAGACCGCTAACCGAGGAGTAGAAGAGCTGAATCTCCGCCCCTCCCTGCAGATCAAAGTCGCGCACGCTGAAATCTAAATCGTATGGGTTAGCCTTGGCGCCCGAACGCACGCCGGTATCGACCGTATCAGCCGCGGCCGGATCGACATAGGCGATAATCGGCACGTGCTTAATCGTCAGCGCACCGGGACTGCGTGCAAAAACGGGCGGATTCTTCTGATCGTCAGCTACTAAGTAGATGTAGTAACGACCGCTTATAACCTGGTTAATGCTGGCAAAGAGCTTGGCCTTCAGCGCAGCGGGCGGATCGTCCCACGTATAGCGCTCGTTCAACCCTTCGATCAGATCATTGGTGCCGCTGGCAAACACGTTGACGTTGTCGTTCTCATCGGCGATCAGCGTGCCAAAAATGCGGATATCCTGCACCGAGGCCAGCGATGAGTCAGCCGAAAAATAGAGGCCGACCTTCAGGCCACCGCCGGTTATTTGATCGTCTATATCGGTGAGGCTGTAGACGATCGGATAGGACGTATTCGCTTCGTCGCCCACTCCGTCCGGCTGCAACACCTGCACGGTGGGACTGGTATTTGAATCGATGATATCGATATTGGCGCCAAGCTGAAAAAACGAACCGACCGCCACAAAGCTGCCCGATGGATCGGTGCCGACGCGAACCGAACGCGCACCTAATCCCGTGCCGGCGGCACTTGCGGTGCTATTGGTTATGACCTGTATGTTCGTCGATGAGTCACTGCCCAGCACATTGAGCTTAACGAGCAGGCCAATCTTGTCGTCGTCGTCACCCCACTCCTGCCCCGAGCTAGGGTCTTCGTTAAAGCGTCCTTCAAAATACTTATCGTCGTCGACCAGTCGCGCGCCAACGGTCTCCCAATCGCCGGAGAGAAACCCATCAGTCTGGCGATGTCCAGTCGCACCCAGTCCCGAACCGTCAACGTAGTCTGCTACGTGCACGTATATCAGGTTATCGTCGATCGCCCCACTCACCTGCTGGGGATTGGTAGGCGCATAGTGCAGATTGTAGGCAAAGGCGCCGACAGGCACCGATTCGTCTTCCGAACTAATGGCCCGTCCCAGCACCTTGAAATAGGCGTGATGATTGACGTCGCTCACGCCATCTATGCCGAGGCCCTCTGCGGATCCACCAGAAAAAGCCATAAAGACATTCTCTCGGCCGGGCGCTTTGGCCAACACTGGTGAGGCGAGAAAAACGTCCGTAGCGGCGATGCCGTCTTCGGTGCCAGCATCCGAGTCGTCGTCGGCGACCTTTTCCGGCAGCGTCCAAGACGAGCCGTTGTAGTAGCCGTAATAAATATCGTGCTCGCCCCCGCTTGAATACCCCGCGCTAAAGGCGATATGCAGCTGGCCGCGATCGGGTAGCCAATCGTCGACTACGACCGAAACGCGCTCGGTATGCGTCCACTCTAGCTCAATGTTATAGGCCTGGTTACCGTCCGAGAAAACGGGCGAAGTCGCCGTGCTCCATACGGGCATAGCCGAGGCCGCATTCCAACCGGCACCGGCACCAATGGCATTATCATAGGTATAGTGGTTAAAGACGACTGTTTCATAGGTGGCGTCGCCAAACTTGTATACGGCATAGACCCGATCGGGGGAGCTCTGCTGGTCGACGACAACGGTCGGAAAGAAGTAGGAGGCATCCGATTCAAGTGCAGCCAACGTCGGCTCGTCGACAAAGTCATCGACGTCGGCCCCATCAATCGATTGGTTCCATCCTCCACCTCCTACCACACTCCACGAGTCGGCGAGCAGCGTCTTATGCTCTATATCGTCGGCCCCGTCGTTAAAGTAGATCAGGTGCAGCACATCGCCGGTACCAACCGCTATATCGGGACCGCTGTGGCGCCCGGCCTCTGGCGAAACGCGGACACCGCCGCTGCTGCCAGCCGCTCCGAGTGAACCGACGCGCTCCATGACATAAGGCGTAGCCGAACGGTCGACCTTGGCGACCATGATATCATCGTTGCCCGTGCCCTGAGTCGAGCCGCGCACATAGCTGATAAATACGTTGTCGCGCTGATCGACGACCATGCGTGGAAAAGCGCTCGCGCGTCCCTGAACGTTGCCAACTGTAACCGTATCGTTGACGACAACCGCGCTATTGGCCGGTAGCCACGAAGCTCCGCCGTTTTGCGAATAGTTGAAATAGACGTTATCGGCGTCGCCGCTGCCCGTGAACTGAGCCGTATGGCCATCGGGCGAGTGATTCATCGCGTAGGCGATGCGCGGATTGCCGCGGCTGTCCACTTCCAAATCCAGCGTTGAAAAGCCACTGCTGCTGCCGGCGACATTGACCGTTAACAGATCAAAGCGCAGGCTGCCCGACACGCTAACCGGCGAAGAAAATGTGCGGCCGCTGTCGTCACTGCGCGCATAGCGCACGAAGTATACTGGGGTGGAAACGGGACTGACGACCTCTTGGGCGATCCACGCCATGTGAATCGTTCCGTCGTCGTCTACGGCTAAATCAGTCTGCAGACCGTCGACATCGCTGCTCTCTATCTGAACGCTGCGTTCGACGCTGTGAAAGTGGCCAATAACGGGATAGGTAGGCGTGGCCGCCTGATTGAGATCAGCGCGCACTGTGATCGGCGCGCCCAGCACGAAGTCCTGCTGCGACGTGCTATCGACGGTGGAAAACCCCACCGGAGTGCCGTGCTCGAAGGTGGGCATGGCGCCGTAGACGCGCGGGGCCAACCACAGCAGCAGCGATAAGCCGATGGTAATCCACGGTATGGAGTAGCGCGTCGAAAGCCGCCCGCTCGACGACTGCGCGCTCAATATGCTCTGAGTAGAGAAGGACTGCACCATTCCATTCCTTAGAATGCCGCCGTCTTCAGCGACGGTCGATTCCCTTCAACAAAGCATTTCTTAGCAATATTAGTGCCACTGTATCTATAGAGGGAAACCCGCCCTATATCACGCCCTTGAGGGCCTCACCCTCCCTTTGAGACGGAAAATTATTCCCCTTTCGGGTATAAACTTCCCCTATCTGGCCCTTTTTAAGGCGATATCTCCCCCGTGTACACTGGCATAGCTTTTGCCTCCTATCGGGCTATACGTTCCCTCCAGGGAGGATGGAGCCCCACTATGAATCAACGGATTGTCTTCGGATTATTGCTCATCTTCGTCGTCTTTTCCCTGCCTGAGAAGCTTTGGGCGGCGCGGCTCGAACTGCGCCCGGCCGGCGCTGACGGCAACGCAACCGCCATACAGGTTGGCGACGAAATCGAAGTGGAACTATGGGTAGACTCAGAGAACCAACCGCTCTCTGGCGCCGCCGTATTTCTCAGCTTTGACGCCGATCATTTAGCGCTTGTCGACGAGGATCGCGCGGCGCAGACCGGCTTTCAGCCCTTTGCTCCGGGTGGTTTTCTGTCCAACGGCGAAATCTTTCGCAACTACCTGCTGGACGAAGAAGATCCCGCCGCCAGCGCGCCGGGCATCCAACTGGACTACAGCGTAGTGCGGGCCGCCGATCAAGGAGCAGGCCCCATTGCGTCTTTTCGCCTGCGCGCCCTCATGCCGGCGGCCGATCTACAGGTGCGCATTGACGAGAGCGGCGCCCGCGAAACGCGCTTTTTCCTGCCGGATGGCGATCAGCGCGCCTTTCGCTTTATTACCCCCCTACAGCTGACGGTACAGGGTATCACCATTAGCGGCCTGCCCCAAAGACTCGTCCTTCCGCGCGGCGGCCTTCATCAGCTGAGCCTGGTCAATCACGTATTCGACCCGCAGTATAGCAGCGATCAAATAACCTGGACCGTCTCATCGGTCGGCGCGCTACAGGGTCATCACAACCGCGAAGACAACGCGCTCGTGCTGCAAGCGCCCAGCGACGCATCGCCCTGGGAACAGGTCATACTAACGGCGACTAATCCCGCCGGTCAGACGACGTCCGATACGCTGGAGATTTTTGTTAACGACGGCCCGCAGTTCGCATCGATCGACCCCATCAACCTCAGCGAGGATGCGCCCTATTCCCTGCCCCTCGACGCGCTCGTATCCGACGGCGACACGCCTTTTGAACAGCTGCAGTGGACGATGGAAACGCCGCCAGAGATTACGCTTGCACTCGACGCAGACACGCGCACCGCGCAGATCGTGCCGCAAGCCAACTGGCACGGCCAGACGCACGCCGTACTGATTGCCCGCGATGAGTTTGACTTTGCCGACACGCTGCGAATCGACATCGCCGTTGCCCCTGTCAACGACCCGCCGCGCCTGCTGGCCGCTCCCAACGTGCGCCTGACGCGCGGACGCAGCGACAACAGCCTGCTGCTGGGCGACCTGCTCGATGACGTCGAAGACTCCAGCGAAGTGCTCCGCCTGTCGTGGATTGGCAACGAGCACGTGCAGCTGCATATCTCCGAAGGCCGCCTCGTAGTATCGGCCGACCCAGACTGGACGGGCAGCGAAGAAATCACGCTGGTCGTAGAAGACTCTGGACAACTGACGGCGAGCGGGCCGCTGGTTGTTACCGTTATTCCCTCGTTAGCCCCCGCCCTAGTCTCGCAGCCCGAACGCCTGAGCATTGCGGCCGGCACCAGCTACGTGCTGGAACTCGACGACTTAGTCGTTGACCCAGACGATGCCGACGAGACGCTATACTGGCAGGTCACCGGCCACCAGCAGCTAGACGTGCAGCTGAGCGGCAGTCGCATGGCGCGCATCGAAGCACCCAGCGGCTTTGTCGGCGTAGAGACGATCCAGTTTACCGTCTCGGATCCCACCGGAGAACAAACTTCGTTCTCGGTAGACATCTACTCCCTGCCGGCCAGCGGTCAACCGCTCTTTGCCGCCCTTCCCGAGATTCGCATTCCCGTTGATGGCGTCGATGCCTCGATTGATCTGGATCGCTATGTATTCGATCTCGACCATGCCTCCAGCGAGATGGATTTCTTTCTGCCCCAGCGGGCAGACGTCTCTCTGCGCGTCGACGCACAGAGCCATGTCTTGGTTATTGAGCCGCGCGCAGAAGCCGTGCCGTCGATCTTAGAAATTGTAGTGCGCGTCGTCGATCCGAACGGCAACGAAGCAGTCCAGACGCTGCGCCTGTATCTACTCGACGCCGAGGGGCAGAGCGGAGCGCTCTTTTCGCTGTCGCCCCTATCTGACATCGAGCTTACGCAAGGTCAAACCCATGCCTTCGCTCTCGACGAATACGTCGGAGGCGATATCGCCCCCAGCGACGTGGTATGGGTGTTTGAGCGCAACGAATACATTCTGGCCGATATCGATCCAGAAACTCGCACCGTATCCCTGCGCGCACAGAGCGATTGGCACGGTGAAACGACCATCTCGTTTATCGCTCGCATCGATGATCAACCGGAGCAGCGTCTAAGCGCGCGCATTGTCGTGTCCGCACCGGTCGTCACACCGGAAGAGCCACCGCCTACATTGGACGCGCTGCCCGACATTAGTCTGGAAGAGGGCGCGTTCGATCAGCGCATTGAGCTCGACCAATTTATTTCTAACGCACGTGCAGCCGACTTTAGTTGGAGCATCAGCGGTGGCGATAAAGCGCGGGTGCTAATTGATCCCGAAACGCAGCGGCTTATCGTCTTTGCCGGCGAAGACTGGGAGGGCGAAGAGCTCTTTCAGCTAGTCGGCGTGCGCGACGACGGCGCGCGCATAGAGACCACACTGCGCGTGGTCGTCGTGCTTCCGCGCCCGGCGTTTAGCCTAGCCGAACAAACGCAAATTGGCCTCTTTACCGGCACGACAGAAATACGCCTACAGCTGGGTGATCTGTTGACCGGCCAAGTCAATCCAGCCGATGTCCTGTGGACGGCACAAGGCCTACAGCCCGTGAACGTGCACTACGACGAAACGTTGGGCGAACTCGTGCTAACGCGCGCCACGCCTTGGGAGAGCGACGACACTATCGAACTGCGCGCGGCCCTACCCGACGGCTCGAGCGCCAGCGGTCAGATCGCAGCACAGGTATATGCCAACGACGGCAGCATGGGCACGCCGAGCAGCAACTTTGTCCTGGTACCCTTACCCAACGCGCTGCAGCCGACTTTTCTCGACTTATTTATCATCGATCAAATAGGCAGCACGGCGCCCCCACAGCTGCGCATCAACGACGGAACGTGGTCCGACCTGTCGATCAGCGAGGGCCCCGAAGACATTTGGCAAAGCAGCCACGTGCTGACACCGGGCCAAGAGGGCAGCGTGTCTATTGTGGCCCTGTCCATCGTCGAGAGCACGCTCTTTCGATCTTCCTACGATTTTGAAGTGGGCACGGTGCGCAGCGGCAGCGGCAAACGCATACGCCACGCCGACATAACCCTTGAAATGGAAGAAAACGCCTTTGCAGGCGATGCCGTCGTCGCCCTACTGCCAAACCCCGTGGGCGATAGCGGCCCCGAACTCGTTGCGCTGTCCCCCGCCTATACGGCCCATTCGCCCCAACCTTATACGGGACGCGGCGGCTACCTGAGCGCGGAGGTAACAGGCGCCTCATCCGACCGAGCCGGACTCTACCACTACAGAGACGGTCGCTGGGAATGGATGGAAACCACGCGCACCGGCAACTCACTGCGCGCCGCACTGAGCACCTTGGGACGCTATGCCCTATTCGAAGATCGCACGCCCCCAAGCGTGACGCGCCACGGCGAGCACCGTCTGCATATAGCAGATGCAGGCAGCGGCATCGCACGCGTCGAAGTATTTTGGGGTGAAGCCCTGATACCGGCGACTGCCTACGCGTGGGATGGCACTCAGCTGCTGTTGGATCCGACCTACTTACCCGCGCGGGAAAACAACCTGCGCGTAGAGGCTACCGACCATGCCGGCAACATACAGGAACTGGACCTGTCTGCGCGAGGCAGCGCTTATCCACAGCACGCTCGCCTGCTGCAGAACTTCCCCAACCCGTTTAATCCATCAACGGCCATTCCCTTTGCCGTCTATACAGAGCAGCACGTGCGCCTGACAATTTACAATAGCGCGGGCCAGCGCGTGCGCCAGTTGGTCGACGAACACGTCCCACCCGGACAGCACGTGCTGCAGTGGGATGCGCACGACGAAAGAGGTAACCCCGTTTCGTCTGGCACCTATATATATCGCCTGGAGTACAGCGGGCAGGTGCAAGTCCGCAAAATGACGCTTCTGCGCTAGACGCAATAGATATACTGCGCTGATCCTCCAAAACTACCCTTCACAGCGCAGCAGGCCGGCGCGCTCTACCAGCGCGTCGGCCATTTTTTTACGCTTCCTACTGCTGACATATCCGATGCCCTAGCTTAGGTTACAGGAACGCTAAAACGACGGCGCACAGACGGGCCAGCGCACCAGTATAACACGCATATACCCCACAGATACCCCATGTCATCCGAGACAGCTCAACCCATTTTTCTGGCATCTCATGTTCACTGCACATATTCACTTTTTCGAGTCTGTGTTCAACTGTCTAAGGGTTCCGTGCCGTCATCGCCTGTTCAAACCAGACGCACAGTCCAGGTGTAGCAGTCAAACCGGGAGACGGCAAAACACATGACGAGCGGTGAGCGCATGGCCATAACTACGAGCGCCCGCGCAGACGAAGCGCTCTGTCGCCGCGCCACCACCCTGGCGTGCGAACTAAACTACGCGTATTTGCCTCGTCCAGAAGGGCCATTAGACGATGCAATCAGCGCACAGCGACTAGCGGCGCTGGTCGTTGTCGGCCGGTTCGATATCGTCGTACACACGCCCCACGCTCAACTGCGCCATCACCCCAACGCCGCGGTCCTGCGCGTCGTCAATATGCTGCGCGGCCGAAGCGATACGCTGGTTGATCTGGCCCAACTCGCTCCGGGTGACGCGCTGTTAGACTGCACCTGCGGCATCGGTTCCGATGCGATCGCCGTAGCACACGCCGTCGGAGCGACGGGCCGCGTCCAAGCACTAGAGGCTTCGCCACTGCTAGCCATGTTGGCCCGCTGCGGCATGCAGAGCTACCGACATCCTACCCACCACGCCGTGACAGAGGCGATGCGACGCGTGCAGGTTGAAACCGCCTGCTACCGGACTATGCTGCCGACGCTAGCCGATCGCTCTTTTGACGTCGTCTACTTCGACCCTATGTTCTCACATACCGTAGCCGCCTCCAACGGGCTGGACGTGGTGCGCAGCTTTGCCCGCCAAGGCCTGCCCGAACCAAGGGACATTGATCACGCTCAACGCGTAGCCCGCCGTTGCGTCCTCATGAAAGACGGCGCATTAGGCCACGCGCTGGAGGCACTCGGCTTTGCGACCGTCAAGCGCAACCGTCGCTTCTGCTATGGCCGCATCGATTGCACCGAGTAGAGAGGTCCACCATGAATATTTCTTGCTGTATTTGGGCTCTATCCGCCCCCGAAGAGATCGCCCTAAACCGACTCGCCGAGCTCGGTTTTGCGCACGTCGACGTGCAGGCACTCACCTATACAAATCCGCCTTCGCGCGCGCAGATCGACGCACTCGGGATCGCAGTCTGCTGCGTCGGGCTCTCGTTTAACATGCCCGCAGAGGCTGCACTCGACAGCCCCGATCGGTCCGTGCGTCAGCGCGCGCTGGACCATCTGGCGCGCGGGCTCGAACAAGCGGCTAGCTACGGCGCCGATTGCGCTTATGTCGTGCCGGGCGAACATCCCGACGGGCTCGACTACTTTGGCCAGAGCATGCTAGCTGCGGCCGACCTAGCCGCGTCACATAACATCGCACTCGGTATCGAGCACTTTCCCGGCAAGGCGCTACCCACGGCCGTCGACACGCTTGCGTATCTGCGCGCGCTCGATCACGCCAATCTCTACCTGCTCTTGGACAGCGGCCATCTGCAGATTTCGCAGGAAGACCCGACCTCCGTCATTGCCCAGGCAGGCGATCGGCTCTGCTACGTCCACCTCGACGACAACGATGGACAGCAGGATCTGCACTGGGGGCTCTGCGAGGGCGTCATGACGCGCAGCGCCCTGTCCAATTTGCTCGATGCCCTGCAAGATAGTCCATACCAGGGCCCCATTAGCCTAGAGCTACATCCGCAGCTGCCCGATCCAGAAGCTGCACTAGCCTCCAGTCTACACCTGCTACGCGATATACGGGGAGTTTTGCGATGAATTCGGTTACGACACACCTGAGCCAAGAACAGATCGAACAATTCCAGCGCGACGGATTTATCGCCATAGACGCACTCATTCCGCCCGAAGAAGTAGAGCAGCTGCGCCACATATACGATCGCTTGTTTTCAGATAAAACGGGCTGGGATCGGGGCGACCAGTTCGATCTGGCCGGAACCGACGAGGGTGAGGCGACCCTTCCCCAGTTGCTCGGTCCCAGTCGCTACGCCCCGGAACTGCAGGAGACACACTACGTGCGCACGGCCCGGACGATTGCCCAACAGCTGCTCGGTCCCGATATGACGGCGGGCCACGGTGAGCACATGATCTACAAACCAGCGGGCCGAGGCGCCGCTACGCCTTGGCATCAGGATCAGGCCTACCACGACCCGACTACGCGCCAGCGCGGAGTCAACTTTTGGCTGCCGCTCGACGAAGCGACCGTCGACTCGGGCTGCCTGCACTTCGTTCCGGGATCGCATCAGTTCGACGTGCTACCCCATCATCCAATCAACAACGACCCGCGCATTCACGGACTCGAAGTGGACGATCCCCAGCGCTGGCAAGAGCGATCCGTAGCCTGTCCCATTCCAGCCGGCGGCGCGACGATTCACGCTAGTTACATGCTACACTCGGCCCACGCCAATACCAGCCCGCGGCCGCGACGCGCCTATATACTAACGTTCCGCCTGCCGGCCGAGCAGCGCGAAGTTCCCATCGACAACTACTGGAAGCGAAATCAACAAACGGCGCGCCAGGCCCGTGCCGAACAGAGCCAAACGCGCTAGTCGCCTGCACCTACAGCGTGTTCGATCGGCGCGAGGCTGCGCAAATAGAGAGCAATCGCCTCTAGGTCCTCTTCGCTCAGGTGCTGATAGCCCTGTTCGATCACTTCCCACATGACCCCCTGCACCGAATCTCCATCCGGCTCCAAACCGCTCTGCAGGTACCAGGTCATGTCGGGCATACTCCACGCGCCGACTCCGGTAGCGCGATCCGGCGTAATATTGGGGGCCATCTCACCTTCTGGCCCCACAGCCGTTCCCGCGTAAGCTCTATCTTGGCGCAGCCCCCCCGTTGCCGTGCGTTCCGTATGACACTCTGCACAGTGAGCGACCGCCTCGACGAGATAGGCCCCGCGATTCCACGCCTCAGATTGACTAGCATCTTCTGTAAAGGTGCCCTCGGCAAAGTGCATCATCTTCCACAGCGCAAGCGTAGAACGCCAGCTAAAGGGCGGCGGCAGTTGGTTGGGCAGGTTCTCTTTTTTAACGGCAGGTAGACTAAACAAGTACGCCTTTAGATCGAGCACATCGCGCGTGCGCATGCCAGTAAAGGACGTATAGGGAAAGGCCGGGTAGTAGTGCGAGCCGTCTGGCGCAATCCCCTCGCGCATGGCGCGCAAAAAGTCGCCATCGCTCCAGCGCCCAATGCCCGTTTCTGGATCTGGCGTGATATTGGTCGAATAGATCGCCCCAAACGGCGTCTGCAGCGCGCGCCCACCCGCCATGAATGCCCCCCCGCGATCGGCGTCTGTATGGCAGCTACAACCACCGCTAGCGCGAAATATATACTCACCTCGTTCGACGGCCGACTGCGCTTGTAGACTCGTCGACCAGAGTACGCATACACTCCAAATGGCTAGGTGAACGATTCGCTTCATAAGCAAAAGCGCGGGGTCGTCATCCCACCCCGCGCTCCTCATTCTCTGTATTACCACGCGCTCACAGAGCGCGCAGCCTAGTGATCTTTGTTGCGAAACGGCCGGTGGCAGTTCCCACAGGAACCACCCACAGCGCGCATAGCGGTACCGACAGCCTTCATATCGCCCGCCTCGGCTGCCTCGACGAGTTTGTCGGCGGCATCTTCCAACACCTTGGCCGCCGCCGTGTACTCTTCCCACTGCTCCCATATTTCCGCACGTGCACCGCCGCCGTCTTTCATCGCCTTGACTTTGAAAGACGGTGCAACCAGCCGACTAGCCGCCTGCAATCCCTTGGCGTGAACGAGGATATCTCCTTCGTAGGGCAATTTATACTTGAGAATATCGCCCACCGAGCCCGACTGGGACTTGAGCAGTTCCATTACTTTTTCGCGATACTCGATAAGGCCTTCGCTCGAGTGCTCGTGTTCCGCTCCGATTGCCGTGCCCGTAAGCAGCGCACAGCAGAGCAGGGCCTGTACTGCAATTCGCATATTTTTCATTGGGTTCCTCCTGCCTTATTCTATCGGACTCAACGTCCAAAAAATAAAGTAGAAAAAGAGCGTAGACTGCATAAAAAAGAACCGGCTCCATCCTAGAGCCGGTTCTCGCATTCCAAAGACACCCTTATTTAATAGCGACTTCCTTGCCCTTAGCGGCCGACTCGTAGATACCGTCGAGCATCTTCTGCACCATTAAGCCGTGCTCGCCGGGGGCCATCGTCGGCTGGTTATACAGCACGTGATCGACAAAGTTGCGCATCTTCGCACCGAAGGCATCCGTGTTGGGCAGCCAGTTGGGCTCCGTATTGACCATATAGTTATTCTCGTCGCTGAACAGGCCGGGCGGATCCCACGAGGCGCCGCCTTTCTCACCCATTATCGTGAAATTCCACGCATTTTTCTCTATATGAGCGGCAAAGCTAGCCTCCAAGTGGAGCGTAGCGCCGTTGTCAAAGCGAATCATACCGACGGCCAAATCCTCTACGGTGTAGGTCTTGTAGTCCCAGTTGGGCCACTGAGAAACCACGTCGGACTTCTTGTCGCCCAAATAGGTGTAGGTGCTACCGCTGGCGGCCACCGGCTTGGGCGATCCCATGACGTAGTGCGTCATTTCTAACGCGTGCACGCCGATATCGATCATCGGTCCTCCGCCCTGTAGATCTTTGCGGCCGAACACACCCCAGTTGGGAATACCGCGACGGCGCAGCGCGTGCACGCGCGCGTAAACGACTTTACCCATTTGTCCCTTGTCGACGGCGTTTTTGACAAACGCTGTTTTGGAATCAAAGCGATACTGAAATCCGATGACGAGTTTACGGCGGTTCTTCTTGGCCGCGTCGAGCATCTTCTGACCTTCGCGTGCGTTCATAGCCAGCGGTTTCTCTACGATCACGTGCGCACCGGCATTGAGCGCGGCAATAGAGCAGGGCGCGTGCAGGCCGTTCGGCGTGCAGACGCTAACGGCGTCGGGCTTGACCGCTTTCAGCATTTTTTTGTAATCGGTGAATGCCTCGCCGATGCCAAACTCCTCGCAGCGGCGATCTACGCTCTCGGCAATCACATCGGAAGCAGCGACCAATTCGACGTCTTCCATGTCTTTGAGATAGCGCATGTGCGCACCGGCGATACCGCCGGCTCCGATAAAGGCTACGCGTAATTTTTTCTTGGCCATTTTTCCCCTTTTTTGTGGCTATTAGCTGTCATAGCTAGCGTGATATTGTGGCACAGCATATAGGAGCATAAGGTAAGAGGCTTTACAGCGGCGGCAAGGGATATGCGTCGCCCCAGAGACGGCGCGTGCATCCCCTTTCATAGAACGAAAAAGAGGGGGCGCAGAGACTGCTCTCTCCGCCCCCTCTCTAATAGACGATTTACTGCTGAAATGCTTCGATATGACCGCGCACGTCGGCGTGCCCGTCGACACCGCGCCCCGGATGCACGATATGGCGAAAGCGGAATACGCGCTGCTGTCCGGCGGGAATCGTCCAGCTCGCATCAATGCTCTCGTCGCCTTTGAAGTCGTGCACGCCAAAGGGATTAGCCGTAAAGAGACCGTAGCCACGCACGTGCCAATAGGTCGGAAAGAGCGGGTTGTCTTTGTGATCGACGACCGTATGCCCCCATTCCTGGCCGCTGGCCAGCGGTCCGGAATAGTCGACCCAAGCCGCCTGCACGCCCCACGTTTCCTCTTTGCCCTCGCCGTTTTCAAATACCTGACCTTCGGAATTTTCAATGCGCCCATGGTCTTTGGCATCCATCGAAGTCGGCACGCGAATGGAGTAGAGTCCACCTTCTTTTGTGTCGCCAAAGGTCACGTCGCCATACAGGGCGCGAAACTCGCTGCGCTGGTCGATAATGCGCAGTGCATCCTCGGCACGGATGGATATACTGCGCCGTTCTTCCAGCAGATGTTGTCCCTCGGGACCGTACCAGTCGACGATGCCGTCGATCTGCGCAACGCCGTCGACGACGCCGACCACGGGTTGGCCGCGCTGCAGCATCGCGCCGTGATCGGTGCTCTCGTCCCACAAATTGTAGCCGTTGACCAAACCGTGCGCCGTGTAGACGCTGCGGTGGTGATAGTGATCCTGTTTTTCGTCCTCGACCTGCTCCATCGGATAGGCGCGCGTCAGCCCCTGACCGTCCGGTGTGTGCAGCGGGTACAGGTAGGGACGACACACGTAGTGGCCGTAGCGGTATTCCGTAAACAGCTTCCCATCTATGGTCACGACCGCTTTATTCGCATCGGGTTGTAACTGAATATCGATCATCTGCCCACTCCCTTTTCAATCGATCTGCGGCCCGTCGGGCCTGGTGTGCGGTGCGTTAAGCGGCTCGGCCGCAGCATCGCTTGTACTTGGCGCCGCTGCCGCACGGGCACGGATCGTTGCGCCCGGGATCAACGCGCTGTCGAGCGGCTTCCCGCTGCGCATCCATCTGCCGCACCCACTGCATGACATTGGCTGCCGGCCGGCCATTGCCGACCTCGTTGGCCATAAAGCGCATGTAGGGATCGGCGTGCGAAAAGAACATCTTATATCCCTTACACAGGTAGTTCAGCCCGCTCTCGCCCTGCGGCGTGCGCGTAAAGCGCTGTTTGGGACAGCCGCCGTTGCAGGCAAAACGATAGTCGCACTCGATACAGTACTGTGGCAGGGTATCTTCCTTGTCGTTGCCAAACTTCTCCTGCAGCGGACTGGCCACCATATCGCGAATGGATTCCTCGTGCACGTTGCCCAAGCGATAGTCGGGATAGACGAAGTGATCGCAGGAATATAGATCGCCGTTGTGCTCGATGATCAGCGCCTTGCCGCAGGTGCGAGCAAAGATACACAGGCTCGGGTCCTGTCCCATCCAGGCGCCCAGCGCCGTATCGTACATCTGTATAAAGACGCGACCGACGTCGTTGCGCACCCACTCGTCGAAAATCCGACACAGAAAGCGCCCGTATTGGTTGGCGCCTACGGACCAGCGCGTCACCAGTGCCTTGCCTTCGAACGTGGGATCTACCAGCTCTAAACCGTCTTCTTCTGGCTGGTCTGCCGAGCGCTCTACAATGGGAATGAACTGCATAAAACCGCTGCCTTCTTCGCGCAGAAAGCGATAGATTTCCAGCGGGTGATCGGCGTTGTGGTTCTGCAGCACTGTCAGCGTGTTGAATTCAACCGCGTGCCGCTTCAGCGTTTGTAAGCCGGCATAGACGCGATCAAAGGTCGGC
The DNA here is from genome assembly GCA_038119905.1 of Gemmatimonadota bacterium. Classification (GTDB taxonomy): domain Bacteria; phylum Latescibacterota; class UBA2968; order UBA8231; family UBA8231. The sequence continues at coordinate 28,133 of JAYOKQ010000006.1, read as the reverse complement.
TTTTGTCCCTTGTCGACCCGATAGCGATCGTGGAACTCGCGCGGACCGTCAATGGACAACCCAACGAGGAACTTCTGCTCGTGCAAAAAGGCACCCCACTCGTCGTCGAGCAGGATGCCGTTGGTTTGAAACGCATTGGTAATGGCCTTGCCGTCAGCATAGCGCTGCTGTAGTTCGACGGCGCGGCGGAAGAAATCCAGCCCCATCAGCGTTGGTTCCCCACCCTGCCAGGCAAAATTGACCACCGGCACGTCCTGTGCTTCGATATACTGCTTTACATACTGCTCTAAGGTCTCGTCGGACATGCGCCAACTCTTGCGCGCATCCGGATAGAGCTTCTCTTTCTCTAAATAGAAGCAGTATGTACAGTCGATATTACACACCGAACCGGACGGTTTAGCCATCACGTGGCAGGACGCCGGTTCGGTTCGAACTTGAGGTTGTGGTGCGGCTGTTTCAGTCATAGGATTTGCTCTACAAGGCTTTCGTTTGTGGGGCTTATGATAGCCTTTTAACCTCCTCGATGCAATACCAACCAGAGGGATGTCATGCGCACGCTTATCGTCGGCGACATACACGGATGCGCCGAGGAACTAGAGGCCCTATTAACTGCGGTCGACTTTGCCGCAGGCAGCGATCGCCTGCTCCTAACGGGCGATGCCTTTGCGCGCGGTCCCGATCCACTCGGCGTCTGGGAGCAAATTTCCGCCTATCGGGCCAAGATGGTCTTGGGCAATCACGACGCGCGCCTGCGCCAGCAGTTGGGCGATCTGCTCGCCGGGGACGATCCGGGTCGCACCAAACCCGACCAGCGCTATGCCCTACGCCAGCTAGCGCCCGTGCAAGAAGCCCTGCACGCCTGGCTCATGAAGGTGCCGCTCTATTTGGAGGAAGACGCTTTTCTGCTGGTTCACGCGGGCATCAATCCGGAGCACGGGTTGGCCGGCACCCGCTTTGAGGAGTTCATCACCATCCGCACCTGGCCCCCGGTCAGCGGCAGCATCGAGGGTCCGCGCTGGCACGACTACTACGAGCCATCCGATCATTCTCTGCTGATCTTTGGCCACGACGCTCCGGGCGGCCTCGTCGTCAAACGACGCCACGGAGACCTATACCTCTTGGGCCTCGATACCGGCTGCGTATACGGCGGCGCTCTGACCGGCTATCTAGTCGAGGAAGACCGCCTCGTCGAGGTGACTAGCCGACAAGCCCCCAACGCCTGGCAGGAGCGCGACGCCTAGGCGCTCTGACCGGCGCGTGCCACCAGGTGTTCAAACAAGCGATCCCACGCCGTGCCCGGCATAGCTTCCGGATGGAACTGCACACCGACCAACCGTCCCCCTTCTCCTTCGATTGCTTCAATCAAGCCATCGTCCGAGTGCGCGCTGACCTGCAGTCCCCGGCCGACCCGCTCGACGGCCTGCAGGTGAAAGCTGTTGGCCGGCACGCGCACAGCACCAATGATTTCGGCCAGCGCCGATCCCTCGCTTAGGTCAATATCGTGCGATATATCGCGCCCCTCGGTCCGCTTGGGCGAATGGGGTACCACGCCGAGTTGGGCCTGCACGTCGGCGTAGAGCGTCCCACCTAAACGCGCATTGATAAACTGCATACCGTAGCAAATGCCCAGCATCGGACGATTCCGCTCCTGTAGCGCATCAAAAGCGGCACAGTCGGACTGCCAGCGGTGCATATCGACGGCGGGCAAATCGTCTGGCAGTTGGCCGACAAGTCCCTCGACAATACCGGGACCGCCCGTGATCACTAGGCCATCGAGCACATCAAGCAGCGGACGCTGTGCCTCGGGCGCCGTCGTCTGCGCGACTACAACGGGCACACCGCCGGCCCGTTCTACGGCATCGACGTAGCGGCGCTGCAGCACCTGCGCCGTCTCGGTTAGGCTCGTGGTAATGCCAATGAGCGGACGCCCCATTAAACGCCTGCCTTCATACGAGCGAAAAATACGCTGTCATCCAATGCGGTCATCGCGGCAAAACAGCACACGTCCTGGCGCCGTGGATCGAGTGCCCCCACCACCTTGCGTATGGCGGCCCACTGGTGGTCGCCGCGCGGCGATGCCGTCCACAGTGACTGGTTAAAATGAGCCTTTTCCTCTTCGCTCTTACCGCTGATGCGTTGACCCAACCAAGCCAGCACCGCCTCGTCGTCGGCACAGGTCTCCATCGCCGCGGCAAAGTCCGCTGCGCTCGTATCGACAAACTTCAGTATAGCGCGATCAAAACCGGAATCTTCCCCAAACCAGTAGGTGCCTAGCATTCGACAGTTATAGGCACGCGCTTTGTCGATAGCCCGCGCTAAACCAGCCAAACCCGCCGCACTCGTATCGTAGATGCTGCGCGGAGCATGGCGCCGCAAATCGACCACGCCAAAGCTCTTTTCGTCGTCAACGTCCATGAGGTCGAAATAGGTATCGACATCACTCCGTTCGCATCCCACCTCTTCCCTGCGCTGTAAAAAGGCCGCGCGCACCTCACCAAAGCGCCCAAACTGAGCCCGAAGCGCATTGAACGTGCACTTTTCTGACGGCGTCTTTTCCACGCGCTCGGCTATCCATTCGGATAACTCGGTATCGTTGGGATGTGCATAGGCCGCTTCCATAAAGTCGCCAGCGCTCATACCGAGAAATTCCAGGATGGCCCGATCCAGTCCCGAATCATCGCCGTAGCGGTATTCGCCCAAGGTACCCGCTCGGGCCGCCCGTGCCTTATCGGCCATGCGCGCAGCACCCATTAGACCGAATACGCTGCGCAGATAGGGCGTGCGCGGCGGCTGCTGAGTCAGATCGATCTGGCGAAACTGCCCCCAGTCGTCTAGTTCGAGCGAAGCGAAGATCGTCGTTATATCCGTGCGATCGGGAGCGTATTTTGCCAGCCGCTCTGCCAATAGCGCCCGATGCCGTTCGTCGTGCGGCTCGCGCTCTATGCGCTCGCGATTAAACGCGTCAATCTCTTCTTGCGTTCGCCCAATCTCCTCAATGGACTGGCTGACGCGCACCACAAGTTCGTCGTCGCTCATAGCATCGGCCGCTTCGGCGAAATCGCTTGCGCTCATACCGATGAGTCCCAGAACCTCTGTATCGAGATTCGAATCGTCGCCGTATACGTAGGGCGCCAGCGTTTCGCTGTTGTGGGCCCGCGCCTTGTCCGTCATCCGCGCCAAACCGACGATGCCCGCCATATTGACATTCGACGGACGGCGCGGCGGCTGCTTGGTTAAATCCATAGTGCATATCTCCTCTTCGCTTTGGTCCCTTAAAAAATACAAGCGGGCGTATCCGCGGCAATATTGACGCATGCAAGCGGTCCGCATATACTCCATCGCATGCCTGAACTGCCCGAAGTAGAAACCGTGCGACGCGCCATGCAGGAGGCCCTGCCAGGCCGCCAGATAGACCGCGTGGAGACCTCAAACAAGCGCCTGCGCGAACGGCTCGACAGAACGCGCCTGCAGGGACTGTGCGGGGAGCGCTTTGTGGCGGCCCGCCGCAGAGCCAAGTACCTCCTGTTAGAACTCGACTCTGGTGCCACCCTGCTCGTCCACCTAGGGATGAGTGGAAACCTACTCCTGCGCGAACCTGGCCAACGACACGATCACGTAGTGTTCTACCTCGACGGCGAACGCCCACTAGTTTTTAACGACCCGCGTCGATTTGGCATGGTCTTAGTGCTCGAAGAGGGCGAAGTCGATGGGTGCCGCTACCTGAGCAACCTGGGTCCAGAACCGCTGACGGCGGCCTTCCATACGCGCTACCTACAGCGGCTGTGCCAGAGTCGCAAAACGCCGATTAAACAGCTGATCATGGATGGTCATATTGTAGTAGGCGTCGGCAATATATACGCCAGCGAGGCCCTCTTTTTTGCCGGCATTCATCCACAGACTGCTGCGGGCGATGTTTCGCCGCAGGCACTTGGAGCTCTCGTGCAGTCGATTAAACGCGTTCTGCGCAATGCCGTGCGCAAAGGCGGCACGACCATCAGCGATTATCTAGGGTCGGGAGAAGGCGGCCGCTTTCAACAGCGATTGGCCGTGTATGGCCGAGCCGGACAACCCTGTCGTCGGTGTGATAGCCCGCTGCAGAGCGCCGTCATGGGCGGGCGCAACACGTTCTTTTGCACCCGCTGTCAGCAATAAAAAAACGCCGTCTCCCACGCGGGAGATCGGCGTTTCTCATCTCAATTAGCTACGATCTGTTTACTTCACCTGGCCGTTGGGCATTGGCTCGGTGGTCGTGATTACGTCGTCCAACAGACCGTATTCCTTGGCCTCAGCTGCCGACATAAAGAAGTCGCGGTCCGTATCCTTAGCAATCTTCTCCACGTCTTGTCCGGTGTGCTCCGCATAGAGCTCGTTGAGTTCCTCGCGCAGGCGAATGGTCTCGCGGGCACGGATATCTAGGTCGGTAGCCGTACCGGTAACCGTCCCCATAATCAGCGGCTGGTGAATCATGATGCGGGCGTGGGGCCAAGCAAAGCGACGACCGGGCTCGCCGGCCGAAAGCAGAAAGGAGCCCATGCTCATTGCCATGCCGATGCACACAGTCGAGACCGGTGCATTGATGGCGCGCATCGCATCGTAAATGGCCATGCCATCGTGCACAGAACCGCCCGGGCTGTTAATATAGAGCACGATTTCCTTTTTGGGATCTTCGGCATCGAGCGAAAGCAGACGGGTGACAACACCCCGCGCCGACTCGTCGTTCACATCGGACCACAGAAAGATTTTACGCGCTTTATACAGGCTCAGCTCTAGGTTTTTTTCCTGGAGGTTCTTGAGTAAATCTTCGTTTTCTTCGGCCATTTAACAATCTCCACAATGATATCGACGACCTCATCCAACCGGGATCAGAATATAAAGGCGACCCCATACCGAGTCAATGCGATCGGCGGTCTGGCGCTAGTTATCTACACGCTTGCTAGAAGCTGGTTGGTAAGCGGTGTGGAGTTGGGCAAAGACGAAGCGGTCTACTGGTACTGGAGCCAGCACTTGGACGCCAGCTATGCCCTGTTGCCCTTTTCCCTCATCGCACTGGCCGATGCCCTCATGCCGAGAGGCGAGCTCTTTGTGCGCATGCCGTCTATCCTCCTCGGCACGTTGGCCGTTTACTGGCTCTACCAGCTGTGCCGCGACAGCGGCTTGTCGCTCAGTCGGGCGCGCTGGGCAGCGGCGGCCTTTGCCTTGAGTCACTGGGCCTGGCACACGAGTTCGTATCTCCATCCAGACGTCTATCTGACCACCTGCTGGCTGCTGGCCCTGCGGCGCGCGATGCGCTTCCGCGCGACGCACTCCACGCGCGATGCGCTCTATATGGGCGCGGCCTGTGGCGCCGCCGTGCTCTGCAAGTATTCTGGCGCTTTTCTGACGGCTGGACTGGGACTATGGCTGCTCTATGCCTGTCCGCAGAAGCAGCGCACGAATGCGTTGAGCGCTTTTGTAATCGCGTCTCTGTGCGTGGCCGCTCCGCTTATCCACGCGCAGATCAGCACGGCGTTCTACCTTCCACAAACGCTTAGCACGCTGTCTAAAATCGAACCGCTAACACATTCGCTAGCGCGTCTGCTATTTTTCGCAGTCAATCCGCTTTTATTCGTCTCACCGCTCCTGCTCTATCTACTCTATCGGGCACTGCTCTATGCGCTCCATAGAGCCAAACGCGCACCGAACGCCGATCTACTGCTCGCACTCCTACCGACGCTGTGCACGCTGGGCGCTTTTCTCTTTTTCGCACTCAGTAGAGGACAAATAAAAGGCAACTGGATTCTGGTTGGCTTTCTCAGCCTGTGGCCGCTGGCGTTTTCGCTGCCGGTGCGGCGGGGTCTCTACATCGCACTCATCGCCAGCGGACTAGTGCAGGCCCTAGCCATCGGCCTCGGCCTCAAGTATCCGGGCAGCGTCCGTCGATGGGTTTTCGCCAGTGCACTTGATGCGAGCTATGTTGGCTTGGTTTCGCAGGCAGATCGGCGACGCGAGCCTTCGTATTCCTGGAGCGAACGACTCTGCGAATACAGCGGATGGAAGGCGTTTAGTCGAGACGTCGAAGCGCTCGTCCGGGAACGCGGCATCGCCGCAGACACGCCGCTGGTCAGCAATCAGTATAGTATTCCCTTTAGCATGGCCTATTACGCCTTCACACCGCGGCCATACTATACGGTGGACGACCCGCGCTTTCGCGACCTGACCGACCTTGGCCGTGCATCCGCGCCGCAGCAGTCGCTGCTCTTTGCCGCCCGCGGCACGCTCCCCCCGGAGAGCGCACTCGGCGGACGGCTCCACCACCGCCATCTAGGGCATATTGAGCGCAGCAGCAACGGATGTGCCCCCGTACGCTACGATCTCTATTTATTGGAATGATCGCTCGACGCGCTTGGTCCAGTAAAAGCCGAGTTCATTACGCGCTGCACGAGCGTGCGGAAATCGTCAAAGAAGGTGTAAAACAGCGGCACCAACACCAGCGTCAACACCATAGAAGCCATGAGCCCACCCATCATCGTCCGCCCCAGCGGCGCATAGGCGAGGCCGACTAATTTGGAGTTGCCGACGGCCATGGGAATCAGACCAAAGGCCGTGGTAAAGGTCGTCATAAGAATGGGGCGAAAGCGATGGCGCCCCGCTTCCATCAGCGCCTGCATCCGCTCCATTCCCTCGTCGCGCAACCTGTTGGCCAGATCGATCAACACGATGGCGTTGTTGACGACTACGCCGATGAGAATGACCATGCCGATAACAGCCATCACGTCCTGCTGCGTATTCGTCAGATAGAGCGTCCAATAGACGCCGAGAAACGAAAAGGGAATGGAAATCAGCACGGAAAGGGGCAGCACAAACGACTCAAAGAGCACGCCCATGAGCAAGAAAACGAACGTGACTGACATGATAACGGCAAAGAACATCGAGCTATCTTGCTCTTCTAAACGCTCGTAGCGATCGCCCTTGTCCCAGCGATAGCCGCGCGGCATCTCGAACCCCTGCATCGCCCGATCAACCTGTAAGAAAAGTGCTTCGGCATCTTCTTTGTCTGCGCGCGCGACTACGTTGAGGACCGTCTGTCGATCGGCGCGACGAATGCCGCCCAGCGTGCGCTCCACGTAGATATCGGCCAGCGACTCAAGCGGTATCTCCCGCCCATCTTCGGTGGGGAAGGAAATGCTGCGCAAATCCTGCAGGTTTTTGCGATCGTACGCCTCTAGCTGCACCTGGATATCAATTTCTCGCCCATCTTCCGTGTGAAACTTGTTTATGTTGTGCCCGCGCAGCGCGTAGGAAATGTTGCCCGAAACGACCTGCGCGCTGACTCCGAGACGCTGCATCTGGCCGCGATCGAGACGCAGCTGTAGCTCCGTGCCGCCTCGATCCATATCGGTATCGACCGACAGCAGGCCGGGAATGCGTTCTAGTCGTCGCTCCACTTCGCGAGCGAGTCCCATCAGCACGCGCGTGTCTTCGCCGTACAGCGTCACGCTGACAGCGGCGTCTTCTTGTGTGCTATCCCAGTTGACGCGCATCGTAACGCCGGCGGGTATATACAGGCGTTTGCGCAGGTCTTCTTCTACCTCTCTGTAATCGAGGTATGCCTGAGTCCTCAGGCCCATGTTCTTGAGCAAATCACTCCAGGCCACCGAGTACCATTCGAGGTCTTCCTCCTCCTGGAGATACAGCGAGATACGACCTGAACCAGCGCTGAAATTGGTGCGTATGTTCTGGATATTATAGTGTGCTTTATGGGCGACTAGCGTGTCCTCTATGGCATTCATAAAGCGCTCGGCCTCTTCGAGGCTCTGACCAGAAGGCATTTCGAACGCCAATTCAATTCGCGTTTCATCGCGCTCGTTCCGGTCCGTGCGCCCGATGCCTTCCATGGGGATACGCATGCTGGCCACGGCGAGAACGACGAGGATAAATGCGTCCAATCGATGCGTTAACACCCAGCGTAACGAACGTTCATAGCGGCGCTGTAGCCAGACGATGATCGCCGGATCACTGCGCATCTTGTCCGATCCCATCTTGAGCGCGGCCAGCGGTATAATGAGCAAGGCAATAAAAAGCGAAGCGACCAATCCAACGATTACAGGCATACCGATGCGCAGCATCCAGAAGGCCATATTGTCGTCGGATCCCATCAGCACGAGCGGCAGAAACACGACAACGGTGGTTAGGGTGGCCATCGTCACCGCGAGTCCGACCTGGCCGGCTCCCTCGATAGAGGCGCGGCGCGGATCGAGCCCATTCTGCCGCATGCGAAAGATGTTTTCTACGATTACAATAGCATTGTCTACAACCAGTCCCAAGCTGAGCATCAGCCCCATCATAGTCGCCATATTGAGCGACCAGCCGGCAAAGTAGAGTGCCGTTATAGTGACGAGTATGCACAGCGGAATGGCCAGCGTGATAATCAGCGTCATGCGCACGGCGCGCAGGAAGAAGAATAGCACAAGAGCGGCAAACAGCCCGCCCCACAATCCCGAATCACGCAGGTTATAAACCGACGAGGTAACGTGCTCTCCCTGATCCCAGAATACCACGTACTCGATGCCTTTCAGCTTGGGATGCTGAGCGAGTTCGGCCAGCGTAGCCTCTACTTCGTGCGAAATATGGACGACGTTAGCTTCGGCAGAGCGAATAATTTCAAATCCCATCGACTCCTGGCCGTTGATTCGGTTCGACCAGTCTTTGCGCGGCGGCTTATAGGACACCGATGCGATATCTTTGAGGCTGAGCTGATGCGCTGGATCGATGACGGTCTCACTTAACTCTTCAACCGTTTGATAGCGTCCCACGGAGCGCAGGTAAATCTTTTTGCCCCCCTCGACGATCCATCCGCCCGGCACGACGACGTTCTGGCTGCGCAGATCGTTAACGGTCTGAAACATGTTGATATCGTGGCTGCGCATCCGATCTTGATCTACTTCGACCAGCACCTGTTTACTCGGCGTGCCCCACAGCTGGACGTTGCCCACGCCCTCAATGCGACGAAATGCCGGCTCTATATAGGTGTCCAACAAAAAACGCGGATCGCCCGATCCGGGTGGAAAGGTAATGGCACCGGCCATTATTGGGATGTCGTTGGGATCCCAGCGACGCACCATAAGCTGCTCGATCTCGTCGGGCATTTCCGGCATGATCCGGTCCAGCCGATCTTTCATTTCGGCAAAGGCCACCTGCAGATCGGTATCTTTTTGAAACTCGACAATGACCGAACCGCTTCCCCTATTGGCCCTCGACTGCATGCTCTTCACGCCGCCAATTTGCGCCACGGCCTCTTCCATCAACCGCACGACCTTTTTTTCTACCTCAATTGCCCCGGCGTTGGGATACGCAGCCCAGGCGTACAAGCGCGGCCACTCCATGCCCTCGGGAAAGAGCGTCAGCGGAATGCGCGCATAGGCGATGGCGCCAACGACGAGCATCGCCAGCAAAATCATGGTAACCGTTACCGGACGGCTGACCGAGAAACGCGGCAGCGGATGCAGGTGCTCCTGTTCTGATGCCATGGTTCAGTCCCTCCGGTCGACGAGCGAATAAACGGTGGGGATCACGACGAGCGTCAAAAAGGTCGAACTGGTCAGCCCCGCTATAACGGTCAACGCCATCGGCGTGCGAATTTCAGCGCCCTCGCCCAGTCCCAGCGCCATGGGTAGTAGACCGAGCACCGTAGTTGAGGTCGTCATTAAAATCGGGCGCAGGCGCACGCTGCCGGCGCGCACGATCGCCTCCATTTTCTCCATACCGGACCGGCGCAGAGTGTTTATATAGTCGACCAAGACAATCGCGTTGTTGACGACGATACCGGCTAGCATAATTAGGCCGATAAAGACGACGATGCTCAGAGCGACCTGCAGAACATAGAGCGCAATGAGGACGCCAATCAGCGCCAAGGGCACCGTAAACATGATAACGAAAGGGTGCACCAGCGACTCAAACTGCGAGGCCATCACGATATATACCAGAAAAATAGCCAACGCCAGCGCGAAGTACAGGCTGTTGAGCGATGTCTCCATCTCTCTGTTTTGGCCGCTGATCAAAAAGTCAAATCCCGTGGGAAAATCCATCTGGCGCAGCGCCGCGTAGATGCGTCCGGACGCCGTCCCCAAATCGATGTCTTGAATATTGGCCGTAACCAGCGCCGCGCGCTGCTGATCGATGCGGCGAATTTCACTGGGCCCTTCGTCAACGTGGATATCCGCCACCGCAGACAGCGGAATGGGAATCGCGCCACCTGGATTGACGACGAGGCGCTCCAATTCGGCCAGTCCCAAGCGATCCTCTTCGCGCAAACGCACTAGCACGTCGATTTGCCGCTCTTCTTCTCGAAAATCGGTCGCAACCCGTCCCTGCACTTTGTTGCGAACCAGTTCGGCTACGTCGCGCAACCGCAGGCCGTAGTTGGCCAGGCGGTCGCGGCGGTAGTTGATCTGTAGTTCCGGATTGCCCACCTGTAGCGAGGAGCGCACGTCGACCAAGCCCGGAATGCTGGCCAAACGCGCTTCGACATCCTTGCTCAGCCGGCGCAGCTGACGCAGATCATTGCCGCGCACCTCGACTTCAATAGGCGTTTTAAAGCTAAACAGCGCGGGGTGGGCGATCTCTAGCTCAACTTCTGGAATATCGGCCAGCAGAGAGCGCAGTCGACCGATTAACCGATCTTCTCCTTCCGCGGTAGATCCCTCGACCAGTTTGAGCGTAATCTCGGCGGTGTGCTCGCCTTCGTCGGCCGAGCTACTGGCCGACTGGTCGGTGCCCACGGTAGTAGCCATGCGCTCGACGTCGGGCTGTTGAGCAGCCACGGCTTCGATGCGCTCGACGACGAGAGCCGTCCTCTGCAGCGGCGTGCCAACGGGCAGAGCAACTCGCATATTGAACTCGCCCTGATGAACCTGGGGAATCAGCTCTTGTCCCAGCTGCGGCAGCAGCTGCTGCCAGCAAAATACCAGCGCGCCTAGCGCACCCGCTACCACTGCAAGTCGGTTGTGCAAAGCGACTTTTAACAGCGCCGGATAACCGCGTTGCACAAGGGCAAAGCCTTTTTCGAATAGGTATAGTAAGGGGGCAAAAACCGGCAGCAGCAGCAGACCAAGTAGAAAAAGCAAGGCGACCACGACCAGCCCCACGAGCATAATGGCCACGTGCAGCACAATGCCGGTCAGACGCAGCACAATCGACAGCACAAAGCGCAGCACTACGTAGAGGACGACGAAAGGCCACAGCAGGTACTTGAGAATTTTCCACGCCAAATGCGGCGTCTGACCAAGCCACAGGGCAAATAGCAGCACGGTCTTGCGCAGCTGCAACGGACCGCCAAAAGCGAGGATCTCGGGCCACAGACGGTCAAAAAAAGTCCAGCTACCAACGCGACTAGCTCCGGCCCACACCTCTGCTGATTCGGCCAGAGATTGTTCGGGTTTAATCCACCAACGCTCAGCGATATAGACCAGCGGCCAGAGGATATAGAAGAGCAGTAGGGCAATAGCTTTGAGCGCAGCGGCAACCAAAACGGCGACGGCTAGCACAATGCGCAGGGATAGCTCTACGAGCAGATGGGGCAACGCCAGCGCAATATATTTGAGACGTACCGCCGCACCCTGGTCTCTATCTGTGAGCGCTGCACGCACGCGATCTATGGAAGCCAAGCGCAAAAAATCACTGCGAGCAAACTGACTAAATGCTCCGTATTGGTCGCTGGCAATCTGACGCGAGGCCAGCATGGGAATAAAAAATAGCGCTACGCCGAGCGAGGCCAAAAGCGAAAACACGACGGTCAGCGCCATATCGCCAAAGACCTGTCCCGCAACGCCCTCTACAAAGACGATGGGAAAGAAAACGGTAATGGTGGTCAGCGTCGAGGCGAAAACGGCCGTGCCCACTTCGGCCGTGCCGCGCACTGTCGCACGCGCGATATCGTCGCCTTCTTCCCGACAGCGAAAGATGCTCTCGAGAACGACAATAGAGTTATCGACCAGCATGCCGACTCCGAGCGCCAGGCCACCTAGCGACATGATATTCATCGAGACGTCAAAAATGAACATCGGCGCAAACGTGGCGACAATAGACACGGGAATCGTCAGTCCGATGATGAGCGTGTGCACGATATTACGCAAAAATACAAAGAGCACCAGCACGGCAAAACCGCCTCCAATGAGCGCGCTGTTTTGCACTTCGTCGATCGAGTTTTTTATGAAGATCGACTGGTCCGAAAGCATTTCTAGACGTGCCCCTGACGGCAGGCGATAGCTAATAAAGTCCGTCATCATGAGGTGATTCATCGCCTCTTGGGCGGCCTCAATACGGCGCTGTTTGAGCACTTCTTCGCCCTGCGCTTTCTCACCGGTCCGTTCTTCGGATTCCTCTTTCTCTGGGTCTCCTTTGTCTTTCTTTGCAAGGCCTTCTACGTAGGCCTGCTGCATGGGCAACCCGTAGAGGACGCCGCGCACGCGCTCGGCGACAGCGACTATATTGGCATCCGCCTCCTTGTAAATCTCAATTTCGACGCTCTCTCCGCCGTTTACACGCGTAATAATTTCGCGGTCCTTGTGCGAGCGATAGACGCGGGCAATATCGCGCAAATAGACATCGGCGTTGGCCTGTCGGGCCACCACGAGATCGCCAATTTCTTCGACCGTGCGAAATTCATTGAGCGTGCGGATGAGGTATTCAACCTGCCCCTCGCGCAGATTGCCCCCCGGCAAGTTGACGTTGTTTTGCGCTAGGCGGCTGTTGATCTGCGCTATATCCAATCCCATAATGGCGATCTGACGCTCGTTGAGCTCTACGTGAATTTCTTCCTCAAGGCCGCCCTTGATCTTGACCGCTGCCACCCCCGACAGCGCCTCCAACTCACGCTTTATTTCCTGTTCTGCTAGGTAGCGCAGTTCGTAGAGGGTCTGCGGGCCGTGAAAGCCAATGCGCATAATTGGATCGAGCGAGGGGTCGTAGCGCAGCAGGAGCGGTTTCTCTGCTCCCTGCGGCAGAAAGACGCGATCGACCTTCTCGCGCACGTCCTGCGAAATGGCATTCATATCCGTATCCCACTCAAACTCGAGGATGATATCAGACTGCCCAGCTTTGGAGATGGAGCTCATATTGACCAGATGGGGCACGATGCCCACTTCCTGCTCAAGCGGGCGCGAGAGCAGCATTTCCACTTCCTCTGGAGCCGTACCTGGATACTCTGTGCGCACCGTCAGCGTCGGATAGGAAATATCCGGCATCAGGTTGAGCGACAGGCGCTGGTAGGATACCCAGCCAAAGACGCAAATGGCCATCACGACCATGAGAATGGCTACGGGACGGCGCGTGGTGATGGAAAAACTAGATCCGCCGGCGTCAACGGCTTCGGTGTTTGCCACGGTAGCTCTCTAGTTCTGTACGCGGTTGACGCTGTCGGTGCGCGCGGCAGCGTCGGGCTGTCCGACGACCGAGTTTTCCTGAACGACGCGAACCCGCGCCCCGTCTTTAAGCCCGTTTTGCCCGACGGTAATCACGCGGTCGCCGGCAGCAATATCTGCCAGTGCCTCGACCTCGTGTGCACTCTCGTAGCCGAGCTTGAGCAGGATGCGTTGGGCAAGCGAGTCGCGCACGGCAAACACGTACTGCTCGCCGCCATCGTAGACAACGGCGTCCTTGGGAACGAGCACGGCCTCTTCATGCGTATCGGTCACAATGCGCACGTTGACAAAGATGCCCGGACGCAGCGCTTCGAAGCGGTCGCGCACCCCCACCGTGACCTTGAAGGTACCGCTTCGCGGATCGACGACTGGGCTGATCCGTTTGACCCATCCATCGAACTGCTGATCGGGCAGAAAGTCGGATCCAATCGCGGCTTCCTGTCCCTTGGCCACCCGCATGAGGTACTGGCCCGGAACAAATACGCGGGCAATCATATCGTCGAGTTTGATCAGATCGTAGAGCTGTGTCCCCGAACTCACGCGCGCGCCAACCTGCACGTGGCGTTCGGTGATCACACCAGAAAAAGGAGCGACGATAATCGAGTGCTCTAACTCGAGACGCGCTCGATCGTAGCGCAGTCGAGCCTGCTCCAACTCAAAGCGCTTGGTTTCGTAGTCCTGATCGCTGAGCAATTTGCGTTTGAACATTTCCTCGTTGCGACGAAAGTTACCCTCTTGGAACTCGAAGTTAACCTTGGCTTCTTGGTAGGCGATGCGCAGCTGTTCATCTTCTATATAAAGCAGCGTGTCACCGGCCTCGACGCGATCGCCCTCCTCGGCGGCAATGCGCTCTACGAGCCCGCTAATCTGCGGGAATATCTGTATGGCTTCTTCCGTTTCGATCGTCGAATTAAAGACCAGATACGAAGAAATCGAACCAATACGTGCGATATCGGCCTCTACAGGCACCGCTTCCACTACCGTGCTATCGGCACCGACACTGTCGACTACCGCCTGCTCCGTGGCCGTGCTATCAGCCGCATTATCCCGCGCCTGTTCTTGCCCCGACTCATCTCCAACGCCGCAAGCTCCCATGGCAACCAGCCCTATCAAGAGCGTAGAAGACCACCACGTGTTCGGCTTCTTACATATCATAGTGTTGGTTATTCGCTTTCCGTCGCCGAAGCGACGCACAGACCCATTGACATACTTGTCAGTATAACAATAAGCAATAGATTAGCTTATTGTTAGAGATGCGAAACACGCCCGCGTGAGATAGGCACTGCGTAGTGGAGGAGCAACTGCTCTACATTCTGGCTGCCAATATGACCTTTGCGACCTTTGGCAGCCGCTTTATACAGCGATCTGCGCTCATGGCACCGCTCCGCAGGAGCGCCGAACAGCACGTGCCTCTGCTCCACAAATTGATCAGCTGCCCGCACTGCCTGTGCTTTTGGCTGTCGCTTGCGGGCAGTGCGCTGCTCAGCAATACGCTGCTCATAGCCGGCTGCGCGCTGCTGTTAGGCTGGCGCGGCGGCTACCATCTCAACCGATTAATCGACAACCTAACCGAAGGGGCCCATGCGCCACCCAAAGCAGCGCGCCAATGCCGCGCCTGCAGCGCCCCCTACGAGCGTAGCTTCCTAGAACGCCAGGGGTATTATTTTTGTTCCTATCGCTGCTGGTTCGACTACCTGAAAAACCAGCGACGAGGCGAACGGCCCGTATTCGACGCCAACGGAAACTTTACTCGACAGGAGGTCTATCCCGTGAGCATAAAAACGATCAATCCCACGCAGGCCAAAGAGCTGCTCGACAGCGACCAAGCGTACGTCTATATCGATGTGCGCTCTATGCCCGAGTATGAAACGGCACATCCCGCCGGCGCATTGAACATACCCATCATGCACAAAGAATCGATGGGCATGGTGCCGAATAATGATTTCGTTAGCGTCGTAGAGAAGCATTTTGCACGCGACGCCAAGCTCCTGCTCGGATGCCAAATGGGCGGCCGCTCGCAGCGAGCTGCCGAAGCCCTCGCGGCGGCGGGCTTTACCGACCTATCCAACGTTATGGGCGGGTTCGGCGGAGCACGCGATCAGAGCGGCAACGTCGTGGAAAAGGGCTGGGCCGAACTCGGTTTGCCGGTTGAAGAGGGCACCGGTGACGGCACCGACTATCCCTCGCTCGTTCGAGGCTAATCCATGGGGCAGCCCATTGGCTGTGCCGTCGTCGCCGTAGGCGGCGATCGCGACCAACGCGCCGTCGAATACGCCGAGCGCATTGCTCAACGCCTGACCGATGCCGGGCACACCTGCGGCGCGCCGCGTAAAATCAAGAGCGATGCGCTACAGATCAAAGGCGAAGTCGCCATGCTGGCGCAGGCCAGCTCTGTGCGCGCCATTTTCTTAGCTAGCGGAGACGACATTGGACTCCGCGACGCGACGAGTGAGGCAGTTGAAAAGCTGCTCGACCGCCGCCTAGACGGCTTTGGCGAGCTCCTACGCAACCTGCTGTTTCCCGCTATTGGCCCGCGGGCAATGCTCGCACGATCCGCCGCGGGCGTGCAGCAGCGCCGCCTGGTATTCGCCCTGCCGTCCGACCTGCAGGCTATAGAGTTGGCCCTCGACCAGCTCGTGCTCCCGCAGCTAGACGAACTCGTAGCTCAGCTCGGACACGGACATTGAACGTAAACCCCCTTTTTCAAGTCGGCCTCGACGTAATGAATCGTCCCTGCTTAGTGCTGGGCGGAGGCCGCGAAGCCGAGGAAAAATCGAGCCGCCTGCTCGAGGCCGGAGCCCGCATCACGCTGCTGGCCGACGAACTGACGCCACAGCTCGAGCGCTGGGCGGCTGACGGCCGCATACTCCACGCGCAGCGCGCCTTTACCGAAGAGGACCTGACGGGCGTATTCCTCGTAATTAACACGCATTCCAACGCACCGGAACTGACCCAGCGCGTCTGGGAAGCGGCCAATGAACGCAACATACTCATTAATTCGTACGACCAGCCCGCTCTGTGCAACTTCGGTATGGTAGCCCTTGTCGCGCCGGGACATCTGCGTCTCAGCATCAGCACGAGCAATACCAGCCCATCGCTGGCCAGCCGCCTGCGCCAGGATCTGGAAACGCTGTTCGACGAAGAATTTGCCGCCTATTTAGATGGGTTAGCCAGCGCGCGTAGACACGTGCGCGAACGCGTTGGAGAACGCACGACGCGCTTTGCACTGCTGCGCGCGCTCGTGCGCGACTTTGCCGTCGAGGGCACGCTGCACTATCCACCCAACTGGCAGCATCAGATCGACGCCATACTGCGCTGCGATCTGGAACACTGCGGCGATGCGCAGGCGCGCTGTTCGGACTGCCCGCTGCGCGAAGCGCCCGCTCAGAGCAAACCGCAAGTTTAGCGCACGACGGCTACTTTATCTTTGCGCAGGAGCACCCCGTCGGCATCGTGGATCGTATACACGTAGACGCCACTGCCCACGAGCGCTGCACCCAAGTCGCTCTGCTCACCGCCGTTCACTCCAATCCACAGCACTTCGTTGGCCCGCGCCCCCAGGCGTCGCTGACGCGCGTCGTCTTCCCGCGCCGACCAGACCAACTCACCCGTCGGTGCATACACGCGCACAACGGCGTTAAACGGGACGCCGCTAAAGCGCAGTCCGGCGTGATCACGAGGGTGAAACGGATTGGGGAATACCGCGATATCCCGCTGCGGTATGAGACTGACGCGCTGAAAGATCTGATTATCTTGGCGAGTAACCTCCACTTCGTCACTGGCGACCTCGACAAGAAAGAGCTGCTCGCCAAAGCGCCCCCAGGGAAAGCGCACTTGGCGCCCCCCTCCCGGCGGCAGTCCACCGTCTACGCGTCCTTCGTAAACGAGCTGACAGCCGGTCGAGTCGAGCTGACACTGCGATACGCTGAGCGTGAAGTCCTGCACGATCTGACCGAAACCCACGTTGGCGATGCGCACGCGCAGATGGTCTTCGTCGTCGCCGCTCAAATCCCCGTCAAAGACGGCCAGATTGGGCAGGCCCTCTCCCACACCATACTGGGCCAACGTGCCTACGGCCAGCCGCGTTACCCGCTGCATTAGACCGTAATTTAGACTATCGGGAAGGTCGACGGTGGAGTGATATTGAGCGTTAATGCGGTAATCGCCGCGGCGCACTCCGGCCGTCGTCGTATCGGTCGGCAGGTAGTTTTCAATGCCCAATATCGCATCGTAGCCGCGCGCCCAAAACGGCGCGTGGTCGCTCAGACCGGCACCGGCATCCTCGAGCACATCAACGCGTAAGCCAATCTCGTAGAGCTCGTTCACCGAGCGCATCGCATCCACCAACCACATCGATCCCGGATTGCTAACCAACTCGAGGCGTTCGGACAAATCGTTGAATCCGATCATATCGAAGTTGAGCACGCCGAGTATGCGCTCGTCTCCGAGCTGGGCCACATCGGCGTAGTAGCGACTGCCCAGCAGGCCCAGTTCCTCACCGGAAAAGGCGATAAACTGAATGGTCCATGGAAACGTCTGCCCGGCCAGAGCACGCGCACTTTCCATCACGAGCGCGACACCGCTAGCGTTGTCATCGGCTCCGGGCGCCGGATCGTTGCGCCAGTCCCAGCCCGACGAACGGATGGCCGTCGCATCGTAGTGAGCGCAAACGATATAATAACCCGCTTGAGGATCGGAACCGGGCAGCGTGGCCACCACGTTAAACGCCGTGCTGTCGACCAGATCAATACCCTCCTTGTTCTCCTTTACCCGCGAGCGCGCCGTATTCCGGCTGATGGGAAAGGCCTGCAGTTGGACGGCGTCTTCACCAAGTGCAGCAGCTAGTTGGGCGCGGATATATTCGGTCGCTTCGCCCATGTCTGGATGCAGAACAAAACGGCTGCGAAAATTACCCGGCACGCTGCCGGCCTGCGGGTCGATCAAGGAGAGTGTTTCTACGTCGCGCTGCAGTTGGCCGGCATCTACTCGTTCGAGCACGCGCCGCACGGCCTCGGCCGGCTCTTGGACGGCGATCTTAGCCGAAGCTGCATCCTCTAACCAGCTGCTCAGCGCATAGCGGTCGGGCAGGGGCCAAAGAAAGTGCCCCTCCTCTACGCGCAGTTCGTCCGCTCGTTCCGGCGACATGCGCACGAGCGCCCAACCGCGCAGTCCACCGCGTCGATAGACGGAGTACACGCCTGACGGGGCCTCCTCGTCGGGGTGATCGGTCAGGTAGTATACTTGGCCGTTCGGCGCCTGATCGAAAAATAGCCGTTGGGACGCGGGGTCGTCTTCCACTCCTTCGACCAGAGCAATCTGCCGGTCTACATAGCGCACACGCACACCGCGCTCCTGCAGGCGGAGCAGATCGTCGACCGAGTTCCAACTCAGTCCCATCAGCGATTCAGCTGCAAGCGCAGAGGCGCACAGCACACAAAAAAATAGAGAGGCGCAGAACGCCTCTCTCATGCAATTGTTCACAGCGACCAATGACCTTTTATTGGTTGTCGGCGTCCCCCCCTACGGGGTCGGACGGAACTGCAGCGCCCGTCGCATTTTCGACACCATCCACTTCGTGCAAAGCATCTTTGAGGAGGCGACCGGGTTTAAAGTGGGTCTTGCGACGAGCCGGGACGTAGATGATCTCGCCCGTGCGCGGATTGCGCGCAGCTGGTTTGGGGCGCGTGTCTTTGACTTGAAAAACGCCAAAGCCGCGAATTTCAATGCGGTTGCCTTCGATCAAACTATCGCGCATGGCGTTAAAAAGGCTATCCACCATTTCGGCGGCCACATTTTTCTTGCAGCCGGCACGCTGGCTAACGAGCAGTGCCAGCTCTTTTTTCGTTACTGTCGACACGGCGATTCTCCGACCTGATCGACGGCCTAGGCGCGCCGAGAGAAGGATTTTCAGAAGGCAATGATACGGCAAATCCACTGCGTTTTAACGACGTTTACCAACATAAATCGCCCGAAATACAGTGTCAAGAAAAATTTGACAAAATACTTATTTTTTCAATGAGTTAGATGCGATTTTTATCTTTTTTATAGGCGCGTAGCCCAAACCTGTGGAATCGACCCAACGCATGCAATTATTTCGTGCCCTTAAAGATCTTTCCCGCCCGCTCAACGGCCTAATAACGGCACTCTCGGTCGGCGTAGGTGCACTCTGCGTTGAGGCTCCTGTGCATCTCTCTTCTCTGCTCTTGGCCATGCTGTCGGCCGCGCTAATCAACGCGGCGGGCAACGCCTTCAACGATCTGTGCGATATCGATATAGATCGCGTTAACCGCCCCGATCGACCGCTGCCCAGCCAGCGTATCACACCACGTGCGGCCGCGCTCTACGCCTCGGTTTGCACGGTAGCCGGCCTGCTAATGGCCCTAGCCATCAGCCCACTGCATGCACTACTTGCCACCGCCATCAGCGCGCTGCTCGTCCTCTACAGCGCCCACTTGAAAAACAGCGTGCTGTGGGGCAATGCACTAGTTGGTGCGATTTCGGCTGCCGCGTTTCCCTACGGCGCCCTAACGAGCGGCCTCTGGGGACGCGCATGGATACCAGCTGCTTTTGCTCTGCTCTTCCATCTGGGCCGCGAAATCGTTAAGGATATCGAAGACATGGCAGGCGACAGCCTGCGCGGAACGCGCACGCTTCCCCTGCGCTATGGTCTGCGCACGGCCACGCGCGCAGCCGCAGGCGTCTACTCAGCGCTCGTCACCTTTACGCTTGTGCCTTTTGCCATCGGTCTATACGGCCCAATCTATCTGGTCTGCGCGCTGACCGTTGATCTGGTGGTGATCCACGTTCTGTACCAACTCTGCAGAAGCGACTCAGCCCCAAACGATGGGGCGCTGGGCCGCCGGCTCAAATGGGGTATGCTACTAGGCCTAATCGCCATCGTCCTAGGTGAGTGGAGTCGCTCCTTTTGAGTTTTTGCGTTTCGGGGCTGATATTATGCGGGCACACAGGAGGCGCGCTATGAAAATTACCGACGTAAAAACATTCCCCGTTTACCACGGCCATCGCAACTACACCTTTGTCAAAGTGGAAACCGACGAAGGACTCTACGGGCTGGGTGAATTTGGCATCACCTGGAGAGAGCAGGCCGGTCTGGGGGCGATCGAACACATGAAACGTCACCTTATTGGCCTCGATCCACTTAATACAGAATGGATCTGGCAGCTGCTGTTTCGCGGCGACTTTTTTCCCGGTGGACGCATCAACAGCGCCGCGATTTCAGCTATCGACATCGCGCTGTGGGATATTAAAGGCAAGGCACTCAACCAGCCAGTCTATATGCTGTTGGGAGGCTGTATGCGCGAAAAGGTCGTGTGTTACAAGGGCATTGGTGGACGCACCCCCGCCGATTCGGCGCGCTCGGCGCGTCAGCGCGTAGATGACGGCTGGCAGTTTTTGCGCCTCTCGGTCATGGACCGCGACGGTATTCTCGAACCGCGAGTAGCCGTGCGCGACAGCGTCGCTCACTTTGCCGCCGTGCGCGAAGAAGTAGGACCTGATATCGAAATCGTCATAGACTATCACACACGCCTCGATCCGCCCGATGCCATCAAGCTCGGCCGCGAACTCGAACCCTATGACCCATTTTTTCTCGAGGATCCGCTGCGCTGCGAAAACCCGCAGACCTACCGACAAATTCGCCAGCACGTAGCCACGCCGTTGGCCGTTGGCGAGCACTACGCGACTAAGTGGGAATTTCGCCAAATGATAGAGGAGGAACTCCTCGATTATGCGCGAATCGACCTGTGCATCGTCGGCGGTCTCACTGAGGCGCGCAAAGTAGCCAACTGGTGCGAGACCCACTACATAAAAATCGTCCCACACAATCCGCTAGGTCCGGTATCAGCCGCTGCCTGCCTGCACTTGGACCTGGCCTGCGACAACTTCGCCGTGCAGGAAGCAGGTCTGGTCGGCGACCCGGTAATGGAGGATCTATTCCCCCTGCAGGTGCCCTATGAAGACGGCTACCTGCTGCCGCCACAGGCCCCCGGTCTGGGCATAGAATTCGACGAAGAGGTCGCCCGTGCCAGCTACGGCTTCGAGTGGCAAAACGGCCCGCAGCTGCGCCGCAAAGACGGCTCGTTCACCAACTGGTAAACAGCGCTTAACGCATCACCCACTGAGCTAGGTTTCATGTCTGATAAAAAGAGCATCATCCAGCCCCGCACCCTAAAGGGATTTCGCGATTTCCCCCCCGCTTTGGCCATGCCGCGCGAGCAGATGATCGACGCGGCTAAGTCCGTTTTTCGCTCCTATGGCTTTGCGCCCATCGACACCCCAGCCCTCGAATACAGCGAGATTCTCACGGGTAAAGGCGGCGACGAGAGCGACAAGCAGATGTACCGCTTTACCGACCACGGCGGACGCGACGTAGCGCTTCGCTTTGATCTGACGGTGCCCTTCGCGCGATTTGCCGCCCAACACGCCCAGCAGCTCGGCCTGCCGTTCAAGCGCTATCACGTCGGCCCCGTATGGCGCGGCGAAAATACGCAGCAAGGTCGCTATCGCGAGTTTTACCAGTGTGATTTCGACACGATTGGCACCGACTCCAACGCTTCGGATATCGAAACCGCGCTGGTGATACACGACATTCTTACGGCGTTGGGGTTTGAGCGATTTCAGATCCACGTCAACAATCGCAAGATCCTCAGTGGCCTATTAGAAACGCTTGGCGTAGCCGAACACGCAACGGCCGTGCTGCGCGCACTCGACAAGTTAGCCAAGATTGGGGGAGACAAGGTCGCCGCAGAAATGACCGCAGCCGGACTATCCCAAGCGCAGGCCGACCACATTCTGAGCGCCGTGCAAATACGCGGTAATAACCGCGAAATACTCGAACAGCTGGGACAGCAGCTGAGCGCGAGCGAGTGGGCAATGCAAGGTATTGCCGACCTTCAGCAGCTCGTCGACGCCTTTGGCGCAGCCGGCATTCCCGAGCAGCGCCTCAGCCTGGACGTTTCTATTGCGCGCGGCCTTGATTACTACACAGGCACGGTCTACGAAACACTGCTGGATGACCTCCCCGGCATCGGTTCGATATGCAGCGGAGGCCGCTATGACAATCTTGCCGAACTCTATACCAAACAGCACCTGCCCGGCGTCGGCGCCTCGCTCGGCCTAGACCGCCTATTGGCCGCCATGGAAGAGCTCAACCTGTTGGAAAAAGCGCACACCCCAGCTAAGGTTTTTGTCGTGCAGTTCGCGAGCGAGTCGCTAGGTGATTACGTCGCCCTATCGCGACGCCTGCGCGCAGCCGGTCTGGCGACCGAGGTCTCGGCCGAAGCCAAAGGCATGGGCAAGCAGCTCAAATACGCCGACCGCAAGGGCTTCCACTGCGCCGTTATCGCGGGACCGGACGAACTGCAGCGCGGCGTGTGGCAGGTCAAGAATTTGCGCGATGGCCAAGCCGCAGAAATCACCGATGGCGAACTCGTCGACTATTTAATTGGAATGGACTAACGCGCTCGGGACAACCGCGCGCATTGGAAAGGAACTACGCGATGGCCCTCCTACACTGGAATTTTTTCTCGCAGGCGCTCGGCGTGTGCGCCTCAGCCAACGTCATACTTCCGCAGGAACCGGTTGAACGAGGTAAAAAACTGCCCGTGCTGTTTCTGCTGCACGGCCTAAGCGACGACCATACGATCTGGCAGCGCCGCACGGCCATTGAGCGCTATGTCGAACCGTTAGGGATAGCCGTTGTCATGCCGGCGGTCAACCGCAGCTTCTATACCAATATGGCGCACGGTGCGCGCTACTGGGATTTCGTCAGCGAAGAAGTACCTCGCTTGGCACGTGCGTTCTTTCCCCTATCCGATAAGCGGGCCGACACCTTCGTAGCCGGCTTGTCCATGGGGGGGTACGGCGCCTTCAAGATGGCGCTCAGCCATCCGGATCGCTACGCAGCGGCGGCTAGCCTATCGGGCGCCGTGGATATGGCCGGCCGCGCCCACGCACCCGACCGCATCGATCCGTTACGCCGCAAAGAATTGGAGGATACGTTTGGTCCGCTCGAAGCCATGCCGGGCAGCGACAACGACCTGCTGCACCTAGTGGACCAACTGGCCGCGCGCAAGCGACGCCCCATGCTCTACCAGTGGTGCGGAACGGAAGACGGCCTGCTCGAACACAACGAAAATCTCTACAAGCGCGCCAAAAAGTGCGGGGTACACATAGACTATAGCAAAGGTCCCGGCGGCCACACCTGGGATAAGTGGGATGAGCAGATTGAAAAAGTGCTGGCCTGGCTGCCGCTTAAGGGCCGCAGATGATACGTGCGGTGCTGGGCGCCGCCGCTTGGCTACTGTGCGGTGCTTGCAGCAATAGCGCACATCCCGTGCGCACCGCCGACAGCACGCCCCCGTCCGCTCTGAGCCCCTACGCGGTTTGGTCCAACGGACCATCTTCCGACGATCGCTTTTTTCCCATCGGCGTATGGCTGCAGGACCCCAGCCGAGCTTCAGCCTACCAATCCATAGGGATCAATACCTATGTGGGGCTTTGGCAGGGACCGACACGTGAACAGCTAGCCCAGCTCAAGCAGTCCGGTATGCGCGTTATCTGCGCGCAAAATGAAGTCGGACTCGCTCATATAGACGACGATACGATCATGGGATGGATGCACGACGACGAACCCGACAACGCCCAGCGCCAAGAGGACGGTTCGTGGGGCGGCCCCGTTCCCGTTGAAGCGCTAGCCGCCGACTACGAACGCATGCGCTCACTCGATCCAAGCAGGCCCATTTGGCTCAATCTCGGACAGGGCGTCGCCAACGACGAGTGGGTAGGACGCGCTGCTCCCGTTGAATCCTATCCCGACTACGTAGCAGCGAGCGATATCGTCTCCTTCGACGTCTATCCCATCGCGGGCATTCGCAAAGAGGACGGCGAGCGCTATTTGTGGTATGTAGCCAAAGGCGTTGAGCGCCTGCGCACATGGGCTGGTCCGGAAGGAATCGTCTGGAATGTCATCGAGACGACGCGCATTCAGAGCGAACGCGGCCCCACATCGGACCAAGTTAAATCCGAAGTTTGGATGTCGATTATTCACGGCTCACGCGGCATTGTCTACTTCGCCCACGAGTGGAATCCCGTATTCCGCGAAGCGCGCCTGTTGGAGGACGACGCAATGCGCCAAGGTGTCGGTGCCATCAACGCGGAAATTCACGCACTCGCACCCATTCTCAACGCACCCGAACTATCCGATTGGGGCTTGGTGCGCATCGAAACGGGCGACGCACCCGTTGCCGTCAGCGCCCGACGCTACGAAGACGACCTATACCTTTTCACTGTCTCCATGCGCCTCGGTGAAGCCCGCGCTCGCTTTGAACTGCCGCAGCTAGACGCCGCTACCTCCGTCGAAGTGCTCGGCGAGAGCCGCTATATCACGAGCGAGAAAGCGTCTTTCAGCGATGCGTTCACCCCCTACCAAGTGCATAAGTATCGCATAAAAGGCTACTTTGCCACGCCGTAAGCACGGACTATTTTATACGCACCACCCGCAACCTACCGAGAGCGTTTACTATGCCTCTTTTTGATTTTGGCAGTGGTCGCACCGACCCGCAGTCCTTTCCCACCCAGGCCTTCGCCGACGCCGCGCACAGGGCCATTCTCGAGATGGGCCCCGAACTAGCGCGCTATCCCGGTGACTACGGCCGACTCGACCTGCGCGAACTGATGGCCGAACGCGAAATGAAGCGCGAAGGCGTCCCCGTTGACCCAGACCACATCGCCCTCACGAGCGGTTCAATGCAGGCCGTCACGCTGTGCGCCGAAGCGCTTATGCGTCATCCCGGCGATGTCATAGTATGCGAAGAGCTCACCTATTCGGGCACCATTTCAGCCTATGCTGCGCTAGGGGCAACGCTCGTTGGCATTCCAGTCGATGAACACGGCATGCAGATGGACGCGCTCGCAGAGACGATGGCGCGGCTACACTCGGCCGGCACACCGCCGGCGTTTATCTATACGCTAACGACCTATCAAAATCCCACCGGTTCTATCATGCCGTTAGAACGGCGCAAGAAACTGCTCGAAATCGCCGCCCGATACGCGTGCATAGTAGTAGAAGACAACTGCTACGGAGACGTGCACTTTGAAGGCGAGGTTCCGCCGGCACTCTACGCCTTGGACGACAGCGAGCGCATCGTATACATCGGCTCCCTGTCCAAGATTCTCGGCCCTGGCGTCCGCGAAGGCTATCTAATGGCACGTCCCTCCATGCTCAACCGATTACTGGATCGACGCTTCGACGGCGGCCATAGCGCGCTAACTGCGGCGATATGTGCGGCTTTTTTTCGCGACCACCTTTGGCAGCACGTCGCCCACTGCAACGAGATACTGCGCACCAAGCGCGATGCCGTCCTCGCCGGACTCCAAGCAAGCGTCGGCGAACTATGCTTTTGGAACCAACCACACGGCGGCATGTTTATTTGGGTTCGTCTGCCCGAAGACGTCGACCTTCAACGCCTGCAAGCCTTAGCGGAGCAACGAGGGATCGTCTACGCCAGCGGTAAGAGCTTCCACATTCATCGGCACGACATTCCCTATCTCCGCCTAGCGTTTGGCTATGCCGCACGAGAAGCGATTGAACAGGGCGTACCCCTGTTGGGCGAGTGCATTCACCAGGCCCGCGTAGGCGCCGTAGCCCCAGCCTGACCAATGCCTACATCCGAACTGCCCCACATCGCCTTGGTCCAAATGGACGTAAAGCCGGGCCGTCCAGATCTCAACGTGGCAAATATGGTCAAACAGTTGGATCGCGTCCGCTCTGCAGGTGGAGAAATAGCTGTGTTTTCCGAGCTGTGCATCAGCGGCTATATACTCGGCGACCTCTGGGAAGTCGATGCCTACGTGGAAGATTTCGCATCGTATAGTGAAGAAATTCGCGCTGCCAGCAACGATCTAACCGTCGTGTTTGGCAACGTAGCCACGGATAGGGCACACATCGGCCAGGATGGACGCCTGCGCAAATACAACGCCGTCTACGTCTGCAGCAACGGTCAGTACGTAGAACGCCCCCAACTACCGACCGAACTTCCGCACGGCATACATCCCAAGACGCTGCAGCCCAACTATCGTTTTTTCGACGACGACCGTCATTTCTTTTCCCTGCGCCAGCTAGCGGAGGCCGAAGGATGTGTGCCCTTTGATTGGATCCATCCCTACTCGGTATCTCTCCGCGATGGACAGACCTTCCGCTTTGGCGTGCAGCTATGCGAAGATATGTGGTGCCAAGACTATCGCTACGATGGCGATATCCTTGACACGCTCAAGGTATACAAACAGCGAGGAGCCCAAGCGGTATTCAACCTGTCGGCGTCTCCGTGGACGTGGCAGAAAAACGACAAGCGCCACCGCGTAGTGAACGAAATACTACAAGCATCACCTCTGCCTTTCTTCTACGTAAATCAAGTCGGCGCGCAAAACAACGGTAAGAATATCTTGGTATTTGATGGCGACAGCACAGCGTATACCAGCGAAGGCCATGCGACTCATCGCACGCAGCCATGGATAGATGACGTGGTCTATACGAGGAACAGCGCGCCTATACCTTCCCCACAGAGCGAGGAAGAAGCCATCTTCAGCGGCCTGCAAACGGGACTGCGCCACTTGGATCACCTGCGCGGCTCCGAGAACAAATTCCTCGTAGCCGCCAGTGGCGGTATAGATTCCAGCGTAGTGCTCTGCCTGCTCGAGCGCACATTCGGATCCGAACGCGTTTGCGCCGTAAATATGCCGACACGGTTTAATTCCCAAATCACGCAGGACAACGCACGCCACTTGTGCAACGCACTAGGTATAGACTATCTGAGCTGTCCAATTGGCGATCTGTATGATGCGGTATCACAGAGAATACAGGCCGTGGAGTTTGATCATCACGCAGGCGAATATACGCGCTTGGTCGACGAGAACATCCAGGCGCGCATTCGCTTTGCCGATGTCTTGTCCGGCATAGCCGCCAAGCACGGCATGCTCTTTACCAATAACGGCAACAAGACAGAAGTCGCGCTGGGATATGCGACGCTCTATGGAGATGTCAGCGGCGCTATAGCGCCTATAGCAGACCTGTATAAAGTGCAGGTATTTGCACTAGCGCGTCATATCAACCAGTGCGTCTACGGTCGAGAGATCATTCCCGACAACATTATCAATGGACAGACCGTTCCCAGCGCAGAGCTATCTGAAGCTCAGGATGTAACCAAAGGCTTGGGCGATCCCATCAAGTACGGCTATCACGATGCGCTCCTGCGCCAGCTTATCGAATATCGCCGCTGCGCATGCGATTTCATTCAGTGGTACCTCGACGGGGTATTTTTCGAACGGCTCGACTGGAACGAAATCGAACAGTTTCACATCTATTTTCCCACAGCCAAATCGTGGATAGCAGATCTGCAGTGGATTGAAAACCAGGTGCGCATCAATTTCTTTAAGCGCATTCAGGCACCACCGATTATAGTCCTCAGCAAGCGAGCTTTTGGCTTCGATCTACGCGAAACGCAGCGACCATTCTATACCCCACGCCAGCAACTAGACCTGACGGCGCGATTACTCGAACAGAATTGGCCATAAAAAAACGCCCGCTCTAACGAGCGGGCGTTTTTCCAATGTGCATGTAGCACCAAACCAACTACTTTTTCTTAGCAACCTTCTTCTTAGCCGGCGCCTTCTTAGCAGCAGCTTTCTTAGCCGGTGCCTTCTTAGCAGCAGCCTTCTTGG
>JAYOKQ010000005.1:39207-82843 GCA_038119905.1 Gemmatimonadota bacterium | reverse complement strand
TTTCTTCGCTCCCGTCGGGGTGCGTCTGGACGAGCGCCATGCCCTGGGCATCTTGGCGCAAAGCGAGGCGGATCGCGTGCGCTGTCAGCGTTGCGCGTCCATCGTCGTGCAATATTACCAAGGGAAAGCAAAAGCAAACTTCGGAGTCTCGGGAAAGTTCCCCCTTGAGACAAAGGCGGCGCTCAGGATCGGCATAGCTGGCTACTTGTTCTTTGAATACTTCCGTCTCGTTGGTAAGGCGCCTAACGAGCATGTCGCGTTGGAAGGTTGAGAGCACAAACTGGCGCAGGGAAGCGAGCACTTTGGTGAAGAGCTGCTCTTTGGCTGGGCTGCCGGCAAACTGTGCCCGGTTCGTGCGCGAGAGCACGCCCATGACGCCGCGGTTAAAAAACTCGGTTAGCGCGACGCGTATTTCGTCGTCTGTCTCTTTGTTAACCTGCTCGTAAAAGTGGGACAGGTTGAGCGTTAGCTTCTTTGCTTCGTGCTGGATAAGGCGGCCGACCTGCAGGCTGAGATTAAAGCCTGCAGAAGAGCTCATCTTGTTCAGCTGACTGGACTCGTGAGCCAGCTGTCTGCTGAGCCGTTGGTTTTGCTCGGCCAAATCCTGTATTTGGCGCTCTATTTGCGCGATCTCGGCGCGATGTATGTTGAGTTCACCTAGGGCTAACTGCGAGTTGGTCACGTTGCCCATAATGGTCATGTCGGACACGGAGCAAATCGTGCTATCGTATATCTTGCCGCCAATTAGAACGGTATGGCCGGCGACGTGTTGGTTAAACACGTCTTTGGATAGGACGACGTGTTCACCCGCTTCGATAGATCCAGGCTGGCCTATCCCTCCATCGACCATATCGTCCACGATTACGGAAGCAGCCGATTCGATGTGATGAAAGCCCGCTTCATATGTGCGCACTAGTACGTTGGCGTCTCGGCTGCGTAAAGTGCCCATATTGGCCTCTAGTTTGCGCACTAAATGCAGCTGGCGTTGGCTGTCTAAAATCTCAGCAATGGCGAATTCTATATCGTTCGATCGGGGCATAATGAGCGAGTAGACAGAGAAAAGGTATCGTCAGTAAAATATAGAGAAATGTTCGCGCTAACGTCAGAGGGGGGGAGTGGCCGAAGGACGCGTTGTATTGCCGAGTTTAGGAGAGTGTGGCCATCAAGCGCTGCGTTTGTTCGACGATGCGCGTTTCTACGTTGCGGACAAAGGGAGCAGGCCGAAGAAACAGGTGATACGAGCCGTCGACCTCGTAGCCGCCTAGTCCATAAGCCGCTTCGGACGGGACGTAGGCAATGAGCCCGTTGGCATAGGCGCAGGTAATGGCTGTTTGTGGATCGAGAGCGGCCTTTATGCGCAGCCCAATTTCGCTCAAGACTTCGCCGCCAAGAAAAACGGCACAGTGGGCCTCGTCCAGGCGCAGCAGCTGTATTTCCTGTGGGCAGGCTGCGGGTAGAGGACCGTGGCTTAGGCGGTTACGCATGAGGTGCGCCCAGTCGCGGCGGCGTGGATCGGTCGACTCACTCGCCTCATTTAATTGGTCAGCGTCCGGCGTCGGGCAGTAGGGCAGCGCGTGAAACCGGCCTGCAATCCGCAGGCCCTCGGCCTGCAGCGAGATGGCCCGGTCCGACGTAGCGAGCACATCGTCGGCCAGTGCACGGCCAGCTGCGGCAAGCTCGTCGAATGAGGGCCGGGCAAAGCCACCGTCGTTTCCGCGATACCAGGGACGTATATCGCCGGCGCAGCCGGTGGCAAAAAAGGCCGGCACGCCCGTTTCGCTCTCGAGTGCACGGCACAAATAGCCGGGGTAATCGCCGCCGATTAGATAGCCGCCCAAGCTGGTGGGATGGCAGCCGAAAAAGCTCAGGCTAGCCAGGGGGCGCTGCTGGGTGTCGGTGCACCACAGCGTGTCGAGGTCGCGGTCCATCGGGCCCTCGGGGTGTGGGGCAAAAACCACGCCGCCTTTGCCGTCTGGTCTGCGGCGATTCACGCCGAAATCAGAAGCGCCGCGCGCAAAGGCGAGGCGGCCGGGCTGCGCGTTGGCCAGTGCACGACAGGCGACCTCTATCAGCCGCTCCTGCAGAAACACCGCATAGCCCAAATCGGGTTGGCCGGGCATGATCCATGGGTAAAAAAACGGAGCGCAGTGCGTGTGCGTTGCCGTCAGCACAATCTGGTGCGGCAGCAGGCCCGTTGCATCGCCTATGAGGGCCTTGCACTGGGCGGCAAACGCCAGGTCGTAGCCGATTAGATCGGCCGTTAGAATGAGGGCGGCATCATCCGTTCCGCGCAGCAACAATGCTCCGGCGCGCAGGGGCTGATAGACGCCTTCGGATGCGTGGTCGCGATCGCCATAGCCGACTAACCAGACGGATTCGCTCGGAGTAATATCTAGTTGTGCTACACCGATAGAAAGCATGGCGCTACCAGCGGATGTGTCGCTGCACGGGACGTTCGTGCATGTCGGCGCGCTCTTCAATCGGCCAGGCGCGCAGTTCGTCGACTGCGTCGACTAGGCCATCAACGGCCGCATCAAAAATAATGCGTCCCTTCTCTGCCGTAGCCACGGTGGGGTCGCCGTGCACGCCCAGCTGGGTCCAGCGCCCCCAGTAGTCGTTAAAGCGGATATAGGGAGACGTCGAGTCGGAGCTGACGTAGCGACCCATGCGATCGTCGCCCTTTTCTGCTTTGTCCATTTGCACGCGTTCACCGGCGAGGTGCAAATAGAGCGATGTTTCAAACTCGTCGGCGTGTGCGGCTACCTCCGATTCGCGCACTTCTTCGAATTTTTCCCACAGAAAGCTGGGATAGCTGCAGGCAAAGCACAGCGAATCAGTGGCCAACGTCGTTTTGCGCGCAACAAGATCGATGAGCGGACCGTTCGATCCGTGGCCGTTAACCAGCAGAATCTTCTCGAATCCGTGGTAGGCAACCGACTTGGTGATATTGAGACAGAAGTTGATAAAGACCTCCGGCTCGATGTGTATAGTGCCGGGGAAATCGATGTGGTGCATATTGAGGCCGTAGGCGATGGGCGGTAGGACGAGCACGCGTTCAGGGATGCGCCGTCCGACCTCAAGGCAAACGGATTCAGCGAGAAAGACGTCGGTATCCAGCGGCAGGTGACGGCCGTGCTGTTCGGTCGAGCCGGTGGGCAGCAGGATGAGTTTCTGTAGGGCGATGGCCTCGTTCATCTCGGCCCAAGTCAGACGGTTGTAGCGGTATTCTTCACGCGCGCCCATGGTGGTTCCTTTCGCTGCGTCAGAAGTTGAAAATCATATTGCCTTGGATGCCAAAGGCGCCATCGATAAATACCCACAGTACGGCGGTAAAAAATTCGCCCAGAGCCAGACCAAGAAAGAATGGAACCATTGTGCGGTAGAGTCGAACACCGCCGTAGCGCAGAATAGTAGCCTTAAAGAGCCAGGCCATAAAAATGGCCAGCCAGCCGTACGACATGATGGTAAAGGTATTGGCGATGGGAAAACCGATGGGGTGGAGCGGCCACCAGAGAAAGCGCTGGCGCAGATAGAGCAGACCGACCATGAGCGCCGCCCCACCGCCGGCAAAGCCAAAGCGCGTGCCGACGTCGGCATCGGGGCTGTTGTAGACGGAGGACATATAGTTGAACGGCCAGCGCGGCGCACCGTTATAGTACCAGCTATGCAAATTAATGCCGCCGTAGGTATAGGCCATATCCATGGTAATCCAGATGGATCCGATTAATCCAATGGCGATGGCTAGGAAAATAGCCCAGGGCAGTCGGCGCGAGACGCGCCCTTCGGACGAGACGAGTTTGAGCGAGTGCATGACGGCGTTCATCATGTTGGCGGCCGTCTCGCCCAGCCACACCGTGCTGTAGCCCAAGCCCGTCATATTGCCCAAGCCAAGACCGTCTGGTCCGAATCCGCGCGTTATGAAGGCCTGTGGAGCCATGGGCATCTGCGCGCCCGTTATGCCCGCTTCGCAGACAATGCGCGATAGAGCGATAAAAGTGAGGATGGCACCGAGTACGAGGAGCAGAGCGATGTGCACGTCGAGTCCGGTTAGGCTTAGCCAGCCCACCATAAAGAGGGCGCTGGCAATCAGGCCCACAAAGGCCAGACGAGGAGAGAGCACTTCGCGCTCGTCGTTGCGTCCCTGTTTGGCTAGTTCCCATAGTCGGCGAAGGTGGGGACGCGCCGTCCATAGGACAAAAACGGCGAGGGCGAAAAATCCGCCGGCCATTTGGTGGCTCAGTGCGGTGTGAGCGCCCCCCGAGGTCCAGATATCGCTACCTCCCTTGATGGCTATACCCAATCGCGTAAAGGCCAGGCTCTGCAGCGTGCCAAGCAAAAAGAAAAACCAGATGCTAAAGGCGACGTTGAGCGGCATGAGATAGGCCAGACCCATAATCGGCAGATTAAAGCGATAGGGTAGGGCAAGGGCGCCGGGAATGAGGACGATTTGACCGGTTAGAGCAATGCGTTGGAAGGCATCGTGGTAGAAGTTGAGCGAGTTCCATGAGTGGAGCAGCAGGGGAATTAAAAAGCCCATCCACAGCAGTCGGTTGCGGTAGAGAGCGGCTAGCGGGCTCTGTTTTTCAGGCTCTTCAATCATGGCCAGCGGCAGGCGTGTGAGCGGAAAGACGAGTCGCTCGTTTTCGACCCACTGACCGCGCAGCAGCACGCCCAAGCAGAGAATAAGTAAATAGAATGCGAAGATGAATATGACCCAGGTCACAAGTGGCGTAGTCCACGCATCCCAGGGAATGGGCATGCCCTTGGGCAAGCCTTCGTAAAAGAAACGAACGGCCTCTGGGTCGGTCGGCGCCAGCAAAGGATGTATATAGGGCAGAAAGATATCGGCCCATTCGTTTTCCGGCGTGGCGTAGTACATGGCGCCGGTAATAACCGAGAGGAAGGTGCCGGTAAAGCCGGTCGTGACGACGACGGAGCCCACCAACATCATCACGTACATCGTGATGAGTTCCTCGCGATTAAAGGCAAAGCTGCGACCTAATAGTCGCAGGAGGGGCATGGCGATCAGCGTAACTAAAAAAAGCAGCGAGATGGCAATAATCGGGAGGGCATTGCTCGTAAGCTGCGACCCCTGGACCATGAGAATAGCCCAAGGGCTCAGCAGACTGATCCCTAACACCAAGACGGCACCGGTGAGCACGGCGCGCAGACTTACGCCTGTTCTCGGATGTAATTCGCTCATTTCTTTCCCAAGTTAGACGGTGAAACAGGTGAGGAAATGGTAACTAAAAATGGAGCCAAGTTCAAACACCAACACGGCTACGTTGCGCCGCTGTAGTCAGTGCCTAGTCGATCTACTGGCGACTCTTTGGAGCGATTTTACTGCACAGCGGACATTCGCTGGGAACGTGCCCGCGCGCGGGGCAGTATTGGCGACCAAAATAGATGATCTGTAGATGCAGATCGTTCCAGCGCTCTTCGGGAAACAGGCGCTTGCAGTCGCGTTCCGTTTGTTCGACGCTCTTGCCGTTGGACAATCCCCAGCGATAAATAAGTCGGTGTATATGGGTATCTACGGGGAAGGTCGGCTGCCCAAAGCACTGCGCCATAACGACCTGTGCCGTTTTATGGCCAACGCCGGGCAGGCGTTCCAATGCCTCGATGTCGGCGGGGACCTTGCCTGCGTATTGGTCGACAAGGATCTGTGATAGTTCGCTGATGGCCTGTGATTTGCGCGGCGCCAGTCCGCAGGGGCGAATGATCTCGGCGATGTCGCGGACGGGGATACGCGCCATGGTACGAGCCGTATGGGCGCGTGCAAAGAGCGCGGGGGTTACCGTGTTGACGCGCGCATCTGTGCACTGGGCCGAGAGCAGCACGGCGACCAGATGGGTAAAGGGGCTGTCGCTGTCGAGCGGAATCTCGGGTTCGGGGTAGAGCGCTTCGAGCGTATCCAGTATTAGTGCGACTTTTTCTGCCCGCTTCACGAGGCCGATCCCAGGAAATCGTCTATGAGGCGGCGTGCAATGCTGATGGGCGGGGGTAGGTCGGGTAAGCTATCGCGCGTGAACCAGTGAGCCTCGGCTAGCTCGTTCTCGTCGACTTTAATTTCTCCCTCGGCGTATTCTGCGGTGAAGCCGAGCATGAGCGAGTTGGGAAATGGCCAGGGCTGCGAGCCGACATAGCGAATATCGCGCACGCGCAGTCCCACTTCCTCGCGCACTTCGCTCACAACCGCTTCTTCGAGCGTCTCGCCGGGCTCTACAACCCCGGCTAGCACGCTAAAGCGGCCCGGGGGAAAGCGGTGGTTGCGCGCCAAGAGGATTTCGTCTCCGCGTCGGATGCGCACGATGATAGCCGGAGACAGACGCGGAAAGGCCATCAGGCCACACTGCGGACACACTTGCGCGCGCTCGGAAGGAGCCGTTTCGGTCGCCGTGCCGCAGCGGCCGCAGTAGCGATGCGTGCGGCCCCAGTTGACGATCTGCACGGCGCGTCCACCGACGGCAAAGAGCGGGTCGCCCAGTGCTTCAGCTAGGTCGCGCAGGCCGTGGAAGGCCATGCCGCTCGGCACAGGGCAGTTGGCCCCTAGGTCGGCGGCAAAACAGGGGCCATGCTCGGCTTCATGACCCAGAAAATACTCGCGCTCTACGGCCAATCCCGCACGGGATACATCGCTTATAGTTGGTACGTTAGTCGCTCCGTCACGCTGTATCACCAGCAGTTGGTCGGCACAAAAAGCAAAACACGGAGCGCGTTCGTGGCGGTCCACGGGAGCAGCTACGTCGGGGATAAAGGTCTCGTTCATATTAGCTATTTTTTCGTTTCCACTGCGCCTTCATGCGCTTCATTTCGCCGTTGAGTTTGACCCGGGTCGTCGTCGTTTGCCCCTGCTTGTCGTGGATCCAGTGGCCCTGATTGTCGCGCAGCACGGGCATGCGTTTGCTGACCGCTGGTGGTTTGGCCACGCGCGTCGGACGCTCGGCATACCAGTAGGCGACGCTGCTCATTTCGTTGCACAGGTGGTTGCCGTGGCCGTGTTCGATCGTCACCTTGATTTCTCGTTGAAACGATACCGGATTCTCTATGTGATGCACATAGGAAGTCTGGTAGCCATCTGTATTGCGTTCGTGAATAGAAGAGCCGTTGCGCAAAAAGGTGTTGTCCTGCATGCCCCAGGCTTGGTTGAGGTAATCCTCGCTGCCGGTGCCGTGCAGTTCGGGGGGCCACTTGTAACCGTCGACCCAAATCATATCGTCTCCTTCGCCCCACCAGGTACCCTGGAAATTGGTCACGCTGATATTGCAGCCAATATAGTGCCCTCGGCCCTTGGTTTCGAGGAGGACGTAGTTGTTGTCCCAGGCCTCCTGCCCGCGGTTGACGATATTGGCTTCGGGCGTATTGACGCGAATCTCGTGACCCCATCCGCCAAAGGGATTCTCGCGGCGAAACTCGGCGTGAAAATATCCGGTTTCATCTGGTACGGGCCCCTGTTCGTAATCGATGTAGAAATACTGGCGGTGGCGCTCTTTGCTCTGATTGACCAATTCGATCAGCGCGCGCTTGCGGAAGGGCATGGGCACGTAGGCGTTGAGAGCACATCCGGTGTTAAAGCGGTTGTTGGAATTGGTTGACGCGGTAAACAGCAGCGACTGGTACGAGTTGACGATGCCGTGGCCCAAGCCAAAAAAATCGCCCAACGGACACAGCACGCTGGGGGAACGCGCGTCGTCCCAGGTAATCCTGAGCAGGCATTCACGGTAGTGGTTGGGCTGTGTCATCCAGATATGGGTGATATGTCCCGGGCCGCGGATGTCGGCCAGCACGCGCGACTGGCCCGGTTCAACCCACCAGGCATCGTCGTTGCGGCCGTCGTGATCCCACGAGGAGACGCGCCCCGTCCGGGTTGAACGCAGGGTGGCAAGCTGGTTTAACATGGGGTACTCTCTTTCTTATGAGCCGCCGGTGGACGGCGCGCTCACTGCAACGTATTGAGGCGCTAGGATGCGCTCTAGCGCGGGAGGGAGAAGGCTGATTAACAGGCCGCGCTTGCCGCCGTTGATATAGAGGCGCGGCAGGTCGCGGATGGTCTCTTCGGCATACACGGGCAGCGCTTTACGCGTGCCAAAGGGCGAGGTGCCGCCGACTAAGTAGCCGGTGTGTTTGGTTGCAGCTTCCGGCGTGCAGGGCTGGGTGCGCTTGGCGCCGATGGCGCGCGCCAACAGGCCGCCGGCCACGTCGAGATCACCGTGCATCAGTACCAGCAGCGGGTTTTCTCGCTCGTCTTCAAAGACCAGCGTCTTAATTGTCTGGTGTAATTCGATGCCCAAGCACTCAGCTGCGTGTGATGCGCCGCCGCGTTCTTCATAGGCGTAAAGATGAGGCTCAAAGAGCTCGCCCGACTGGCGCAGTGCGCGTAGGGCGGGTGTGACGGGGATCTTTTCTTTCTTAGGCATGGTCGCTCTGTAAATGACGAGCGCGCTGCTGGCGCAGTGCACTATAGTCGCGATCGCAGCGCGTTGGACTATCTGCTCTCCACGCTTCGATGGGAATCAGGCCATCGGCGGCCAGCGATACGTGCAGGCGCGTTTCGTCGTCCGGGCTACGCGAAAAAGAAAAGGGGTTGCGATCCCTGTTGTGCGGCAGACGCGGGTAGGTTGGATCGTCGATTTCAATCAGGGACAGCAGCTCGATTCCGCGCTGCCGGAGATATTCCATAAAAGGGCGTGAAAAGGGGCCTGTTTGGCGGCGCTGTTGCGGTGATTTACGCACCCATCGTGCCCAGTCAAAGCCGTAGAGAAAGTCGTGCGCATAGCGAAAGTGGATTGGGGAGTGGCGTCCGTACAGCTTTAGCAGCTCTTGTGTTATGGCCAGGCTCTGCTGCAGGTGGTCAACCGGGTTGGCATGCTGGCGCGCCTCGGTTAGTAGGGAGGTAGCAAGGTGGTCGAGGTCGCCGTAGATATTGTGCGGAAAGTGCGCATTAAGTGCTGCCTCAAGCGCGTGCATACCTTGCGCAAAGGCGTCGCCAAGGATAGTATCGGTCCAGTCGTTGTCCAGCAGGACGCTGCACAGCTGCGCACAGGAAGTTGCCTGGAGGCGGCCCGGTCCCAGCGACTGACGGACGGGTATTGGATGGGCACGGGACAAGGGAAATGGCCTGCTGGGTAGTGTCATGCGAACTCATTCACTCGAAAGATCTGGTTAAAGTGAACCCCTGGATAGTTGCTGTCAAGCTGCCCGCACTGCCCAAA
The DNA here is from genome assembly GCA_038119905.1 of Gemmatimonadota bacterium. Lineage (GTDB taxonomy): Bacteria > Latescibacterota > UBA2968 > UBA8231 > UBA8231. The sequence goes on along the minus strand of JAYOKQ010000005.1, from coordinate 73,631 downwards.
ATACTGCTGCCGGTGCTGGCGGGTTTGTGCCTTGGATTAGACGGAATCGAGGGCGTCCCATGGGCGTCAATCGGGTTGGTCCTCTTGCTAGCGATCTGCATGCAGTGGTCCATTGTGCTGCTCAACGATTACGCCGATGTGCGGGCCGATACGCATCATATGCGCACTTATCCCGAACTCTTTGACCGGCGTGTATTGGTTGAGGGATGGCTAAAACCGAACCAAGTTGCACGCGCCGGCGGGATGGCGTGTGGGGGCGTAGTGCTGTGTGCAGGTGGTCTATATGGACTGGGCCACGTCGCAGTGCTGCCGATGGCAGTGGCCGGACTCCTGCTGATATGGGCCTATAGCTTTGCGCCGCTTCGCCTCAACTATCGCGGCGGGGGAGAAGCGTTAGAAATTGTCGGCGCGGGGATCCTCATGCCGTTGATCGGGTATAGTGCCGTGCGCTTCGATATGCAATGGGATGCACTCTATTTGCTGGTACCCGTAGTGCTCTATGCGCTGATTGGTGCGTTGGTCAGCGGGCTAAAACACGAACCGGCCGACCGCGACAGCGGTAAAAAGACCCTCTGTGTTTGGATTGGATCAGTGGCTGTACGCCGCGTTGTGTGGGGCGCACAGATCGCATCTCGCCTGTGGTGCGGTCTGCTCTTTCTCAGCGGCGCGTACGGCCTGTATGCTATGGTGCTGGCGGCGCTGGCTCCGGCTCTGCCCATGTATATGACGAGGCGGGTTGACGGCCGGGCTGACTATCGGGATGCGAACGCGTTGAGCGCCTATAAAAAAAGCGTGCAGCAGGCGGCTTATCTCACCTACGGCGGCGTACTGCTCGATTTTCTACTCTCCTAAACAGCCAACATATACCCCGTCGGGCGCGTCCCCGGATCGTTGGAACGCGCCCGACAGCGGCGTTGTTTATTCTTTAAAGGCCCCCTCGCGCTGCACGCGTTCGTAGATGGCGCGGAAGGCATCCGAGCCGTCGTCGTTCCACACGCGGCTGCGGATGCCGCGCACGTTGCCTTCGGGAAAGCCGCTCAGGTGCTCGGCCGAGGGAATGGAAGGCGTGTAATAGGTGCTGCCGCCTGGCAGGTGCAGCACGCCTACGTGGGTTGGCAGCTCGCTTTTGGGTCGCGCTACTAGCTCGGCCAGTATGTCCTCGTCTACGTCTACACCGAGTCCGGGACCGCGCGGGACAGGCGTGCTGCCCTCGTCTATTTCTAGGCGTCTACCTGTGGCATCTTCGGCATATTGATCATCGAGATTAATGGAGTGGGAGACGTTGGGTAGAACGGCTCCAAGATGCATGGCCAGCGCTTTGGATAGCGTGCCGCCGGTCAGTTGGATGACGGTGGACAATTCGGCCGCCGCCGCGGCAAACCCTCGCCGAAACGACGTGCCAATACCTACTTCACCCACCATATATAAATCGGCGCAGCCGTTGAGTATTTCCGGTCCCCCGCCTAGTTGCGGCACGTGCATGAGCAGAGGAAGCGACGTGCGGTCGCGCAGGCGTCTCCAGCCCTCGATGTTTTGCCAGCGAATCGGATCTTCTAATATGCCAACGAGAGAAGAGCGTTCGATTTCGTCTATAATGCGCAGGGTGTCGGCTTCGGTTCGGTTGTGGTTGAAGTCGTAGTGGATCTTAAATCCGTCGGGGGCGACCTCTTCAGCGGCGCGCGTCTGCTCCATGACGCAGTGGTGGGCGCAGGTGTGCATTTTGAAGTACATATAGCCCTCCTGCGCGGCGCGCTCGATCTCAAGCGCGAAATCCTCTGGGGCGGCGGGGCGCGTCCAAGCGGCCACGGGCACGCGGTCGCGCACCTGCTGGCCCATAATTTTATGAGCGGGCACGTCGAGATGTTTGCCCATCGCATCATACAGAGCACCCATCAGGCCAACGTTTAGATCGGCCGCGACATAGTCAAAGGGGGAACGGCCGAGCATGGCTTGGATTTGCTGTTCGCTCAGGTTGCTGTGGCCGCGGGTGTCGCCGTAGCCGATGACGCCGTTGTCGCAGGTAACGCGAAAGACGGTTTGTGTGTCGATGCCGCTAAAGCGCACCTGGTGGTCTTTGTTGCGCTCGCAAAGGCGCGGGTTGATATGCAGGGCTTCGACCTGTTCTATGCGCATAGTAACGCTCCTTAGAGAATGAGGGGAAGGGTCATATCTACGTCGGGCAGCAGGGAGTCGAGGACGTTTGTGAGGTGAGCTGCGGTACCCGCATCGATGCTGCTGCCCGGATGGCGCACGCAGTTTGAATGCAGCAGGCCGCGCAGGCGAAAGATTTCTTTGCGCACGGCTACGCCGGGCTGTTGCTCAAAGACAATCAGCGGTAAAAAGCGGGCATACAGGGTGCGCAAGCGTTCTTCGTCACCGGCATTGCGCGCTGCGACAAAGGCCTGCAGGACTTCGGGAAAGGCAAATCCGGTCATAAACCCATCGGCCCCGCTCTCTAAATCGTAGCGCCCATACAGGGCACCTAGGCCCGTGAGAATGGTGGGACGACGGCCATCGCTCATCCCCTTGATAAGGGCGCGGGTTTTGGGCGGCGTCGGCACGGCCTCCTGTTTGATACAGGCAATTTGGGGAATCTCGGCAACCAGGCGCAGTACGAGTTCAGTCGACATATGGACCCCGGTCGAAGCAGGATGATCCTGCGCTACTAGCGGAATATCTATGCCTTCTGCTACGCGCTGGAAGTATTCCACTATGCGCGTCTCGTTGGGCGTGTTTTCACGCGAGGGGGTCACCATGACAGCGGCTGCGCCGAGCGACTCGGCTCTTTGGCTCAGTTGGAGTGTGGCTAGGGTGCCGGCATGACTGGTGCCTACGACAATGGGTATGCGGCCGCTGGCGGCGGTGACGGCGGTTTCTATGAGCGCTTCACGTTCGCTGTCGAGCAGGCGGTTGGATTCGCCGAGAACGCCGAGAATCGTTACGCCGTCGACGCCGATACGGGCCATAAAGTCGACGATTCGGGCAAAGGATTCCAAGTCGACGCGCTCGTCTGGGGTGAAAGGGGTTACGAGAATTGGAAAAACGCCGGTAAAATGAAGGGCAGGCATGGGTTCTTTCGCAGTAGGATGGATGAGTGGAATTATATGGACAGCTGGCCGCTTTCCAGCTGATACGCTAGACATTCGGCGTAGATTTGTTCGGTTGTATAGCGGGGTTGGTAGCCCAGCAGTGCGCTGCTTTTTTCGATACTCGAACAGGGGGAATGTTGGCAGTGGGCTTCGATTACTGCAAAGGCTTCGCGATCGACATACTCGATCATGCGCGCGAGTGGAACAAAGGAAAGAACGGCTTGGCGACCCAATAGTTGGGCTACGCTTTGGCAGCAGGCAGCCAGCGAAAGGGCATAGGGTGCAACGGCGCTAAAGCTCTGGCCGAGGGCATGCGGACGCTGGTTGATAGCGCGGTGGAAGATCTGCGCGACGTCATCGGCGTGCACGTGGTGTATTGTATACAGGCCCAAATCGGGCAGGTGGACCGGCTGGCCGGTCGCTAATTTCCGATAGACCTCAACGCCGTTGCGGCTGCCCTGCGGATCGATCGGTAGCCAACGACGACCGCAGATATGGCCCGGATGGACAATGGTGGCCGGAAAGCGCTCCCGACTCCAGGCATGCAGTAGGTCCGCTTCTATCGCGGCTTTGTTGATACCGTATTCAGTGATCGGGCGCCGCGGGTACTCTTCGCGGTAGGGCGTGCGTGCGCTGGGGCCATAAGCCCAGATTGTGCCACAGTGTAAAAAGTGATCGATGCGTCCGCGAAAGGCTGCGACCATTGCGGCGTTTTCCTGGGGCGTGAAAGCAATTAGATCGACGACGACATCGGTCTCTATGCTGCGCATGCGCTCAAGCCAAGTGCCTTCGGCTTCTTCAGCACGTCGATCGGCCTTAATCCATTCGACCTCGGACCATAGCAGGGGCTCCTCGGCATATTGGGGATGCGGGTTGCGAGCGATGACGCGAACGCGATGGCCGTCTGCTATAAGGCGCGGCACGAGATACGATCCGATATGTCCCGTGCCACCGACGACGAGTATATCCATAGGTATTCCTTTCGTTGGTCTATAAACTGGTTTGCCGGATAAGCGGCATCAAGCGAGACCGTGCTTGAGTGACGCTATTCCGCTTGCCAGGTAAAGACCTGGAACAGATGCCCGGCTCGGCGATGGAGCAGGTCTTGATAGACCGTTTGGCAGGTAGCAGGAGACAGCCGTTCATACAGGCCCTCTACGTCGACTTTACCGGTCGCGAGCAGGCGTAGTGCCTCGCTCAAGTTGGCAAAGATACTCCCTCGGCGAAAGTCCTGTGTATGGTGGGGCAACTCCCACTCCCAGCCCGAACGAAGGATGACGTAGTTAAAGAATATTTCGCGCAGCAGCGCATGGGCCTGCACGTCCGCTCGCTGGGCCCAGGGCGCGCCTACTAGGGCCACCTCGCCCCCTTTTTTAACGATTTTACAGCCGTCGAGAGCGGCGGCTTCATGTCCGGAACACTCGATGTGCAGATCGATGCGCCGCGCACGCTGCGGATCGTCGACAGGGACGTGATCCAATACGTTTTCCAGGCCAGCCCTCTCGGCCCATGCGCGCCGCTGATCGAGGGGGTCGACGGCGAGCACGTCGTAGCCGTAGGCGCGAAAGACCTGCGCGCAGAGGTGACCCACGGGGCCGAGTCCGGTGACCAGAACCTGAGCAGGAGGGCGCGCTAAGGTCGTTTGCAGCGTGGTCATAGTGACGCTCATTAGGCGGCAAAAAGGAGCCAAGTGGTGGGGGAGAGCGTCGGGGACGGATACCGTGTCGATGGCGCGCACGCGCTGATGGGACTGATGCTTGCCCATGCAAAATAGCACGTCGCCCGGTTGGATATGGCCAACGTTCGCGCCGACTTCTTCGACGCGAAATACGGCGGCATAGCCCGGGTTGGCGGGGAAGCGACTGCCCAAATAGGCGCCGGCTAGCTCGGTGCCGGCGCTTATGAGGGAATAGAGCGTGGGGCCCGACACTTCGTCGTCGGCTAGCGCGGTGTCGTCTTCCGCCCAAACCAGTTCGGCTTGTTCCACTTTGGTAAAAGTAATGGACTGGTAGCGCATTGTACTTCGTTCCAATCTCGCGGCGTCGAACCGCGTCGAGAGAAAACCGACCTAGTCGCTATCGATCGGTTGGGAAGCGTAGTTGATCCAGTCGCCGCGAGCGGTATGCCACGCTGCGCAGGCTGCGTGGAGTTCGGCGCAGAGGGCTGGCTGATCGGAGGCTATATTCGCCATTTCCAAGGGGTCGTCCCGCAGATCGTATAGCTCGGGTGGACTGTCTGGATCGAACACGTATTTATAGCGCTCTGTGAGCGCGCCGCGGCGAATATCGCCCAGCGTGGGATTGCCTGAATACTGGGCAAAGAGGGTGCGCTGAGGGATCGGTGCACTCTCTTTTAAATGCAACGCAAGGGAACGGCCGTCTAGGTCGTACGCTGATGCTACGTCCGACAAGTCTAATAGAGTTGGGAGAAGGTCCAAATGGGAGACCAGTGCATCGGACTGCTGAGCCCGGATGCCGGGGCCGCGCACGAGTAGGGGGATGCGCAGGGCCTGCTCGTAGAGCTCCATTTTTTGATACATGCCGTGCTGGCCCAGGTGGTCGCCGTGGTCGGAAGTGAACAGCACGTGCGTATCGTCGTCCATGCCGACCTTCTCGAGCGCATCGAGCAGGCGGCCGATGAGATCGTCGGCCAGACGCGTCAGGCCCAGATGGGCCGACCACGCTCTGCGCCAGGACGATTCATCCATTCCTTCGGCCAACTGAGCGGCGATGCCCTGTCGGCGATTGGACGGTTCACCCAGTGCCGGTTGGCCTAGTCCTTCGGGCAGGTCTATGTGATCTGGGTTGAACAGCTCAAAATAGGGGGCAGGTAAGCGCAGAGGGGGATGAGGGGCCCACAGGCAGACAAAGAGGGCCAAGGGGCGATCGCGGGGCATCGACAAAAAATCGATGGCGCGGTCGGTAAAAAAGGAGTCCATAAAGAGCTCGACATCGAGCGGCCAGCGCCCCACCGCTGCGTTGGAATAGTGTACCCGCTGACGTTTGGGGCCTTGGCGTTCCCACACCGGCTGCTTAAAGGCCGATGTATCTTCCGTATCCCGCTGTCCTTGCTCGTTCATCCAGCGCGCGTAGTCGTCGTTGCTGATGAACCGACTAAACGCCACGCGCTCGGTCAGTTCGGGCTGTAGGCGGACGTGGTGCACGCCGATGTGGGCAACGTCGTAGCCGGCTCTGGCCAAGTGCTGGTGTAGGGGGACGTGATTGCCGGCCGAACGGCCCTTCCAATCGTTGACGACGACGCCGTTGCGCGTCGGGTAGAGGCCGGTGGCCATGGCCGTGCGCGCCGGGACGCAGAGCGGGCAGGTGGTATAAGCGCGGGTATACTGCGTGCCCTCCCGGGCTAAGGCATTGAGCCGCGGAGTAACCTCTATGCCACACTGGCGCATGAAGAGGGTGTCGGCGCGCTGGTGATCGGTGGTAATAAAAAGCAGATTAGGCGGCACGGTTTTGGGCCTTGTTACTTGAGCTGATCCGGGTTGAGTGACGCCAGCTCGGGCAGGACAAAGCGTCCGTCTTGGCGCACGAGAACGTCATCAAAGTAGATCTCTCCTCCGCCAAATTCCGGCGTTTGAATCATCACCATATCCCAGTGAATGGCCGAGCGATTGCCATTATCGGCTTTTTCGTAGGCTTGGCCCGGTGTAAAGTGAAACGAACCGGCGATCTTTTCATCAAAGAGAATATCCAGCATGGGGTGGGTGATATAGGGGTTGAAACCGATGGCGAATTCCCCTATGTAGCGAGCGCCCTCATCGGCGTCGAGGATTTCGTTTAGGCGCTCGTCGTCGTTGCTGTGTGCTTCGACGATCTTTCCCTCGCTAAAGCGCAGGTGGATCTGGTCGAATATCGTGCCGCGATACAGCGTGCTGGCATTAAAGCGGATCTCGCCCTCTACCGATGCGCGGACCGGGGCCGTAAAGCACTCGCCGTCGGGAATGTTGCACTCGCCGGAGCACTCAATCACGGGAATGTCGGCGATGCTAAAACGCAGGTCGGTGGAAGGACCGGTTATGCGCACGCGATCGGTTGCCCGCATGAGTTCGGCCAGCGGCTTCTGCGCTTCGGCCATCTTGCCGTAGTCGAGCGTACAGACGTCAAAGTAAAAATCTTCGAACGCCTCTGTGCTCATGCGCGCTTGCTGGGCCATCGACGAAGACGGCCAGCGCAGAACGACCCATTTGGTTTGCGGGACGCGTATCTGATAGTGCACCGGACGCATCCAGTGCGTTTCATAAAGGTGCATAGACTCGGCGGCAACGTCGGACATCTCGGCGACGTTACCGCTGCCGCGCAGGCCGATATAGGCGTCGACCTGGCGCATGCGATGGGCCTCGACGTCGCCGATCAGCTCCATCCCTTCTCGCTGCGCTGCGCGCAGCAGTTCGCGCTGAATTCGCGTTCGTTTGTAGGAAACGACCGGGATGCCACCGACCGATCGAGCGGCGCGTATGAGGGCTATGACCATTTCCTCGGGGATGTCAAACGTCTCAATGAGGATTTTTTCGCCTTCTTGTAAGGCGGTCGAGTGGTGTATCAGTACGGAAGCTAACTGGTCGAAGCGCGCATCGTGCATGGAGGGTACCTTTTACAGTTTGTGGTCAAATTGAGTGGCTGCTACTGGGCTGTGTGCCGTTAAAAGCGCATGCGCAGCATGGGACGTGCATAGGAAACTTCAAGCACCTGTCCCGTATGCCCCGAGCGCGTGCCGGGGTTCATAAGGTGAATGGCAAAAGCGCGCCGCTGTCGCTCCGTGTGGTTGGGAGGGGTATAGTGCAGCGTTTGGCAGTGGTGGAAGAGGACGCCGCCGGCGGGTAGATCGATCACCTCGGCCGTGGTGGCATCAATGTTTTGGCTTATGTCGAGCAGTGCACCGGTGTTCTGCGCGCGTTCGTGCTCAGCCTCCAACCCCTTTAAATGCGATCCGGGAATCAGGTGCATAGCGCCGTTGTCGACGTCAACGTCGTCTAGGGTCAGCCAGCAGCTGATGAGATTCGCCGGATGGCAGCGCCAGTAGGCGTTGTCTTGATGCCAAAAGACGGCGCCGCCGTGTTGGGCTGGCTTGTAGAGGGCCTGATCGTGAAAGAGTTGGATATTCGGCCCGATCAAATCCTCGGCGATATCGAGAATGCGGGCGTCGTAAAGCAGCTGGCGAAAGGCCATACTGCGCTCGCAGACCTGCATGATCTGCAGCATCTGTTCCGGTGCATCCAGCTTTTCCTCTGCGCTGTCGGTGTCGGATATGGCCAGATTGCGAAAGCGGTTGCTCTGGCGCGCTTCGGCAAAAACGCGGTCATACTCGGCGCGCAGTTCTGCGATCGCTTCGTCGTCTAAGAGTGCGCCGATGCGCACGAAGCCGCGACTGCGGAACTCGTCGAGCTGGTCTGGGCGAAGTGCGCGCGCTGTTTGCGGTGTGTTCTGCATGTGTTGCTCCTGTTAGAAGCTGACCTGACGCACGGTGACGTAGCGGTTCTTTAGGGCCGATTCGCGCGCGGCTAGACAGGCATAGGCGCTCTGGATACCCGTCTCGATGGGCGTGCGTGAGACCTGTATATGGCCCTCTATGAGATCGCAGAAATCGCGCGCTAGTTCAATGTCACCACCGAAATGACTCGCTTCGCCGCTGGCCTTTTCGGTGGCACTGAACGGGGCGTGGTGGCGCACGCGGTGTAAATCGCCGCGGAACCAGTCGAAGTCGACCGTTCCATCGTAGCCACTGATAATAGCGCCCCGTCGGCCCGCATCGCGGCGCGCGTAAAAAACCTGGGTATAGACGCCGTGTGCTCCGGACGCAAATTCAAGCAGCGTCGACGAGCAGTCCTCGTTCAGCGTGCCGTCTTCGGCGCGCCCGCAGTCGCTGCCGAAGACGCAGCGGTGGTCGTTCTGCGATCCCGAAGTGCCGTTGCGCTTTCGGCTGAATGGACTCTCTCGGCAGGTGCGCTGTTCGTCGCACTGCGAGCAAAATAGATCGGCTTTTTTTGTGCCGCCAAAGACGCGTCCCCGCGTGGCCATAGCGGCAATGCGCACAATGGGTTCACCCATCAGATACATCAGATAATCCAAGTCGTGGGTGGCTTTTTGCAAGAACAGCCCGCCCGTCACCGCGTAGTCTCGGTAGGGGGCCTCCCAGTAGACCGTTCCGTAGGGCACGTAGTTGGTAGCGGCGATGTGGACTGGCGCACCAATGGCTCCATCCGTGACGTACTGGCGGGCTAGCTGGCACAGCGGTGAGACGCGCAGGGGAAAGCTAACGACGACCGGACAGCGCGTCTGGGCAAACGCTCGTTCGAGCGCGGCGGCTTGACGCAGGTCGACGGCGACTGGTTTTTCGAGGAAAAGAGGTAGGTCTCCGGCAGCGGCTTGTATGGCGTAGCGCGTGTGCAGGTTGCATCGCGTGCCTATGGCCAGGGCATCAATGCGGCTCTGGCGCAGCAGAGAGGGCACGTCCTTGTAAAAGGTGGCCTCCCTGTCGCAGGGGGCTAAACGCTGGCGCACGCCCTCTTCGTCGGGATCAACGACGGCCGTGACGCGAAGATCGGGGTCGACCGCACGAAAGTTGCGATCAATCATACCGTGTATGCGGTTGCCGTATCCAATCACTCCTAGACGTATCATAAGCTCAGGTCTCCCGTTGGAAGCCAATAAACTAACGTGCAGAGGAAGCAGCGTCCATGTAGCAACCTGTGCTGCCCGAGCTTTTGATGAATGTCTGGACAAAGGATTGGCGATGGCAGTTTTTTTATCATTCCGAGTGTTGTAGGCGCGGCGCGCTATGAGTGACTATGGCACCGCGCGTTAAGCGATGTAAAAGATTGGAAGTACACCGTATGAAAAAAGCCGTCTTTCTCTCCGATGCGGTCGCGTCGATTGAACGGGTATATGCCCAGGGCCGCAGCGACAATCTGCGCGCAAAAGTCGATCTCTATCCACACGTTGTAGGTCGAGCGAACTGGGCCGAGCACGTCGACAACTTGCGCGATGTAGAAGTGGCATTTTCTACCTGGGGTATGCCGCCCCTCGATGGAGAACACCTGCGGGCGCTGCCGTCCCTGCGCGCCGTATTCTATGCGGCCGGTTCGGTGCAGGCCTTCGCTAGGCCCTTTCTGCAGCGCGATATTGCGGTCGTTAGCGCCTGGGCGGCCAACGCCGTTCCGGTGGCCGAGTTTACGCTGTCGCAGATCCTGCTCTCCTGCAAAGGCTACTTTCGCAACGCGCGCGCCTGCCGCGACCCCGAAGTGCGCCATGCAGGGACGGCGTTTCGCGGGGCCGGTGTGTTTGGCGAGACGGTTGGGTTAATCGGCATCGGTATGATTGGGCGGACGCTGTGTCAGCTGCTGCGACCGTTCGATCTGCACGTGATTGGCCACGATCCCTATCTCGATGCGCAGACGGCTGCAGATCTTGGCGTTGAGATGGTGTCCCTGCCGGATCTATTTGCCCGCGCCTATGTCGTGAGCAACCATCTGCCCAATATACCCGCTACGGTCGGGCTGCTCGATGGTCCGCTCTTTTCGACGCTGCGCGCGAACGCGACGTTCATTAATACGGGGCGCGGAGCACAGGTCGTCGAAACCGATCTCATCAACGTGCTGAGGGAGCGTCCGGATTTGACGGCGCTACTCGACGTGACGCTGCCGGAACCGCCCGTCAAGGAATCTCCACTCTACGTGTTGCCGAACGTGCAGTTAAGCTCGCATATCGCCGGATCGCTTAACGATGAAGTGGTGCGCATGGCCGATTACGTGCTGGCCGAGTTTGAGCGCTGGGAGCAGGGCGAGGAGCTGCGCTATGCCGTTACGGAGCAGATGCTCGAGACGATGGCCTAGTCTATGATGCCGCCCCCTAGGCACCGTTCGTCCTCGTAGAATACGGCGTGCTGTCCGGGAGCAATGCCGGGGTCGGCATCCTGCAGCTGTAGCTGCGCCGTCCCCGACCCATCTAGCGTTATGTGGCAGGGCGTTAGCTGGGGACCGTGGCGCAGTTTGACCAGAAGGGTGGAATGGACGGGAGTAGCGCCAATCCAGTTGATGTGCTGCACGGTTAGCCGGCTGCGCAGGCGCTGGTCGCGCTGGTCGTGGTGTGAGATGAATACCGTGTTGCTGTCGGGGTCTTTGTCGACGACGTACCAGGGCCCGCCGCCCAGTCCCAATCCGTGGCGCTGTCCTATGGTGTGAAACCAGTATCCACGGTGCTCGCCCATTTTTTTGCCGCTCTCCCGTTCGACAATATTGCCGCGCTGCTCTCCTAAATGAAAGGCGACAAAGTCGCGGTAGTTGATCTTGCCTAAAAAGCAAATGCCCTGGCTGTCTTTGCGGTCTTTGGCGGGAATGGACAGCTCGTCAGCTAGAGAGCGCACCTGGCTTTTTTGTAGGTGTCCTATGGGGAAGGACAGGCGCGCTAGCTGGTCTTGGTGCAGATTGGATAGGAAGTAGGTCTGGTCTTTCACTGGATCGGGTGCGCGCAGCAGATAAAAGAGGCCGTCGTGCTCTTCAATCTGCGCGTAGTGTCCCGAAGCAATTTTGTCGTACTCACCGCCTAAGCGTTCGATAAAGGTGCCAAATTTTATGCGTTCGTTGCAGAAGATATCGGGGCTGGGTGTGCGGCCGGCGCGCAGTTCGGCCAGGGCGTGTTCGACGATGCGTTCGCGGTACTCCGTTTGCAGCGGCACGACCTCTAACGGCACGTCGAGCTGTTGGCACACGGCACGCGCGTAGCGCAGATCCTCTTCCCACGGACAGTCGCCGAGAAATGCCAGCTCGTCTTCCAGCCAAATCTTCAGGTAAAAGGCGCTCAGTTCGAAACCGGGTTGCTGGGAAAGTAGATGCAGCGCGAGGGAACTGTCGACGCCACCAGACAGCAGCACCGCCACCTTCACAGCAGGCCAGCCTTGAGCGCGGGGACGAAGTGTTCGATGGGGGGAATGACCAGGTCGGGTATCTTGCCGTCGTCGTCCCACCGGCGTAGACGCACTGCCTCATCCCAATGGGGGAGACCCGCGAAAGCGGTCGCCTCGTCTTGGGTATAGGGCCCGCCCTGCAGAGCGAGACTGCGCACGGAGGCTTCAGACAGTCCTTTTAAATAGGTCGGATCAACGGCGCACAGGTAGCGTTTTGCGGCTACGTGCAGACGTCCAGGTTCGATGACGGACGGTTGAAAATAAGGGCGTAGGTAGACGGCCCCGCTTTCTTCGTGGCGGGCGTCAATGCCCTTTTCAGCTGCCTCTTCGGCGTGTAACAGGTGGCCGAAATCGTGAAGTAGAGCAGCGGCGACAAGCGTTGCTGGTGCGCGTTCACTTTCGGCTAGGGCCGCCGTTTGCAGGGCGTGTTCAAGCTGGGTTACAGACTCGCCATAGGCTAGGTGGCCACGCTGGTCGAAGCGCAGCAAAATATCGTCAATTATAGTGGACATGGGTTTTCGCATTGGTGTTGTTTTGTGGTAATACATATAATAAGAGCGCGCTGCACAAGGGCAAGAAACGGCGCGATCAATGATCCGATTGCACGGCTTGCTGTGCGGCTGTCCGGGCGCATTTAAACACGTCATATAAAGGGAGAAAAGAGTATGATATTCGAACATTTTGCTATCAACGTACAGGACCCAGTCGCAGTTGCTCAGTGGTATGTCGACCACTTGCAAATGAAGGTTGTGCGCAGCAGCGAGGGCCCCGCCTTTATGCATTTTTTAGCCGATTCAACCGGCCGAGTGGTGATCGAACTCTACAACAATCCCCCTGAACTAATTCCAGACTATGCCGCGCAGGATCCCCAGGTATTGCACATGGCCTTTGCCGTTGAGGATATGGATGGAACGATCGCCCGTCTGGAAGAAGCCGGTGCGCAACTAGTGGGCGGCCCTGGACCAACGCCAGCCGGTGATACGTTGGCGATGCTGCGCGATCCCTGGGGCTTTGCCATTCAGCTTACGCAGCGCGCCACGCCGATGGTCTAAGCGAGAATTACCTGTGATCTATAGAGCATTCGGCAAGACGAATTGGCAGGTCTCGGCTATTGGCCTTGGCACCTGGAATATTGGCAATCAGTGGGGGCAAGTGGACGATGCGACTGCTTTTGCAACGGTGCATCAGGCGCTGGATAGCGGCGTAAATCTCTTTGACACGGCCGAGTCGTATGGGTTGCCCAATGGGCTTTCGGAAGAGCGGCTGGGCCGAGCGCTGGCCGGGGTTAGGCACCAGGTCATATTGGTGAGTAAGATCGGAAACTGGGGCAAGCGCACGGGACAGGGCGTGCCCAAGACTACGGTCGATATGATACGCCTATGCGCCCATGCTTCGCTGCACCGCCTGCGCACAGACTGGCACGATGTCCTGCTCTGCCACGAGGGCGATATCGAGGATCCCGCCGTATATCTGGATGGATTTGCTGCCCTCGTCGAGGAGGGACGGCTGCGCGCCTATGGGATATCGACCAACAGCCTCGATGTGTTAATGCGCTTTAATCGCGACGGTCAGTGTTCGGTTGTTCAGGTCGATTATTCATTGCTCAACCGACAGCCGGAAGCGGATTTTCTGCCCTACTGCGAAGCACAGCAAATTGCGGTCATGGTGCGCGGTCCGTTGGCCAAGGGGCTGCTGTCGGGGCGCTACCGCCGCGACAGCACCTTTGACGATGCCGTGCGCTCGGGCTACAACGAAGGGGGCGCAGATCGCGCACAGTATGAACGGTTGCTGGGACAGGTCGAACGGCTGCAGCAGGTTGTCGATCCTGGGCCCGACATGGTGCGCGCCGCGCTGCGTTATGTGATCTCGCATTCGGCTGCACCGATCGCTATTCCGGGAGCAAAATCGCCGGAGCAGGCGCGCGCCAACGCGGAGGCCGGCCACGAGTTGCTGACGGCCGACGAAGTGGCTGAACTGCAGATATAGCGTGCACACCGCACGTTGTGGGATTGCGTTGGGGAGGAGGGGGTCGCTTGGCTAACGATGAGGACGGTGCGCGGCATCTGCTGCTAGCGGTCTACCTACCTGCGCTCATCCTTGCCGTTAGTCGCGGTATTCTCCTGCCCATTATGCCGCTCTACGTCCGCTCGTACGATGCGTCGTATGGCCTAGTGGGTTTGGTGCTGGCCGCCGAGAGTGCCGGCACACTGCTGAGCGACGTGCCAGCAGGCGTGCTGATTCGCCGCCTTGGACACAAGGCATCGATGCTGCTGGGGGCGAGTAGTAGTATCGTCGGTGCCTTGGCGCTGTTTTGGGTCGAGGATCTGTTTTGGGTCGTTTTTTTTAGAGTCCTCTCTGGGGCTGGAGCTGCGCTCTGGGGCATTTCGCGACACGCTTATATCGCCGATCTAGTTCGCGTTGAACGCCGCGGGCGGTCAATTGCCGTCATGGGGGGGATCGGCCGGATCGGGGCCTTTGTCGGCCCTGCTATAGGAGGACTCGTCGGCGCTCAGTTTGGGTTGCGCGCCGCCTTTCTCTTTTTTGCGCTGCTCAGCATCGTCGGCGCAGTAGCTGTATTGATATGGGTGCGCTCCGATCGGCCATCGCAGGGCCTTGAGCGCCTAGAGCACGGTTCGCTCTGGGCCGTGTTTACCGCGCATCGTGGCCCCCTGCTGACGGCTGGATCCGGGCAGCTTTGCGCGCAGCTGATTCGCTCTGCACGGCATATTATCATTCCCCTCTATGCGGCTGATATCCTGGGATTAGACGTGCGCTCGGTCGGGTTGATTATCAGCGTTTCGTCCGCTGTCGATATGCTGATGTTTTATCCAGCCGGGCTCATCATGGACAGCTGGGGGCGTAAATTTGCCTACGTGCCGAGCTTCGCGCTGCAGGCGATTGGTATGGCGCTTATTCCTAGCGTGGAAACGTTTTGGGGGCTGCAGCTAGTTGCGATATTTATTGGTTTGGGCAACGGGTTGGGGTCGGGAACGATGATGACGCTGGGGGCGGACTTGGCTCCGGAGCGCGCGCGGGGAGAGTTTCTCGGCCTATGGCGTTTTATCGGCGATGCCGGCAGTGCGTCTAGTCCCGTCGTGATCGGATCGATTGCCGAGGCACTCGGTTTAGTGGTCGCGCCGCTGGGGATTACAGGAGTTGGCCTGTTGGGGGCCTCCATTCTCGCGCTCTTGGTGCCGGAAACGCTGAAAAAGAGTAGCGCGGGACCGAAAAAGGAGTGAGACGATGTCGGTCATTGATTCACACATGCACGTAAATTACCACGGGTTAGATGCGGCCGCCGTAGTCGATGAGATGGATCGCTTCGGCATTGAGTGCGCTTGGATACTGACTTGGTATATACCACCCGGTGAAGACGTGCCCTCGTCGCACCGGGCCTTTAGTCCGCTTAACCTGCGCGAAGACGGCACGCATGCCGGTTCGCCGCTGAGCGATGTGTTGGCTGGATGCAGCCTCTTTCCCACGCGTTTTGTGGCTGGCTATTGCCCCTGTCCGACCGAAGGCAACGCCAGCGATCTGTTCGCCGCGGCCTACCATACGCACGGGGTGCGTGTCTGCGGCGAATGGAGCTATCGCACGCTGCTAGACGACCCGCGCAGCATTGAGCTGTTTCGCACCGCAGGCTCGCTGTCCTGTCCCGTCGTGCTGCATCTCGACGTGCCGTACCTGCCCGACGAGCATGGAAAGCCTGTATATCAGCCATATTGGTACGGTGGAATGCCGGGGCCACTAGAACGCGCTTTGCAGGCCTGTCCAGATACCGTTTTTATCGGTCACGCTCCGGGTTTTTGGCGCTATATAAGCGGTGACGCAGAGCGCGAACCGGCAACCTATCCGCGCGGTCCCATTGTTTCTGGCGGTGAAGTAATACGCCTGCTAGACACGTACGAGAATCTGTATGCCGATCTTTCGGCCGGGTCGGGATTGGGCGCACTGCGCCGAGATCCCGATCACGCGCTGCGCTTTCTCGAGCAATATGCCGATCGGCTGCTCTACGGCAGAGATGCGCCGGGCAATGACCTACAGCAGTTTTTGCGACAGATAGACCTACCCGAGGCGGTCAGCGCAAAGATCTTTCGCGAAAATGCGCTGCGCCTCGTACCTTTAACCGACAGCTAACTTTCCTGCCAGCGGAGATTACATGACGGCTAAAAAAGTTCTTATAACAGGTATTTCGGGCCTAGTTGGCAGCGCGATATACCTGCATTTAGCGCAGTGGCCAGAGCGCTACGAGCTCTATGGGCTGGGACGGCGTCGCGATCTGTCAGAACGCGTTTTTGATGGACGCGTTATCGATCTGCCGGACGCGCATTACCACGTGTGCGATATCGCCGATATGGAGTCGGTGCGCCGAGCTGTTGACGGTATGGATGTCGTAGTCCATATGGCGGCCGATCCGTCGGGGCAGAGCTGGGAGAGTTTGCGCGACAACAATTTAATCGGCGCCTATAACGTATTTGAGGCCAGCCGTGAAGCGGGAGTGCAGCGCGTCGTTGCTGCCAGCACCATACAGGTTTCGACGGGGGACTGCGAAGCGGAGCCCTATCGCGCCGTCGTCGAGGGACGCTACGACGACGTGCCCGAAGATTTTCCACCGGTTTCTGTCGCGACGCCCGGACAGCCGCGCAACCTTTACGCTGCGAGCAAAGTCTGGGCGGAATCACTCGCGCGCGTTTACGGCCATAGCCACGGCATGTCGAGTTTGTGCATCCGCATAGGATGGGTGACGGGGGAAGATGCCCCGCGCAACGGTCGAGGCGACGTTTGGTGCAGTCAGCGCGATATTGCCGAACTGACGCGATGCTGTATCGACGCCGATCCGGAACTTCGCTTTGGTATCTACTACGGCATGTCGGACAACCAGTGGCGCTGGGTGGATATCGAAGGCGCAGAGCGCGCGGTGGGCTATCTGTCGCAAGACCGCGCAGAAGATCGCAGCTAACGGAGGACTATGCAGCCTATTGTACTCGATGCCGATATGGGAGTGGACGACGCGCTGGCGGTGGCGCTAGCGCTGCATTCGCCTGAGTTGGAACTGGCGGGGATCACCGTTGTCGCTGGTAACGTTGCGCAAGACCAGGGAACGCGCAACGCACTGCAGGTATTAGAGTTATTCGATCGCGACGATGTGCCGGTCTTTGTCGGAGCCGCTCAACCTCTCAGACGAGCAGCTGTCGATGCTACGTCCGTGCACGGCAACAGTGGCTTGGGCTACGCCGAACTGGCCGAACCGCGCACCGTCCCGGCGGGAAGTGCCGTCGAATATCTCATAGATGAAATTCGGATGCGCCCGGGTGAATTGGTGATCGTTGCGACCGGACCGTTAACCAATTTAGCGCTGGCCGAGCGGCGAGCGCCGGGCATACTCAACAGCGCCCGCCGCGTGGTGGCGATGGGAGGAGCGCTGTGGTGCGGGGGCAATATAACGCCGCACAGCGAGTATAATATTCACGCCGATCCCCACGCGCTGATCGAACTACTGCAAGCGCAGGTTAATTTGACGCTGGTACCGCTCGACGTGACGCACCAGCTACTGCTCACCGCAGCCGATATTGCCGCGGGGCAGAGCCAGTGCAGCGATACATGGAGTGATTTTTTCGACGCGGCGACGCGGCGAGTCATCGAATACGGACGGGAAAGTAACGGGCTGGATGGATTGCACCTGCACGATCCAGCCGTGTTGGCGCTGCTGATAGAGCCCTCGCTATTCCAAACGCGTACGCTCCATGTTAACGTGAAAGCGGAAGGCACCCAAGCGGGCCATATAGCGTTATTGGAAGAAGAGGATGCGGGTGCTCTGTCGGTGAACTGTGCAGTTGAAGTGGATGCGGCCGGTGTGATGCAGTTGCTGCGGCACCGGCTGATGAATATATAGAAGACAGTACTGTGCGTGGGACGCATATCGCTAACGCGCCGGAAAATCGTTAAAAGAAAGGAAACGAGCGTTGACGAACATAGCATTGCTTTCTGCCGCGCATATCCATACGCGCGGTTTTTTGCAGGAGATTTCGGAGCGAGACGATTGCTCGCTGGTAGCTCTATGGGACGATGTGGCCGATCGCGGCAAGCGCTACGCCGAAGAATACGGAGCCGAATTTAACAACGACTTAGCGGCGGTTGTGTCGAGAGACGATGTCGATGGTTTTATTATCTGCGCTGAAAACACGCGCCATCTGCCCCTGTTGCAGGCCGCTATTCCTGTCGGTAAGCCGATCTTTTGCGAAAAGCCCTTTACGACGAGTGCGGCCGATGCGGCCGATGCGCTAGCGCTAATTCAGCAGCACGATACCATTGTCCACATGGGCTATTTTCAGCCGTTTGCTGGCGTAATGCAGGGTGTAAAACGCGTTATCGATAGCGGCGGTTTGGGGGAGATAACCCACGCGCGTTTTCGCAATGCCCACCACGCGGCTTATGGGCGCTGGTTCGACTCGGAAGACTTGGCATGGTTCAGCAATCCGGACCTAGCTGGAGGGGGCGCCTTTATGGACATGGGGGCTCACGCCGTGCACCTGCTGCGCTCGTTTATTGGGCAAGTCGACAGTGTATGTGCCTCGATCGGCAATGCATCGGGCATCTATAGCACGGTCGACGATCACGGTATCGCGCTGTTCCGCTTTGCCAACGGAGTCCTCGGCACGGTCGAAGCTTCCTGGGTGCAGACGGGAGGCATCGGTGGCCTCGAGGTCACGGGCAAGGACGGCACGCTATTTAATCATCCACAGCTGGGCTATGTCATTGCCGCGCCGGGCAAGGATCCCCAGCCGGTCGAAGAAGCCGAGCCGCGTCCGACGCGCGTCGAGCGTCTACTCGCTTCGATACGGGGGGAAATTAGCCGGGAAGAGCTCAACGACGATCTACAGTGTGCCGCTGATGCGGTTGCTATCATAGAAGCCTGTTATGCATCGAGCGCTTCGGGTGGTTGGGTCGACGTACCGACGCTGGGCTAAATAAATCGGGCGCGTTGCGCAGGAAAAAGAGACCTCGGTAGTACCGGGGTCTCTTTGCGTACGGTCGCCAACGCGGGTGGGAAACAAAGGCCACCCCTTGAACGGGGGCATCGGCATCGATATGTTCTCTGAAGAAAAGAGAAAGATTTAGAGTATGGTCAAAAGAGCATGCAGAGTTATTGTGTTAATGGGGGTGACGGGATCGGGAAAGTCTACCGTGGGCGCGCTGCTGGCCGAGCGGCTGGGGTGGGCTTATCACGATGCCGATGATTTTCATCCCAGTGAAAACGTCGACAAGATGGCACAGGGCATTCCGCTCGAAGACGAGGATCGCTGGCCGTGGCTGCGCGCTCTTGCTGACCACATTGAGACGTGGTTGGCGGGCGATAGCGGAGCCATCTTAGCCTGTTCTGCGCTCAAGGAGAGCTATCGGCAGATCCTTGTTGCCGAGCGCCAAGAAGTGCGCGTAGTGCACCTAAAAGGCAGCCGCGAGCTGATCAGTGCGCGCCTAGCTAAGCGAACGAACCACTACATGCCCCCGAGTCTCCTGGAAAGCCAGTTTCAGACGCTAGAGGAGCCGCGCGATGCGCTGGCCGTCGATATCGGCGCAGAACCCGAAGAAATTGCCGCAGAAATTCAGAAAAACATCGGATTATAATCCCAACTAAACGGCTTACCATGGCAAGTCCTCACACACTCGTTGGAGAAGTGCGCCGACTGACCGGCGATCTATATAAGGTGCTGCAGGAACAGGTCGGTGTGCATAAAACCGAGCTGGTCGAACACGTTATTGAATTGGCCCGGGCGCGCCGTCGGGATGACGTGCGCGCTGAGCGGGAGTTAAACGAACTCATTGACCAACTCAGCGACGAGGATGCCAGCGTCGTTTTGCGCGCGATCGGAATTCTCTTCGATTTGATTAACATGGTCGAAGACCGCCATCGGGTCCGCGTGCTGCGTGACCGCGAGGCGCGCAGCGGCCAGGAGCCCCGTCCTGAGTCCATTGGCGCTGCCCTTAAAAAATTGAGCGATGAAGGGTGTGATGCGGCGCAGATTCAGCTCTTTCTCGATCAGCTGGACATCGAACCCGTATTCACCGCGCATCCGACCGAAGCCAAACGTCGCACGCTGCGCCAGAGTATGCGCAAGCTGCAGGAGGCACTGGTCGATCTGGCTAATGTGGATCTGTTGCCGCGCGAGGAAGCCGAGATCGAGGGGCGCGTGTTAGGAGAACTCACGTCGCTGTGGCAGACCGATTCACACCGTCCGGAGCGCCCAACCGTATTGGAAGAGGTGGAGCGCTCGCTCTTTGTCATGAGTACGCTGTGGGATGTGGTGCCGCGGTTGTACCGGGAACTCGAAGAAGGACTCGAGCGCTACTATCCCGGCACCTCATTCAACCAGCCCCGCTTTTTGCATTTCGGCAGCTGGATCGGTGGGGATCGCGACGGCAACCCCTTCGTTACCAGCGATATAACCGAGCAGACGTTAGCTACGCTGCGCCGCGCCGCTTTAGAGGCGCATATTGAAGAGTGTAAGGGCACATATCGCCTGCTCAGTATGTCGACGCACTGGGCTAAGGTTAGCCCCGATGTCGAACGGGCCTTAGCCGACGCGCTCGAACAGTGGCCGCAGCTGGCTTCGCGATTAGAGCGCATCTCGCCCTATGAAGTGTATCGCCGCATGCTGCGCGTGGTGCAGTGGAGATTGCAGCAAAGTTTAGCGGCCGTTGGAGCGGATAGCGCCCCCTCTGGGGCCTATTTGCGGGCAGAGGAATTGGCGCGCGATCTGCAGTGTATTCACAGCAGCTTGGTCGCCCACGGGGCGGGACAGGTCGCCTCGACGGCCGTTCAAGACTGGCTGTGCCGGATCCGTATCTTCGGTTTTCACATGGCTCGCTTAGACGTGCGCCAAGATTCTAGCGTGTACGAGCAGGTAGTGGCTGAACTGCTGAGCAAGGCCGGGTGCAGTGCCGATTATCTGTCCCTTTCGGAAGCGGAGCGGCAGGCCGTACTATCGGATACTCTGGGCCACTTTGATCCACTCGAAGATGCCGATCTATCGGATCAGACGCGGGAAGCGCTAGCGCTGTTTCGTTTACTTACGCGCACGGTCCACCTACATGGCAGCGAGGTGTTCGGCGGGCACGTAATTAGCATGACGCACCATCCCAGCGATGTGCTTGAAGTCCTGTGGCTGCTGCACTGGTCGGCGCGCGAAGTCGGCAGTGAAACGCTGGGCGTGGGCAGCGTTGGTATTGTGCCGCTCTTCGAGACCATAGATGATCTACAGCGCGGCGGCGAGGTGCTTGAACAGCTCCTGGCATGCCCCGCCTATGCCGATCGCGTGCGTGCGACGGGTGCCGTCCAGACCGTTATGATTGGCTATTCCGACAGCACAAAGGACGGGGGATATCTGGCCGCCTGTTGGGGACAGTACCAGGCCCAGGTCGCTCTGCATGCTATCGGTGAAGCTAGCGATGTTCAGGTGGTCTTTTTTCATGGTCGCGGCGGGTCGCTGGGGCGCGGTGGTGGACCGGCGGCACGTAGCATCTTGTCTCTTCCTCCGCATACCGTTGGCGGGGCCATTCGCATGACCGAGCAGGGCGAGGTGCTGGCCGCTCGCTATGACGACGCCCATATCGCGTTCCGGCATTTGGAACAAATCACATCGGCTACCTTCCTAGTTGAGGCGCAGGCTGAACAAGAGCCTGTTGCCGAATGGATCGAACTGGCTGATCGATTGGGCGAACTGGCCTATCGCAGCTACCGCGACCTAGTCGAGATGCCCGGCTTTGTCGACTACTTTCGCTCGGCTACGCCGATATCTGTTATCGAAGATTTACCGATTGGCTCGCGTCCGGCGCGTCGTCGGACCGGACCGGCTACACTGGAAAGCCTGCGCGCGATTCCCTGGGTTTTTGCCTGGACGCAGAGCCGGGCGCTGATCCCGGCCTGGTACGGCATGGGCAGTGCGCTGAGCGCCTGCGCTGAAGAAGGGGGCTGTGGCTGGCAACAGCTGCAGTGTATGTATGACGAGTGGAGCTTTTTTCGCGGCACAGTGGACAATGCTGAATTGGCCTTGGCCAAGGCCGATCTTCATATGGCGCATCGCTATACCGACTTGATGCCGGATCGTGAACAGGGGCAGGCCATTTGGAAAAAACTCGACGAAGAGTACGAGCTGACCTGCGCGATGCTGCGCGAAATGACTGGCCGTGAAAACCTGCTTGATGGCGTTCCTTGGTTACAGCGATCCATTGCCGAGCGCGATCCGTACGTCGATCCACTCAACATGATCCAAATCGCCTTTCTGCGTCGCTTACAGGCGGGTGAGGGTGAACCGAACGAAGCCCTGCGCGCGTTGCTGCGCCAGAGCATTCAAAGCGTTGCTGCGGGCATGAGGACGACGGGTTAATGGTTGATCACTGGAAAAAGATAGGCAGCCGACAGCGAGCTGATTTCCGTTTTTTTCGCGTGCGTGAAGATCGCTCGGTATCGCCGCGCACGGGGGCAGAGCACGACTTTATTGTCATGGAAATGAACCACTGGGTCAATGTCGTCGCGGTGACTGCGGAGGGCCGTCTCGTTGCGGTCCGCCAGTATCGCCACGGTACACAAGAAACGGGGCTAGAAATTCCGGGTGGCGTTATTGAAACGGGAGAAGAGCCCGCCGTTGCCGCGGAGCGGGAACTGCTTGAGGAAACGGGCTATAGCGCAGAGGAGATCGTGCCTCTGGGCAAGGTCGCGCCCAATCCCGCGCTGCAGGATAATTGGTGCTTTAGCTTTTTGGCACGTGGAGCGCATCGGACCGGCGGGCAAATGCTCGATCCGGGAGAGGATATTGATGTGGTCGAGATCGAGCCTAGTGAGATTCGCGCACTGATTGAAAACGGACAAATTAACCACGGTCTCGTCGTGGTTGCACTCGGACTAGCTGGGTTTCTATAAGAGGGGCATTCGCCTCGCAATTCCTACGCGTAAAAAACGACGTACAATCCCAGAAAAATTAGCACTAAAAGCACGCTGCTGCTGGTCATCCAGGTGCGAGAAAACAGGCCATTCTGTGCGTGGTGTCTGGCTACGCTCTGCACCAGGCCTGCGACTATACTTTTGCCGGTGATGACGAGGCCATCGCGCAGCGCAAGCAGCCCGCGGCCGGTTGGACGCAAAAAGCTCGGAAGCATGCGCCTGTATAGCCAATCGCTGTCGAGAATGGTCGAGGGGACCTCGGGTGGTTCCAAGTGGTTCCGGGCGAGAATGGCAAATGAGAGCAGCGCAAAAAACAGCAGCTGTAACTGCGTAAGGACGTGCTCAGTAGTATAGGGCTGATAGTCGACCGCGTAGGGCAGGATGGAGTAGAGCGCCTCTGGAAAAACGCCGATGGCGACGCACAGGAAGGCTGTGATGCCCATGGCTACGAGCATGTTGAGCGGCGCCTCTTTACAGCGCAGTCCGCGATCGTGACCAAAAAAGCCGTAGTAGGGAATCTTGATGCCGGAGTGGTGCAATACGCCGGCCGAGGCAAAGAGCATGATAAACCACACGGCCGTGTAGTGGTTTTCCGCCACGGCCGACATCGTCAGCGATTTGGTGACAAAACCGCTGAAGAGGGGGAAGGCGGAAATAGCCGCTGCGCCAATAATGCAGAAAAACGTCGTATAGGGCATTGACTTGTACAGGGCCCCCAAATCGGAGGCTTTGGCCGATCCGACGCGCGTCATCACCGCCCCCATAGCCATAAAGAGCAGGGCCTTGTAAAGAATGTGGGCAAAAGCGTGCGAAGCGGTTCCGTTGAGCGCCAATTCGCTGCCCACGCCCACGCCCACGACCATAAAACCAAGCTGGTTGTTAAGGCTATAGGCCAACACGCGCCGCAGGTCGTTCTCAATCACGGCGAAGAATACGGGGAAAGCCGTCATCGCTGCGCCTATGTAGACGAGGATTTCCGTTCCGGCAAAACCGCGCGCTAGCGCGTAGACGGCTAGCTTGGTGGTAAACGCGCTGAGAAAGACCGTACCGGTGGGGGTGGCCTGTGGATAGGCATCCTGCAGCCAGTTATGGAGAAAGGGAAACGCGCACTTCATGCCAAACGAGAGCAGAATTAGCAGCGAAGCCGTGGAGCCGATACCCAAATGGTCGAAGGCGATAGAGCCCGTGTCGCGCAGATGTAGCAGCACGCCGGACAGCAGGATGACACCTGAGCCTACTTGAATTATTAGGTAGCGAATGCCGGAGCGATAGCTGGCCTCTGTGCGGCTCGCCCATACTAAAAAAACCGAGGATATCGCTGTCAGCTCCCAGTACACGAAGAGCGTTATAAGGTCGCCGGCGAAGACGGCTCCGATCGCCGTACCTGCATAAATCGCTCCACTGACGTGCTGCAGCGCATCGCGCACGTGTAGGGCGTAGAGCGCGCTGAGAAAGGCCGCCAAGTGAAAAATATAGCCCCATACAAGCGCTAGCCGGTCGATGCGAACGGGCGTTAATTCGTAGGAAAAAAGGCTGAGCGTTACCTGTGTTCCAACTTCAAACTGCAGCAGGTGGATAAAGCTAACAACGGGCAGTAGCAGAGAAAGGACTCCCTGCAGGCGATCTTTGGTGACGATGAGCAGTAATGCGCCAACCGCTAGGAGGGTGCCGGGTGGGAACTCAAGCATCGTAATAGTCCTCTCGGCGCAGCACGACGCGACGCCAAATCCAGCCCGCACCGACGATAAGGGCATATGCGGCAAAGCCGAACACCGGGTAGAATCCGTACACTCCTTCGACTTCAAAATGGGCGTGGCGATGCACGATAAAATCTGCGACAAAGAGCAGTATGCAGAGTGCTCCTAGTGCGTAAAAAAGCTTTGTTTGATTGGCGGCCTGGTCGAGCCAGCGCTCGTTTCGCGTTTCCTCGGACATGTCTACCTCAGTGTGCTACGATGGGCGCGATGAGTTGGTAGAGGGGCTCGGCAAAGAAAAACAGCAGCACGCAGCCCAGTGCCGTTAGGCAGAGCGGTATCAGACACAGCAGCGGGGCTTCGTGCAGTCCCGCTCCGTGGTGGCCGTCGTCGTGCGTGGGCTCGCTAAAAAACGCGCGGGCTGGAATGGGGAGGAGATAGGCAATATTGAGCAGCGACGAGAGCATGAGGACGCCGACCAAGATCAGATGGCCGGTATCGGCCGCTCCCAGCGCTAAATACCACTTACTCCACGATCCCCCCAGCGGGGGCACGCCAATAATGCTCAGCGAGCCAATGATAAACGCGGCCATGGTGAAAGGCATCTGTCGCCCGATACCGCGCATATCGCTGATTTCTGTTTTATGCAGGGCGACCATAATCGCGCCGGCGCAGAAAAATAGGGTGATCTTGCCGAAGGCATGCATCGCGATGTGCAGACCGGCTCCGATGACGCCGTGGGCATTGGCCAAAGCGGCTCCCAGCACGATATAGGCTAACTGGCTGATAGTTGAATAGGCGAGTCGGGCTTTGAGGTTGTCCTGCGTCATCGCGACGAGCGACGAAAGAACAATAGTTAGCGCTGCGATATAGGCCAGATAGATGTGAAATCCGGTGCTGCTGAGATGTTCAACACCAAAGATATAGACAACCACTTTGACGATGGTGAACACGCCGGTCTTTACTACCGCTACGGCGTGTAGTAGAGCACTGACGGGCGTGGGCGCGACCATGGCATTGGGCAGCCAGCGGTGAATCGGCATCAGCGCAGCTTTGCCCGTACCATAGGCGTAGAGAAAGAGCAGGATGCCGGTCATGAGCGGCGTGGCTTTACCCGCTAGAATACCGCCGGGCATAAAGCTCAGCGTGCCGGCTACGTGATAGGTCAGCAGCACGCCAAACAGCAGCAGGCCAATAGAGGTCGAGAGCAGAATGCCCATGTAAATACGGCCCGCGCGCAGCGCTTCAGGCGTGCGGTGGTGTGTGACCAGCGGATAGGTAGATAGTGTCAGCACTTCGTAACAGAAGAACAGCGTCAGCATATTGCCGGAAAAAGCCGCCGCCAGAGCTGCGGAAATGGCCACGGCAAAAAAAGCGAAAAAGCGCGTTTGATTTTCCTCGTGGTGTCCTCGCATATAGCCGATGGCGTAGAGCGATGTTAGGATCCATAGGCCGGAGGCGATTAGCGCGAAGAGCATACCGAGCGGTTCTACTTGGAAAACCAGGTCGAGGCCGGGCAGTATCTCCAGTAAATGCAGCGTGGGTTGGGCGCCCGACTGCACCTGGGGGTAGAGCGTATAGACGATGCCAAACGTGACGATAGCGACGCCGATCATCGCGGCGTCACGAACGTTGGGCAAATGCCCCAGCAGCGCAATGATCAGGGCACCAAAGGCTGGAAGCAGGACCGCTGTTGCGATGGCTGTATCGCCGCTCATTGTCCGCCTCCCAGCAGCCACAGGGCCGCGCGTTGGGCAATTCCCGCCGTCAGATCTGTCTGCACGCCAAAGTACAGTGTTGTGCCTAAGAGCAGCCAGAGGGATATCTGCATTGTGAGCGGAGCTTCCGCAGACGAAGATCCTTCGGGGGGCGGGCGAAAATAGGCGACTTCGACAAAGCGCCAAACATAGGCTACGGCCAGCAGCGAAGAGATTAACAGCAGCACCACGACGGGCCACCAGCCCAGTTCCATTGCTCCCAGTAGCAAGTACCACTTGCTAATAAATCCGGCGGTCAGCGGCACACCGATAAGGCCTAGACCCCCTAGTACGAAGGCAAAACTGGTCACCGGCATGCGGCGTCCGAGGCCGGCCATGTCATCAAGGTTGGACGAGTTGAGCCGTAGGATCATGCTGCCGACGGCGAGAAAGAGTGCGCCCTTTGTTAGGCCGTGGTTGAAGATATGGGCAATACCCGCCGTCAGGCCGGTGACCGTACCCATACCGATGCCTAGCACAATGTAGCCAACCTGAGCTACGCTGGAATAGGCGAGCAGGCGTTTGAGATCGGTCTGGTAAATGGCCACGGTCGATGCGACGAGAATGCCAATGAGAGACAGAGGGACCAACACGGCGTCTAAGTGTAGTGAACCGAAAGCGTAATCGACGCCGAGTACGCTAAATACGAAGCGCAAAAATACGTAGAGCGATACTTTGGTCGAGGTCGCTGCAATAAATGCCGTTACGAGAGACGGCGCGTAGGAATAGGCGTTGGGCAACCAAGAATGCATGGGAAAGAGGGCGACTTTTAGCATGATACCCACGCTGAAAAAGGCACAGGCCATAAGCACGGTGCGCGTATCCTGCACGGCCTCTAAGCGCTGGGCTAGGTCGGCCATATTGAGCGTACCGGTCATCATGTACATCAGGCCAATAGCGATGAGGATAAAGGTCGCGCCGATGGTGCCCATGATCAGGTAATTATAGGCTGCTTTAAGTGCGCGTGGGTCTCGGCTCACGCTTATAATGGCATAGGAGGCCAGCGAAGATATTTCGAGAAAGACGTAGACGTTAAAGGCATCTCCGGTGATAGTAATACCGAGCAGACCCGTCAGGCAGAGTAGAAAGGCGGCGCAGAACAGGTGATGTCGGTCCGGTGGTACCTCGAGGGCGGCACTTTGCGGGGCGTAAAGCATAACAAGTGCGGCGATCCCGCTGACCAGGACCAGTATGTAGGCATTGAGCAAATCAATGCGGTACTCAATGCCGATCGGAGCGCTCCAATTCCCCATGGTGTAAATGATCGGCCCGGTATCAACAACGCGCATCAGCAGGGCTGCGCAAGCGGCAAAGACCAGCCAACTGACTCCCGTGGCCAAAGGCCAGACCAGCGCGCGTCGGCGCAGCAGCGAACACAGGGGGGCAGCCATCATCGGCAGGATGATCGGTAGGATGGGCAGGTGGCTGCTCACGGGCTGTTCTCCTGCGCAAGAAGTTCGTCCTCTTCGATGGTGCCGTAGTGTTCTTTGATGCGCACGACGAGGGCTAACCCCACTGCGGTGGTTGCAATTCCAACGACAATAGCCGTCAGGATGAGCACGTGCGTCAGGGGGTTGGAGAACGTTGTGAAGCCGGCTCCGACGATGGGAGCGGTGCCATCGTTGACCTTACCCATGGTGATATAGAGGAGGAAGACGGCGGTCTGGAAGATGCTCAATCCCACCAGTTTCTTCACTAGGTTACCGCGGGCGATCACATTGTAAAAACCCACCATCATCAGGAAGATGGCGATCCAATAATTGTAAAGACCGAAGGCGTCGCTCATGAACGCCCCCTGCCGGAAAAGCTGAAGAAAATCGATGTCATTACCGTGGCGACCGTTATGCCGACGCCGAGTTCGATCAACAGAATGCCGATATGCTCGCCGTGCGTCGCTTCGTGGGCCAGGGCGCGGTACTGTAAAAAGTTGCCTTCGACGAAGAGCGAAGCCAGACCCGTTCCGGCATAGAGAAGCAGGCCAAAGGCCACTAACCCATGCAGGACGTTGGGTGGAATGATGGCGCGCGCCTTATCCAAGCCGTTGACCAGCCCATATAGGACGATACCGGCCGCAAAGATGACGCCGGCTTGAAAACCGCCGCCGGGTCCGTAGTCGCCGTGGAACTGCACGTAGAGGGCAAAGAGTAGGATAAGCGGGATAAATATTTTGCTTTGGACGCGCAGGATCATCGCGTGCTGCATGGTCTCGCTGTCTACCTGTGGACGGTCAGGCGCTGGCTCGGTGCGTTTTTCTCGTCCCAACAATAAGAGCACGCCCATGCATGCGGTAAAAATAACCGCTGTTTCTCCTAGCGTATCATAGCCTCGATAGCTAGCCAAAACGGAGGTGACTATGTTGGGCACGCCAATCTCATCGGGGGATACGCCGATGTAATGGGGTGCTACGTGCTGGTGGATCGGCGCATTGGGATCGCCAAAGTGCGGCATATCAAACGTGCCATAGACCAGCGCTCCTCCGGTGAGCAGAGCCGCTGCCAGTGCACCCCAGTTGTAGTGGTGGTGGGGTTTTTCTCGCTGCGTCGTCAGCGAGAGCGTGGCCAAAAAGAGCACCGTTGAAATGCCCGCGCCTACGGCCGCTTCGGTAAAAGCGACGTCCACGGCATCTAGCACGGTAAAAACACAGGCCATGAGCAGGCTATAGACGCCGGTTAGCACCGCGGTGGCAAAGAGATTGAGCGTGCGCGTTACGGCTATAGCCACGACGATTAAGAAGGCCAGGAGGACCATGTCGATATACTGGCTCACGCTGCGTCCTCCTCGACGACCTTGGGTTTGAGTCCACTCTGTTTGGCTGCCTGAGCAATGGCGTGCGAGGCAACCGGACTGGTGGAGATAAGAAACAATAAAATCATGACGAGTTTAGCCGCGTTGAGCGACAGGCCGCTCTGCAGCATAAGGCCGATTAATATGAGAGCTGAGCCCAGCGTGTCGGTGATGCCGGCCGCATGCTGTCGACTGTAAAAGTCGGGCAGGCGCAAAATGCCCAATCCGCCGACGGCGCAGAAAAAAGCGCCGCTGGCAAGAAGGATCCAACTGGCATAGTGGAGTACGGCGTCCATTAGGTGGCCTTTGCTTCGCCGAAGCGAACAAATTTAAGAATGGCAATGGTGCCAATAAAATTGATCAGCACATAGACCAGAGCTAGATCTAAAAATTCGGGACGTCCCATCAGATAGCCGAGCACGGCAATAAAGAGCACGGTCTTGGTGCCAAACATGTTGACGGCCAAAATGCGGTCGTAGACCGTTGGGCCGAGCAGTGCGCGGATCAGGGCTAAGAGCATCGTAACCAAAACGCCGATCATGGCCGCTAAAAACATCAGTCCTCGTTCTCCAAACGCGTCACGCGTCGGTCCATTTCACCGTCGAGCAATTCCTGAGCTGATTCGGCCGTTAGGGCGTGCACTTCGATTACGCCTTCTTCGATATCTACCGAAACCGTGCCGGGCGTTAGGGTGATGGAGTTGGCGTATATTACTTGCCCCAAGTGGGTTTTTTGGCTTGCTTTGACGCGGATCATGCGCGGGGCGATCGGCAGGCGTGGATTCAGCACCCGAAGGGCAATATCCCAGTTGGATTGCACCAACGCCCAGGTCAGCCACAGCGCGTAAGATGGGGCACCAAAAATCAGGTGGACGGGATGCCCTTCCAAGTCGATGATCCGCATGCGATGGCAGATATAGACGACTAATAGACAGGACACAACGCCAAAGGCCAGCAGTAGTGGGGTATAATGCCCCGACCACAGTAGCCAAACTGCAAAGAGTAGAATGCTGAGACTCAGAGTGCGCTTCACGTTCTCTCTCCAAAGCAATGCTAAACGAGCCTACAATCTGTGTAATTTGTCGAAAAATGGCAAGGTAAATCGCCTTCCGATCCAGCGTCTGCATAGTTGATAATTCGCGCTCTTTTAATATGAACACACCGGTTCAGTGGGGGGGGAATAATCGACAGGGTACGCGTTATGGCCCAGGTTCTTTAAGACGCCCCGATCTCATCTCATCGCCCACGGGCAAAGGTTTTAAGTGGAAGCACAACCTCGCGTTTTCCTGTTGGATCCCGAACGATTGATTGCCGTGCGCTCGCGCGTCTACGCCGCCGATGAGCGTTTTGTCGCTGCGGATGAGTCTCTGCTTGAAGCCGCTCATGCTGCTTTTGCACTCGGGCCGTATTCCGTGGCCGACAACGCCGTTAAACCATCTGGTGTTAATCCACAAGACTATATGAGTCTGGCCCCCTATTGGTGGCCCGATGCCGACGGCGAAGACGGCCTACCCTATACGCTGCGCGACGGGGAAATGAACGATGAGTGCGCCGGCTACGATCACCCTCGTTTGCTGGGACTATGCACCGCCGTCAACGCGCTTAGTGCTGCTTATTTCTTTAGCGATTTCGAAGATTTTGCCGAACGGGCAGCGCTGCTGCTGCGCACGTTTTTTCTCGATGAGGCGTGGGGTATGCAGCCTCACTTACAGTACGGGCAGGCAATACGCGGTCGCTGTGAGGGGCGTCCGGAAGGCATTATAGACACCTACGGTTTTACCGCGCTGGTTGACCGGGTCGGTTTGCTAGCCAATGCAGTGGCCTGGAATGCGGCCGATCAAGACGCGCTAGAAGAATGGTTCGGGTCCTATCTAAACTGGCTGTTGACAAGTGAGTACGGTCTGCAGGTGCAGCAGCGAATGGACTGCCACGGCATAAGTTACGATGTGCAGGTTGCGGCGCTATCGCTGTTTTGCGGACGCAAGGAAGAGGCGCGTCGGGCCGTATCCTCTGGCAGCGCGCGGATCTATCAGCAGATTGATGAGGCGGGCTGCCAGCCATTCGAAGTGGTGCGTGCGCGCTCGTTAGACTATTGCACGATGAACCTAAGCGCCTTTTTCGACTTGGCTGATTTAGGGCGACACGTCGGCTATGATCTGTGGGCAGGCGCAGAGGGGCAGCGCCTGTATACGGGCTATCAGTGGCTCGTCGCACACGGCTTTGACGCGACGTGGCCCCATCGGCAAAACGATCCATTTGAACGTTCGCGCTGGCTGCCCCTGCTGCGACGCGCCGGCTTGCGCTGGTCGGAGGAGAGATCGCGGGCTCGCTGGCAGGCCGTCGATGATGTGCGGGGCGATTGGTCTGATCTGCTCTACGCTGCGTTGGATGCATGAGCGCTCAGATTCCCTCTATCGATGCCGAACTGGCACGCCTGGCCGAACTCGACCGGGACATTGCCGCCTTTGTCGAAGAAAACGGTCGCCCGGAGCGACTGCGGCGCGAGGTTGGCGAACTGATGCGGCGCTGGGATGGGGAGGCGGTCTACCCCTCCCTGTATGCTACTTGTGTGGGGGTGAAAGATATATTTCACGTCGAAGGCGTGCCTACGCGCGGGGGGGCGGTGCTTCCAGATGGAGTGCTTGACGGGGAGGAAGCCGCCTGCGTGCGCTTGCTCAAGGATGCGGGAGCCCTCATTCTGGGGAAGACGGCTACCACTGAATTTGCCTATTTCGAACCTGCTTCTACGCGCAATCCGCGCAACAGGGCGCACACGCCGGGCGGATCGAGCAGTGGGTCGGCCGCGGCGGTAGCGGCCGGCATATGCCCGCTGGCCGTTGGCAGTCAAACGGTGGGATCGGTGATTCGTCCGGCTGCCTTTTGCGGTGTGCTGGGATTCAAGCCGTCTTACGATCGGATACCCAGCGCCGGGATGCTCTACTACTCGCCTGCGGTCGACACGGTGGGTATATTTGCCGATTCGCTCGATCGCATGGAAAAGGCGGCCGCGGTGCTCTGTGTCGATTGGCAGCGCGATGTACGAGTTAAAAAACCGGTGCTCGGCGTGCCCGATGGCCCCTATATGGCACAGGCGTCGGAAGCGGCGCTTGCCCTCTTTGACAAACAGTTGATGGCCTTGGAGCGAGCAGGATGGTCGGTGCAGCGCGTGCCGCTATTGACCGATATCAAATCGATTAATGCGCGTCACACGCGGTTGATTAGCGGAGAGGCAGCGCGCGTTCACGCACAGCGATTTGCCCAATACGGTCATTTGTATCGGCCGCGTACGGCTGCTCTAGTGCGCGAGGGAGCAGCTATCGATGCGACTGCTCTAGACGCGGCGCGCGCAGGCTGTCTGCGCCTGCGCGAAGAGATTGAAGAGACCATGGATCGAGTTGGTATTGATCTGTGGCTTAGCCCGGCCGCAACGGGACCGGCCCCGCTGGGGCTGGCTTCAACCGGCGATCCGGTAATGAACCTGCCCTGGACACATGCCGGATTGCCCGCCCTTTCGCTTCCAGCAGGCCGGGCCGAAAATGGACTTCCGGTGGCTTTGCAGTGCACGGCGCGCTTTGGTATGGACGAGGCGCTTTTATCATGGGTTCGCCCATTGGAAAAGGTATTCCAGCTATGAGTAACGCACGGGCGGTATTGGCGCGTGAACTAGCCATTGGCGATATAGACGATCGCCTGTACGGCTCGTTTATTGAGCATTTGGGTCGCGCTATTTACGGAGGGCTCTACGAACCTGGACACGAAACGGCCGACGGTGAGGGCTTTCGCGGCGATGTGGTGGAATACGTGCGTCAGCTCAACACCCCCATCGTGCGCTATCCGGGGGGCAATTTCGTTTCCGGCTACAACTGGGAAGATGGCGTTGGTCCTCAGAGCGAACGGCCGCGTCGCCTTGATCTGGCCTGGAAAACGCTAGAGCCCAATACCTTTGGCACCGATGAATTTGTGCGCTGGTGTCGAGCTGTGGGGACGGAGCCGATGATGGCGATCAACCTAGGCACGCGCGGCGTGGATGCGGCGCGTAATTTGGTCGAATACTGCAACCATCCGTCCGGAACGCACTACAGCGATTGGCGCATAGAAAACGGCTATGTAACGCCGCACCATATCAAGGTGTGGTGCTTGGGCAACGAGATGGATGGGGGGTGGCAGATCGGACATAAGACGGCCGAAGAATACGGGCGACTGGCCGAAGAGGCCGCCAAGGTCATGCGCTGGGTCGATCCGACGATTGAACTGGTTGTATGCGGTTCATCTTCGCGCAATATGTCGACCTTTCCCCAGTGGGAGGCGACTGTGTTGGAACATACCTATCCGCACGTCGATTATATATCGCTGCACACGTACTATGGCAACCGCGACGGCGATACGCCGCACTTTCTCGCGCAGTCTCTGGGCATGGATGCTTTCATCGAGGAGGTCGTTGCAACCTGCGACTTTATCCGCGCAAAAAAACGCCATAAAAAACGCATGATGCTCTCCTTCGATGAATGGAACGTTTGGTTCCACTCGAATCAGGCCGACCGCGAACAGCCGCCCTGGCAGGAGGCGCCCCCGCTGTTAGAGGATCTCTATACAATGGAGGATGCCCTCGTCGTGGGCTGCATGCTCATTTCCCTCATCAAACACTGCGATCGGGTGCGGATTGGCTGCATCGCTCAGTTGGTCAACGTAATTGCGCCTATTTTTACCGCTACGGGCGGCGGCATTGTCCAGCAGACGACGTATTTTCCCTTTTTGCACGCCTCGCGCTATGGTCGCGGTAGGGCGCTAGACATGAAGGTTTCTTGCGCGACCTATGAAGACAAGGTGTTCGACGCGGTGCCTTACATAGAGGCGGTGGGCGTGCTGGCAGAAGATCGCAGTGAATTGACGGTCTTTGCCGTGAACCGTCAGTTGGAAGAGGCGCTGCCGTTGGAGATTGATTTGCGCGATTTTGCCGGCGCGACGTTGGGCGATCATACCGTGCTGGCCCATGCCGATCTCAAAGCGGTTAATACGCTCGAACGGCCCAATGAGGTCGTGCCCGAAGTTGTGCGCGATACGCTGCGGTTAGACGGTGGCCGTTTGCAGGTGGCGCTGCCCGCCGCATCGTGGAACGTGGTGCGCATCGCTCTGGATGCATAAAAAATGGATGCCGAACAGAAATACTTGTTTGACCTGCAGGGCTACATCGTGCTGAAAGGCGTCGTGTCCGCCGACCAACTGCGGGCTTGTAACGAGGCGCTCGATCG
>JAYOKQ010000005.1:0-39197 GCA_038119905.1 Gemmatimonadota bacterium | reverse complement strand
GCCTATCCGGTGCCTCTGTGTTTGGGACAGGAACGCACAGAAGATAATTTGTACATTTCTAATATCTTAGAGGGTGATCCGGCTTTCGCGAGTTTGGTCGACTTGCCCCCTGTGCTCGACGTAATCGCCGAAGTGACCGGTGGGCCGTATCGACTCAATCACACGTATACAATCTACCGCTGGCAGGGGGGCTATACTCGGCTGCATATGCACGGCACGCCGATCATCCCTAAGTGTCAGTATCACTGCCGCAACGGGCAGATGGTGTCGACGCTGACGAAGGTAGTCTTTCCCATGCTGGACTGTGCGGAGGAGGACGGCTGTTTCGCGGTGATCCCCGGAGCGCACAAGAGCAATTTTCCCAAGCCCTGGGGCAACGAGCCGGTCGACAACCCGCCGCTGGTTCCGGTTCCGGCTCAGGCGGGGGATGCCATTATTTTTACAGAAGCGTTGACGCACGGCTCAATGGTCTGCACGTCGGGTCGTCCGCGGCGCACGCTATATTATTGTTACAGCACGGGCTATATGCCGGATTGGGGTGGGCAGGGGCTGCATTTTACCGATGCAATCTACGACCGTCTCGATGCGGAAAAGAGTGAGATCTTGCGCCTTAAGTAAAGGAGAACGGGCCATGTTGAACGATGCACAAATTGATCAATACCGGAACAAGGGGTACGTAGGCGTTGAGGGCGTGCTCAACGCCGATGAAATCGCCGAACTGCGCCGGGTGACCCAAGAATTCGTCGAGCGTTCGCGCGCTGTCAGCGAGAGCGATGACGTGTTCGACTTGGAACCGGGCCACACGTCCGACGATCCGCGGTTACGGCGGATAAAGAGTCCGATCAACGCGCACGAGATCTATGCACAGACCATTCGCCACGATAAGATCCTCGATATAGTCGCTCAACTCATTGGTCCGGCGATACGAACCAACGGCAATAAACTCAATATGAAGTCGGGTGGGTTCGGCAGCCCGGTAGAGTGGCATCAGGACTGGGCCTTCTATCCGCATACCAACGACGACCTGCTCGCAGTAGGCGTGTGCTTGGATGATATGAACGAGGAAAACGGCTGTCTGCTCGTCGTACCCGGCTCGCATCGTGGACCCATACTTGACCACCACCAGGACGGTTGCTTTGTCGGCGCGGTGACCGAAGAAGATTTTGATGATGGGACGGCCGAAAAGGTCGAGCTGAAGGCGGGCGGGATTTCCATCCACCACGCGCGCGCGCTGCACGGATCGCTGCCCAATCTGTCGCCCAACCCGCGTCGATTGCTGCTCTTTCAGTACTGCTGCGGCGATTCTTGGCCGCTAACCGGCACGGATTGGGACGGCTACTGCGCCTCGTTCCTGCGCGGTGAGCCGTCTAACCAGCCGCGCGTTACGCCGGTTCCGGTGCGCCTGCCTATGCCGGGTGCCAAAGTGGGCGGTTCGATCTACGCGACGCAGACCGTACTCAAGAAATCGACGTTTGGACGCGTACAGAGCGTGGGGGGCTGATATGGCGTCATTTGATTGGGCCTTTCCTTACGCTTCCCAGCGCATGCCCGTGCTGGCCGACAATGTGGTAGCGACCTCGCAGCCGCTTGCGGCACAGGCGGGGCTTCGCATGCTCATGCAGGGGGGCAATGCCGCCGATGCGGCGCTGGCTACGGCCATTGCGCTGACGGTGGTCGAGCCGGCCATGAACGGCATTGGTTCGGATGCTTTTTGCATTTTGTGGGACGGCCAACAGCTGCATGGACTCAACGCTTCTGGGCGCGCTCCGTCGGCCTGGTCGCCGCAGTACTTTTCCGGGCGCGAAGCGATGCCGCGCAGCGGCTGGGACACCGTCACCGTGCCCGGCTGCGTATCGGCTTGGGCCGAGGTGTCGCGCCGGTTTGGTAAACTGCCCTTTGCCCAGCTTTTTGAGCCGGCTATACACTACGCCGAATCCGGTTTTCTCGTTGGACCGATCACAGCTGCAGCCTGGGCCGGTGCCGCTGAAACGCTGGGGCAGTATGATGGATTTGCACAGACGTTTATGCCAGACGGACGTGCGCCGCACGCCGGAGAGCGCTTTGCCTGTCGCGCGCAGGCGCGCACGCTGCAGCGCATAGCCGAAAGCGAGGGAGAGGATTTTTATCGCGGCGAACTCGCCGAGAAGATGGCCGCCGATGCCGCGCGGATGGGTGGCCAAATGACGTTGGAGGACTTGGCCGCTCATCGCTGCGATTGGGTCGGCACCATTCACCAGGACTATCGCGGCTATCAGCTGCACGAAATTCCGCCCAACGGACAGGGGCTGGGGGCGCTGCTGTGTCTGGGGATATTGCGCCACTTCGACATAGGGTCGTTTCCCGTGGATTCAGCCGACAGCGTGCACGTGCAGATCGAGGCGATGAAACTAGCTTTGGCCGATGCCTATCGCTATATAGCCGATCCGCAGTACATGGACGTTGCCGTCGAGGAGCTGCTCGACGAGACCTATCTCAAGGGGCGCGCCGAGTTGATCGATATACAGCGCGCGCAGGATCCTCAGCACGGCGTGCCGAACCAGAGTGGCACCGTCTATCTGACGGCGGCCGATGCCAGCGGTATGATGGTGTCTTTTATTCAGTCCAATTACATGGGGTTTGGCTCGGGTATTGTCGTGCCGGAAACGGGCATTAGTCTGCAAAATCGCGGCACGGGATTTTCACTGCAGCAGGGGCATCCCAACCAAGTAGGCGGCGGCAAGCGCCCCTTTCACACGATTATTCCGGCCTTTCTTATGGCTGGAGATCGCCCTCTGATGAGTTTTGGCGTTATGGGCGGTCCCATGCAGGCACAGGGCCACGCGCAGATGGTGCTGCGTCTGGTCGATTACGGACAAAATCCACAGGCGGCCGCCGATGCGCCGCGCTGGCAGGTGCTAAACGGGCTTGACGTGGCAATTGAGGACCATTTTGCTCCGTCCGTGCTTGATGCATTGGCCGATCGCGGCCACCGCCTGCAGCGTCTGCCGCGCCAGCCCATGTTCGGAGGGGCTCAATTGATCTATAAACTCGATGGGGGATACTGCGCCGCTTCTGAACCGCGCAAGGAGGGACAAGCTGTTGGCTTCTGATGGGTTGGTTCGGCACATTCTGCTGGTGGGTTGCCGCGATGAAAAGGGTCTCGTACATCACATCACGGGTGCGCTCTTTCGCGCCGGTCTCAACATCGTGCGCAACGGTGAGTTTGTCGATGCGGAGAGTCGTCGTTTTTATATGCGAACCGAAGTCGAAGGTCCGGTCGACGGCGAGTCGCTGTGCGCCGAATTAGCCCGTCTGTTGCCCGAAGAGGCCTGGATCGAATTGCGCGCGCCGCATCCCAAGGAAGTCGTCGTGCTGGCGACTAAGGAGTATCACTGTTTGGGAGATTTGTTGCTGCGGCACGCCAACGGCGATTTGAACGCCCGCATTCGCGCCGTGATCAGCAACCACGAGGTGCTCGCCGATCTCGTTGAGAAATTTGGCGTGCCCTTCCACTATCTGCCACACGATCGCCTGGAGCGGGCAGCACACGAAGAAGCGGTGGTTAAGTGCCTTGGCCAGTACGAGTTGGATTACGTGGTGCTCGCTAAATATATGCGGATCCTCAGCCCGCGCTTTGTGCGCACGTTCGCTCATCGCATTATCAATATACACCACTCTTTCTTGCCGGCATTTATCGGTGCGAATCCGTATCGCCAGGCGTTTAATCGCGGCGTTAAGCTGATTGGCGCCACCGCCCATTTCGTCACCGATGACCTAGACGAAGGACCGATTGTCGCACAGAGCGTCATTCCCGTCGATCACCGTCAAAACGCTCGCGATATGGCTCGAGCCGGGCGCGAAGTCGAAAAGATGGCCCTGGCGCGTGCCCTAGATTTGATCTTTGCCGACCGCGTTGTCGTGGTGGGCAACGGAAAAATTATTTTCGTTTGATTTACTGATATGAGGGTGGTGTTAGGGGGGGGGCATACGGCAAAATAGAAGCCCTGCTGGATGCGAGATGCTTCCAGCAGGGCTTGCCCCAAGGATGTGGACCGAAGTCCATATGCTTAATTAATCGGCAGGTCAAAAGGCAACTTGAACTAAATTTGCAAAAAACCTTCCGTTAGCTCCGTCAGCAGATGGGGCAGCGCGGCATAGTCGTCAAAAACGCGCTGTGCTCCGGCCTGTAAAAGCCGTTCCCGTGGCAGGCTGGAGGAATAGCCCAAAGCGATCATGCCGGCGGCGCGGGCTGCCTGTATTCCAGCGCTCGAATCTTCTATCACCAGACAGCGATCAGGCGAAATATCAAGCTGTTTCGCCGCGTAGATAAATAGATCGGGAGCGGGTTTGCCTCGGCTGACCTCGCTTGCGCTACAAATCGCTGCAAAGCGCTCGGATAGGCCCACCTGCTGCAGGGAAAAGCGAATTTTATGGGGTCTCCCCGATGAGGCGACGGCCACAGGGATGCCGTGCCCATCGAGGCGATCGAGGACCTCGAAGAGACCGGGAAAGGTCTGCAGTGTGCCGCGGGCTAACTCGAAATAGGTTGCTTCTTTTTCTGCAATTAGTTCATCGGGTAGCTCTTGACCGGTCTGGCGAGCGTAGTGGGCCAGCACGGCGGCATCCGATTGCCCCAAAAATACTTCGATATCGGCCAACTCGGCTCTAATGCCACGCGTTTTGAGCACGGGAATCCACGCGCCGCAGCTCCAACGCTCACTGTCGACAAGGACGCCGTCACAGTCGAATAATATACCATACATGCCAAGTAATATAATCTGCTGTGTGCCGTTGATAAACGTTGATATCTGGGGAGGAACGCTCCGTTGAATTTACAGCATTTACGCTATTTTCTCGCCGTAGCCCGCACCGGAGGCTTTACGCCAGCTGCCCGCGAGATGAACGTCACCCAGCCCACGGTCAGCAGTGGGATTGGTGAACTCGAGCGCGCGCTCAATGCCCAGCTTTTTAATCGCGACAGCCGGCACGTCGAGTTAACAGGCGAAGGACGCCTGCTGATGAACTATGCGCTGCAAATAGAAGATCTGTTGGAAGAGGTGGGGGAAAAATTGCAGCGGGGCGAGTTGGGTGCGGGAGGCGGCTTCCGCTTTGGCGCCATTGATGCGGCGATTATCTACCTATTGCCTGAGATTCTCAAGAGCTATATGCGCGAGAATCCCGGCGTCGAGCTCAGTGCCCAGGTCGCGCCATCGCGCTATTTGGTCGAAGATCTACTGATGAACCGCTCGGAATTTGCGGTGATATCACTGCCCTACAGTCATCCCAAAATAGCCACGGTTTCGCTCTGCTGCGACCGCATGCCGCTGGTCGTCGGCTGCGACCATCGCTTTGCACAGCGGGATAGCGTCGCGCTGTGCGACGTAGTACAGGAACCGCTCTTGCTTTTTCACGCCGACTCCGTTTCGCGTAAAATCGTCGATGAAAAGCTCGCAGAAGCCGGTCTGCAGCCAGGTGCTGTTATGGAGATGCGCAGTCCGGAGGCGATGCGCAAACTTGTGGAGGCGGGCGTTGGTATTTCCTTTTTGCCGGAAATGGTCGTTGCCGAGTCTATTGCGCGCGGCGATTTGTGCACGGTGGCAGTAGAAGGCATCTCCTTTGAGCGCGAAATAGGGATTGCTTGGCGTCGTGGCCGCTACTTTGGACCGGCCATACGCCTGCTGCTAGCGCAAATCAGCTCGACCTATGGCGGGCATCAAGCCTGGTTAGACGAGCCCGATAATTCCTAAGGCGGCGCACTTTGACTCGGTCGCTTCATATAGGGATTGTCGGTCCCGACCGGACTAAAGCCATAGCGCTGGTAAAGGCTCTGCGCGTCGGCTGTCGCCAGCAGCCAGCTGAGCGAGCGTAAGTCTGACTGTTCCACAATGAACTCTACCAACCACTTGCCCAAGCCCTGGCCCCGGTGTTCGGGCAGGATAAAGACATCGGCTAAATAGGCAAAGGTCGTCTGGTCGGTGATGGCGCGGGCAAAGCCGACAAGTGCACCCTGCGCTTCAACGGCAAAGCATCGCGAGTGCTGTAGAGACAGATCAACCGCCTCTGCCGTCCGTCCACGCGCCCAGTAGGAATGGTTGGATAGATAGTCGTGAACGGCACGGCGGTGATCGGCGGTGATTGCTTCCGTTATGCGGTAGAGTCCGTTGCTTGGCATTGAGTTGTTATGCCTAGGGCGCTAGCTGGGAAATATCCCAGCCGGTGGCAGTGCGGGTATAGACAAAGCGATCGTGCAGGCGACTGGCTTGATCCACCCAAAACTCGACGGTATGTGGCCGCACGACGAAGCCGGTCCAATGCGGTGGGCGCGGCACGCGGTCGGGATACTGCGCGCTTAGACGATCGACTGCGTCCTGTAGGTGCTGGCGATCGGCAATGGAATCGCTCTGCGGAGAAGCCCAGGCACCTAGCTGCGAACCGCGGGGACGGGTGGCAAAATAGGCGTCGGCTTCTTCGTCTGGAACGGGTTCAACGCTACCTTCTATGCGCACCTGCTTGCGCAGGGGTTCCCAGTGAAAGACCAGTGCCGCGTGTGGATTCTGCGCAAGTTCTCGTCCTTTGCGGCTCTGGCTATTGGTATAGAATACGAAGCCGCGTTCGTCGACGTCTTTGAGTAAGACCATGCGAGCCGACGGCCGTCCTTGCGCGTCAGCTGTGGCTAACGTCATGGCGTGTGGCAGGGCCAGTTCGCTGCGTCGAGCGTCTTCGTACCAGCGGTTGAACTGCTCGTGAGGATGAGCGGCTAAATCGCTCCGTTGGATATAGGTCCCAGCCATTTTCCTACGCTCCTTTATCCTGCAAAATATCGGCTCCATTGGGCGATGACAAGGGGTGGAGGGCGAAGCTGTAGCGCGGTGCTATAGGACGATTATACGATATTTAGTCGGTGCTTGGACCGCGGCATTCGTATTGCGATATCGGGGCTTTTCTGCGTTTTTTAAACGATAGATCAGTTAAGGAGAGGAAAACGGGAATGATTGACGCCAAAAAGGCGCGGGCCGACGTTGAGGCACTGCGCGAATCAATTCGTTTGCGCAAGGTGGACCCACAGGACGCCAATGTCGACCGCTGGTTGGATCTAGATGAGCGGCGCCGAGAATTACAGGGAAAAATTGACGCGCTAAATAGCGAAAAGAAAGAACTCGCCAAGCTAGGGCGTGAAAACCCCGATGCGGCGCGGGCCAAAGGCGTGGAACTGCGCGATGCGGCGCGGGCCCTTGAGACGGATATGTCCGAGGTGAACGACGAGTGGCAGCGGATTCTCGATTGGTTTCCCAACTGGCCGCATCCGGACATGCCGCACGGCGCGGGGGAAGAGGACAACGTCGAAGAAAAGGCGTGGATTCCGGGCGTGGGTTATTTAGGTGCCGACAAACTGGGTGTGGGTGAGGACAGCGCCCAGCATATGCCGCAATTTCCACTCCACGCCGAAGGTGAGTTTGAGGCGGCACACCATTCCGAACTCGGCACGCAGTTAGGCGGTGTCGATACGCTGCAGGCTTCGCAGGTCTCGGGTTCGCGTTTTGCCTATTTGCGCGGAGACATTTCGCGTATGCAGTACGCTTTGAGCCGCCTGTTGATTGACGAATTGCTGCGGCGGGGCTACGAGATGTTCGTGCCGCCGCTACTCGTCCGCGAACGCGCGCTGTACGGGACCTCGCATTTTCCCGAGGGGCGCGATCAGGTTTACGCCATCAATAGCGATAACGTCGAAGAGGGCAACCAGCTTTTTTTGGTGGGTTCATCTGAGCCGACGAATTTTAGCTACTTTGCAGACCGCGTGTTGGAAGCCGATGCGCTGCCGACCAAGATCTTTGCCTACACCGCCTGTTTTCGCTCGGAAGCTGGTTCGTGGGGCAAGGATGTCAAGGGCATCAAACGCGTGCACCAATTCGATAAGATCGAGATGAATGCGGTCTGTCTCCCGGAACAGTCGGAAGCCATTTACGCCGAGTTTGCCGAGATTAACGAGTGGCTGTTACAACAGCTGAATTTGCCCTACCGCATCGTCGATAAGTGCACCGGAGACGCTGGCTACCTCGCTAGTCATCGCCAGCGGGATTTAGAAGTCTGGCTGTCGGGTTCGCGCGAGTATATGGAGGTGATGACCGACACCAATACAACCGATTATCAGGCTCGTCGTCTGGGTATTCGCTACAAGGGCGCACAGGGCCGCGGCTACTGTCATACGGTCAACGACACGGGAGCGGCAATGGGGCGTCTCATCATCGCCATTCTCGATAACTACCAGCAGGCCGATGGTTCGGTCGTCGTGCCGGAAGCGCTGCGTGCCGTCCTTGGTAAAGAGCGGCTGCAGGGTTCAAAATAGGGGAGCTTTCGTGACTGCAATTCGCTTGGATGGTCGAGAAATCGCGCAGCAGGTGCGTGCAGAGATGGGACGTGAAGTGGCGCGCTTGCAGCGCGAGTGCGATCTGACGCCGGGCCTAGCCGTCGTGCTGGTTGGTGATAATCCGGCCTCGCTGTCCTACGTGCGCTCAAAAACGCAGGCTTGTCAGGAGTTGGGCATGCATTCGCTTCAGCTCGACTTTCCCGCCGATCTCAGCACGGAGGCACTGCTCGAAACGATTGGCCAGCTCAACGCAGACCCCGCGATACACGGCATTTTGGTCCAACTGCCGCTGCCGGGTCAAGATGAACAGCGGGTGCTCAA
The DNA here is from genome assembly GCA_038119905.1 of Gemmatimonadota bacterium. Lineage (GTDB taxonomy): Bacteria > Latescibacterota > UBA2968 > UBA8231 > UBA8231. Next base: position 30,532 of record JAYOKQ010000005.1, on the reverse strand, counting down.
CGCGGTATCGCCGGAAAAGGACGTGGATGGCTTGCACCCGGTTAATCTCGGCCGCCTGCTTCGCGGGGAAGAGGGGTTTTGGCCCTGCACGCCGCACGGGGTGTTGGAAATACTACAGCGCAGCGGCATCGAAGTGGCCGGCAAGCATGCCGTCGTCGTGGGGCGCAGTGCGTTGGTAGGCCGTCCTGTCGCCAATTTGCTCGCTCAGAAAATGCAGGGGGGAAACGCGACCGTGACGATGTGTCATACGGCTACCGGTGATCTGGGATACTTTACGCGTCAGGCCGATATTCTCGTCGTGGCTGCGGGGCAGCCCATGGCCATTCGCGCGGACATGGTCAAAGAGGGGGCCGTCGTCATCGACGTCGGCGTCAATCGAATTGAAGACGCTTCGCGCGAACGCGGTTGGCGTCTAGTCGGTGACGTAGACTATGCCGAAGTGCGCAAAAAAGCGAGCGCGATTACGCCGGTGCCTAACGGCGTTGGGCCGATGACGATCACTATGTTGCTCTACAATACGATTGCGGCAGCAAAGCGAATCGGCCGCGTTGCCTAGCGCGCAACGGCCGCCATATTCGTGCTGCCCATTCGGAGTTGTCCACCTATGAAAATCCTCATCACTGGTAGTAGCGGGCTTATCGGTTCCCTGCTGGTCAAAGAGCTTTGCGGTCGGCACGAGATAGTCGGCTACGACCGCAGCGAACCGGATGACCTGCCCGACGGCGTAGTATTTTATCGGGGCGATATGCTCGACCGTACGGCTCTCCATCAGGCCCTGGATGGCGCCGAGGTCGTCGTTCACTTGGCGGGGGTGCCCTACGATATCCCGCCGTTGCACGAGGTGTTTTCCACCAACGTGCAGGGCACCTATAACGCGCTGGAATTGGCCGCAGAGTCCGGCGTGGCACGTTTTCTATTTGCCTCGAGTATCATGGCCTACGGCTTTGGGCAAAATGTCGACCCGCAGTACTTTCCCGTCGACGAAGCTCATCCGCTCGGCGCGAATCGCCCCTATGGCTTGAGTAAGATCGTCGGTGAGCAGCTCTGTCGCAGCTTTAGCGAGCGCACCGGCATGCGCACCTACTGCTTTCGTTTAACTACCGCCGTGGCTCCGGGTCAGCGCTACGACCTCTATCCCAGCCGCGAACGCACGATGGAGGTGGGAATCTACCAGTATTTCGATATCCGCGATTTTGCGGCGTTGGTTGAATTAGCTATAGTGGACGAACGGGTTCAGCACGAGGCGTTTCTCGTCAGTGCCGTCGACTCGGGCCATCAGCGTCCCACGGCTGAAGTCATTGCCGAATATTATCCCAATGCCGAACTGCGCTATGCGGCATTGTCATCGAATACTCCCTTTGTCGATATCGGCAAGGCGCGCAGGTTGTTGGGTTTTGCCCCGCGCTATACCTGGCGCAATCAGGAGGGATGCTGAGATGAGCTGTGCCGCCGGCCGGTTTAGCCAGGGAGCCTTGGGTTGAGCGACTTTTTGCTGGTGGCGCTGATTGGCGGTGGTCTGTCCGTAGTTGTTTGGATCGGCTGTGGAATATCGGCTGCGCTAACGGCACGTCGCTGGGGCGCACGTCTGGTTAACTGGCTTTTTTTTGGCGCCCTGCTCGGGCCGGTGGCGCTCTATCTCGTACACAAGGTGCTCAATCATTCTTGTCCGCACTGTCAGGCACCGGTGCTGCGCGCCGTGCGCATCTGTCCGGGATGTGGCAGCCAAATACCGCGGCTTGAGCACAATCCGGTGGGGCCATTTTGGACCTATCGGCGCGACTGGTAAACGCGCCCTTTATGCGGAGTTAAATGAAGCGTATGATCGGCAGTGAAGAGCAATTAATTGAGCAGATGTGCGCGCCGAGTTCGGCCGTACGCGATGCGGTGGCTGCACTCGACGGTGACGTGTTGGTGTTGGGTGCCGCCGGTAAGATGGGCCCCACGCTTTGCGAGCTGCTCGTACGCGCTGGGGCGCGCCGCGTGATCGCGGCTTCGCGCTTTTCTAACCCGGCGCAGCGCGCCTATTTACAGCATATAGGGGTGGATACCATAGCTGTAGATCTGCTGGCTGATGGGGCCCTGACATCGCTGCCGGATGCGCCCTACGTCTTTCAAATGGCTGGTTTTAAATTTGGTGCTACGGGCAATGAGGACACGACGTGGGCGATGAATACTTGGTTGCCAGGTGCGGTAGTGCGCCGCTATCCCAACGCGCGCATCGTCTATGTTAGCTCGGGCAATGTGTATGCCTATAGTTCCATCCACGGCCGCGGCGCTGCCGAAAACGGTGCCTTAGAGCCGATCGGCGAGTATGCCCAATCGCGCTTGGGCGGGGAGCGCGTAGCTCAGTATTGGGCTCGAGTACAACAAACGCCGCTGGCGATCATTCGCCTGTTTTATGCGACCGAATTACGCTACGGTATCCTACACGATTTGGCGTGGAAAGTATGGAACGGCGAGCCCATTGATTTAACTATGGGATATGTAAATCAGATATGGCAGGGGGATGCCAACGCCTACTTATGCCGGCTGTTTCCCCTGTGTGATCACCCGGCCGCCGTGCTCAATATGACCGGCCCCGAGGTGCTGTCTACCCGGGCCTTAGCCGAGCGCTTAGGTGAGCTAATGGAACGCAGGCCATCGTTTTTTAACGAAGAGGCCACCGATGCGCTGCTCGGTGACTCGCGGCGCCTGTTTGATCTACTCGGTCCGCCTACTATTGACGTCGAGCAGATGCTCATGTGGACTGCAGCTTGGGTTCAAGAGGGCGGTGCGAGTTTGGGTAAACCGACTAAGTACGAATCGCGCAGCGGGGCCTTCTGACCGTGGGCGAAGAGCGGACCGCTCGATATGCTGCCGAGTTGATGCGGCTCCGCGCAGAATGGAGCGCGCAGGGATGGAGCGATATTGACGGGGATCGCGCGCTCTGGCTCTGGTGTCAGGTGGCCTGGCTGCGCGCGGGGGCGCTGTCCGAGCACGAGAAGGTAGCCTTAGCTGTCGAAATAGAGGCGCTGTGCCCTGTTTTATCCCGCATTCCTCAGAAAATAGACGCGGCCTCAGACGAGCTGCGCGCTGTGCGCACTGTGCGTGCTTGGGCCTATGCTACCGACGATTCGGCTTGCCTATCGGCAACAAGTTCCTATATAAATGGGGTCTACCAAAGCGTAGAAGATGCTGGTCCAACGCGTGCTGATTTGGCGACGTGGGTAGAGGTGCTGCGGCTGTGCGGTGAAGGGCCTGCTGCAGATGGCCATCCGGCGGTTGGCCTGTTGGCCGCGCGCGCAGTAGCCGCGTTGATGAACGATTTTTTTGACGTCGAACGATCCAAGTTTTGTAACCACGCTACCCCGGGCCTGTATGAGGAAGAGGATGGCATAGCGGCGGAGCTGACAGTACAGCTCGATGCCGTTGATGCGCTCGTTGGCGAGGCTGTTCGCTGCTGCGATACGCGCTTGCTCAACTGGACGCTCGAGCGAGCCCAGGCAATGGCCTTGGATGCTGAGCCTGGCGGTCGGGTCGCCGAACAGATGCGGCGTATCGCGCTGCGTGCTTGGCTGCACGGGAGGGGGCCTTGGACCAAAGAGTGGATAGACCGGCCATGGGGCCAAGACGATAGGTCGATTCTCTATGCGCGCATGGTGTCGCTGAGCGCCGCGTGCGCATGGCTCGATTAAGAAGGACTGGAGCTACAACATGGCAAAGACAAGGCGAACGGGCGCCGTTTTGCGTGCCCAGCATGGCGTCGTTGCATCTCTTCCCAACGATTTTTTTGGATATTTTGCTTGGCCGAGCATTGCCCAGACAGCAGGAGGACGGCTTGTGGTGGCGGCATCGGGGCTGCGCAACGACGCGCACTGTCCGTTTGGCCGGACGGTCCTGTGTGACAGCGAAGACGGTGGACAGAGTTGGAGCAGTCCACGCGTCATTAACGATACGCCGCTGGACGACCGCGAGGCGGGACTGGTTGCGCTGGGAGAAGAGCGACTGCTGCTGACTTGGTTGAGCCGCGAAGACCAGAAAAGAGCGGGGAAGCAGCTGCTGTCCATCAACGACAGAGAAACGGCCGATCGCTGGCGCGCTGGATTCGCCCGCATGGGACCGTATGAGGTCGATGAGTTTGCGGGGGCGTGGATGCGGTTAAGCGAAGATGGGGGACGGCAGTGGGAGGCCCCTCAACGTCTGATGCTGGCGGCACCACACGGCCCTATTGCGCTGCAAACGGGCGGCCTGCTCTTGCTTGGTAAATACTTCTCTTCTATGGATAGCTATGCCAGCGGAGCGGGAGCCATCGCCTCTATGCGCTCGACCGATGGGGGACGTAGCTGGGATCTGGGGGGCACGGTGCCGCTTATGGAGGATACGGTTGAAGCGCAGTATAGCGATGCGCACTGCGTTGAGTTACCCGACGGTCGGCTCCTTGGGTTGCTGTCGTTTCGCGATACTTCTGCTGACGACGAATCTGCGGGATATTCGATGCTCCAGACGCGTTCCGAAAATCGCGGTCGTCAGTGGTCCGTGCCGGAACCGCTCTCTCTACACGGCGGTCCTCCGCACCTGTTGCGGCATTCTTCGGGCACGCTTATATGCACCTACGGCTATCGAAAGCCGCCCTACGGTCAGCGAGTTATGATGAGCGTAGACGAAGGGGAGACTTGGGACTGTGATTACGTGCTGCGCGACGACGGTGTCGACGCAGAGTTGGGTTTTCCAGCCAGCGTGGAGCTGAAAGACGGCAGCGTGTTAACCGTATACTATCAGAAGGAACGCAACGTGCGCGATCGCTGTAGTTTGCAGTGGACACGGTGGTCTCTACCCGGATAGTAGTGTGATCTATTGTCCGTCTTTTTTTGCGTCTTCCGTTCGCTGCTTCCAGGCAAAGGGAGCAAGCTGAACGGCCAACCCGCCCGGCCGCGTTAGGGCGTAGGTTACGATGTTGGTAGCCGCCTGTAGGTAGGGCAGGCGAACGATTGTTTCCTCTCCGCCCTCATCGCTTTCTTCGCTCGTCGTTTCCTCTTCAGCTTCGCTTTGACAGGCACCCCCGGCTAGCGGTTCGCCCACCCATCGTCGCCGCAAATCGAGATCGCTGAGCACGGCCACTAGCTGGCCCTCGAGCGTTTCTACGCCCCAAAGACCGCGCAGCGTATTGAGACAGGGAGTGCGTGTAGGATAGAACCAAGGGTTGCCGATACCCGGTGCAAAGCGCATTACCTCGCGCTTATTTTCACTTGGAAACCCGTCTTCATAGGTATAATAGGCGCTGTAAATAGGATGGTCAGCGGGTAGCTCGACGACGACCCCCTGTCCCTTGAGGGCGCGGCGTATTTGCCGCAGTGCGTCTTTGAGAAACCAGTGATCGTCGGGTCCATCACCCGCATCGACGAATAGAAACCCACCGCCGCGTAGATAGCGACCGAGCCGCTCGCTATCGTCCTCGTTGATGTAGATGCGTTCATCGCCGGAGGGCGGGTCGCCGGGGAAGAGAAAGTGAATTGGATCCTTTAGCAGCGTCTCGCGGCTAAAACCGCGCACCGCGACTCCACGCGCATGGGCGATGATTGAAGTATGGTCGCGCATGTAGCGAGCAAGATCTTCAAGGCGGTAGTTTTTTGTGGTGCCTTCTAGGAGTAGGTGGGTGAAGTTGATAAATCCCTCGGGGCGCTGCAGGCTGTCTTCGCTGACGATGATAGCGGCCTTAAAACGATCGCTCTGGGCCAGCAGTGTTAAATCAATCAGGTCCATGGCAAATTCGTCTGCTGTGCTTGAGGGGCCGGCTTCAACGTAGGGTTGCGCTTCTTCTTCAGTGCTTGGCCCCGCCGGCAGCAGGTCGCTCTCTTTTTCCGGTGGTCGGGCACTTAGCGGCGTTTCGTCGGGTGTGACGCCGGGTGAGGGAATGCGTTCGGCTGATGGTTCGGGAGCGGCTAGGGGTTGGCCACCTGTGGCCAGTCGCTCCATTTGCGCCTGCAGAGCATTGGGTGAAGACGCCCCACTAAAGCGCTGTGCGGGGGTTGTTGCTGTGCTGCTAAAGCGCCGCACGGTGGTGGGTTGTTGTGGTGCGGGCTGGAGTAGGTTATATAGGTGGATGCCCGTCGCGTGTAGTAATAGAGAGATGGCAACGCTAACATACAGACTGCGAGTCGAGTGCATGGTATGTCCGAGCGCAGGTGCTTCTATCGGCGATAGAAAAAAATGTAGATACGCGCTGTATCACGAGCGGGGCAAATATAGGCTGTAGGGTGATCTTTCAACAGAGCTTAGCAGGACGGGGCCTATTTTTGCCGATGGATAGAGTCGACTGACTTGCGGCTCGTTTCGCATGACTCGATGTGCTCCCTAGAGGATCGTGTTTGGAGGCGATTGCACGCAGTATGATTGTTTATCACGGCACTACTAGCGAACGAGCGCGGCGCATTGCCCGTGAAGGCTTGCGTCCTCGCGTTCCCTCGAAACGCGTGTGGCTTGCACAGGATCGCGCCTATGCCCGCCAACGTGCGCAGAGCCAGGCGCGGCGCACGCAGGATCGCCCCGTAGTCCTGACGTGCGATATCGACCTGGATGGCCTTCGTCGCAGATATGGACGCGGCAAGGTTATCGTCCGCGGCAGCGTTATATCAATCCGTGGCCAGGTACCACCCGAAGCTATTCGTTCCCATACTACAGCGTCGCATATACCGGAGACTCCGCGCGAATTAGCGCGTTGGATCAACAGCGTGCTCGACGTAAAGGATCACCTCGGCGTCAGTCCGCGTCATGAAGGTATTCGCCGTCTTGCCGAGTGGATTGGCAGCCGCATGGAGCGCAAACCCCGAGAGCATATAAGCGGACGCGAGATCCTCGCCCGTGCCCGCGAATGGATGCCCGATTGCTTCGCTGGATTTGAAGTGGACTTACGCCACGTGCGGACCTGGAGGCGTGCGCAGTGGGTGCCCTGGGATGGCGACGAGGGGGATATTGATGAGGCGGAAGATGAACGCGTCGGCGAAGCGCTTGAGTGCCTGGACGCTCCCAAGGCGCAGCGCAGGATGCGCGGCTTGCGCCTGCTGTCCGAGATGGAACATCCCGATCTATTTGAATGGTGTGCGATGATGCTGGAAGACCCGCAGGTCGAAGTGCAAATCGCAGCGTGTAAGGCGATGCGCATGTGCACAGAGATTGAGGTAGAAGTGGTTGAGTGCCACGGGCGCAGCGCAGACAAACGGCTGCGAGCGGCCGCTGTCGAAGTCTTGGCAATGCGCGGGGGAGAGCGAGCACTCGATTGGTTTTGGCGCGGGTTGACCGATCCAGAAAACCACGTCCGGCTCAGCGTGACAAAGCATTTGGATCGCTTAGATCCGCGAGAATGTCGCGATCTTTTTGACGCTGCACTGCACGACCCACATCCGCACATTGCCGAGGTGGCGCGCCGGTTGACGCGCGGCAAGGGATTCGGTATGCCCGACTGGTAGCTGCACTCCCCGCAGTAGCTAAGAGTCGAATGCCGTGCGCTCTTTGAGGTAGCGCACGGCCTCTACATCTCCTGGACACAGTTGCAGCAGCGCCCTGTAGTGCTGCTCTGCGCTTTCGTGGTCGTTGCGCACGGCAGCTGTTGCGCCGAGCGCGCGCAGAATGTCGACGCTTTCGGGTAGGTAGGTGCGCAGGTGCATCAGCCAGCGTTCGGCCGCTGCTACGCCGTCGGGCAGCTCGCGCCGTTCCGCCGCGGATCCTCCTGTTGCACGTTCTCCTTGCAGCATGCCCAGTACGCTGCCTAATACGCCCTGCGAGCGATTCTGTGCCGAGAGAACGGGTGCGTCTAGTGCCGACAGCCAGAGGGAGATGGCTTCTATTAGCGCCGCGCTAGCTTCGGCGTGGCGACCCGTTTCAATGAGGGCTACGCCGAGATTGTAAAAGACGGCCGGATTGTTGAGTCCGAAGGCAGTTAATGCCGCATACTGTTCGAGTTCGCGCCGCGCGTCCTGAGCGGCAAATGCGTCCTGTGCAGCCGCATAGAGCGCGCGCACCTCGGCTTCTAAAGCGCGCAGAACGTCGCGTGCTGCTCTCTTTTCTCCGATGGGAACGCGCAGAGAGAGGCGATGGCTCGCATCGCCGGAGAGCGTGGGTGTTTGCACCGTGTGCGGGATTCCGCTGTCGTGCAGTCGATCGGCCAACTGCATCAGATAGCGGGCCGATGGCACTGACAGCACGGTGTACCAGCTATCTAGGTCGTAGCGGGGTTCGGTGGCGTGAAGGTCGTCCCTAAAGCTGAGGAAATCCTCGACCAACGTGCACATAGCCGACCTAGTCGGCAAAAAGAAAGATGCTTGGTAGGCGTCGCCAATGTAGTGGTGGAGACTCCAACTGTGGCATTCGCGCTGGATGGCTAGGGCGTGATTAAAGCAGTGGCGTATCGTGCGTATCTGCCACTGCGGCCATTCTCCGCGCAGGTGATCCAGGATCTGGTCTATGTGCAGGATCGTCTCGGGTGTGCTCTCTACGTAGAATGCGGCTCGTTCTATCTGTCCCTCAATATCCAAGGATCGACGCTGGGCTTCTGCGCGTGCCGCCGTTAGAAAAGAGGGTTGGTACTGGGCTCTATCGAGGGTTAGAGCGCGGAAAAGTGCCCCGTTCTCAAGTCGCTGGATGTGAGTGTGTAGATCGCTGTCCAACGGGCTACTCGAGTGGGAGGCGTCGGGGCGGCTGATTATCGTCAGAGGTAGGTTCCATTCCGTGGATGCGACCGTCTCCTTGATGGCTGTCGGACAGACGGCTGCCCACCCACCAGCCGACGATGAGAAGGAGGGCTAGCGCATAGGGCAGCAGTCGATCGTTGCGCAGGAGTAGATCGACCGCCTCGTCGATGCCGATTAGTCGGCTCCACCAAGAACGGCGTGGCGCATGCGCTCGGCGGCCCAGATCAGCAGGCCGCAGTCGTTGCTCATTTGCAGCCATTGCACGCCGCGTTCGATCATCGTGCGCCCAAAGGCTGGATCGTTGCCCATGCCAGATCCTACAAGGACCCCGGCATCACGAGCGGTGGCAATTACTTTTTCTATGGCCGCCACGACCTCGGGGTGATCGACCTCACCCAGGCGCCCAAAGGATCCAGACAGATCCCACGGACCCAGCACGATTGAATCGAGGCCGGGAACGGCCACGATATCTTCAATTGCCTCAACTGCGGCAACGGTTTCGATCATGACGGCCGCAAAGACGCCGCTGTTGGCTCGTGCGACGTAGGCCGCGCTAGCGTCGCGGCCGTAGTCCGACGGTACGCTGGGACCAAAACCGCGTTTTCCCTGCGGGGGATAGCGGCAGTCCCCGACAAAGGATCGCACTTGGTCTACGCTCGTTATTTGGGGCGCGATGACGCCGGGAGCCCCCGCATCTAAGGCGTTTTTTACGTAGGGCGTTGTATAATCGGCAACGCGGACGACAACCGGCGTACCCTTGTAGCGGGCCGCTAGTAAGTGTCCGCGCATAGCTTCGGGGCTCATGGGGGCGTGTTCCAAATCGATCCATAGAAAATCGAGTGAAGGCGCTAGGGCTTCGCTCGTCTGCGCATCGCTCAGCGCTATGCTGGTTCCGACAAGGAACTCGCCGTCTGCGATGCGCTGGCGAAAGGCGTTGATGGGGTCAAACATATCGAATCCTCTTAGCGTCAGCCGTGTTGATCTGTATAGAGGTAGAAGATGCTAAGGCAAAATAAGCGAAAGTGAAGTGTGCGAGCAACTGCCCGGAAATACTGCTATTATGCACCGTAGATGAGGGGGGGGTCGCATAGGCGGTGAGTCCAAAATGGCGTTTGCCGGACCCAGGTCGATGTATTTCATTGATGGGATGTAGGACTCATATTTCGCAACCTGATGCATGTCATGCACATCATATTTCAAGAGTGTAGGGAGGAACGCGCTTTGATTCAACCTATTCGCATGCTAGCTGTGTGCACCCTCTTTTTTAGCTACTCGCTGGTTGGTGCCCAAGACGTCGATGTGATTACATACCAACTTGAAAACGACGAATTGAGTACAGCAGAGATTCATTCGGTCGATGTCGAAGCCTATCAATTCCTGCAAGAGGACACCGAGTTACACCAGAGAATTTGGACGTTGTTTAAACAGCTTATACCCAATCAATATTGGGAGTGGTTTGTACTATTTGAGCTCGTGACCGACGATTTAGATGGATCCTTAGCTTCGGTGCGTAAAACAACAAGCGATGCGGCGTCTAATGAATGGATCCTGTCCGTCGATGTCGTAGATGCTGAAGATGCGTTTACGACGGAGAGTCGTGAGTTGAAAAATACTCTTATTCACGAGTTGGGCCACGTGTTGACCCTGTCTACAGATCAGATCGACTGGGATAATCCCGGAGTGCCTTTGGACAACGAAAGCACAGATGAAGACGTAGCCGACTTTTATGCATACCAAGAAGATTGCGCTAGTGGCTTCCTAATTGATGAGGGCTGCCTGCTCGAAGATTCGTATATGTATTTATACGTTCAACAGTTTTGGCCTGAGGATATTTTTCAGGAGCATCTTGATCTCATTTTACAGTATCCACCGGAAGAGGCAGCGGAAAGGCTCTATGCCGCGCATGAAGATGACTACGTTTCTGAATATGCGGCGACAAATCCGGTGGAAGATATAGCTGAGTCTTGGATGGTTTTCGTTATCTCAGACGAAATAAATGGGAGTAAAGTAAGGGATGAAAAGGTGAATTTCTTTTATCGGTTTGAGCAATTAGTAGCAGTCCGGGACTATATACGAAGCAATCTGGATAAATCGGACCATTTGGTGGATGCAACGACAGCAGTCGAACTTGCTTCGTGGGCTCGTATAAAGACGGACTCCGTTCGATAGGTCTGGTTGTCTCGGTCTGAATCCGTGTGGGGTTGCTACGTTGCAACCCGTTTTGCAGGAGAGATCACGTGAACGTAGAAGAGCAGGTTCGCAGTGCCGTCGATGCGGAGTGGATCGCCGAACGAACGGCTGAACTCGTCGATGTGCCGAGTGTGACGATGGACGAGGCCGCCGTATGCCGTCTATACGAGGATATGCTGCGCGGTCTTGGTGTCGAAGTTATCGTGCGTCCGGTCTCTCCGGGGCGCAACAATCTCTACGTGCGCCTGCCTGGTAGCGGTGGCGGTCCAAGTCTGATGCTGAATGGTCATCTCGACACCATTCCGCAGGGCGACTGTGCGCCGATGCGTAGGGCGGGCGGGCGGATATACGGGCGCGGAGCCACCGACATGAAAGGTGGGATGGCATCGATGCTCGGTGCCGCGCGTGCGCTGCTGTCCTGTGGCGTACAGTTGCGTGGTGATATGTGGTTGACGGCGGTCGTCGGACACGAAGAAACCGAGGCGAAGAAAGATGGACCGCGCGCGCTGGTAGAAGATGTGCGTAGCGGGGTCCTATCCTGCGATCGGATTCTCATCGTCGAGGGGCGTGATGCGCTGTGGGTTATGAGCATGGGGTCGATGGTGTTCACGATAGAATTGACTTCTGCCCTGGGTGGTCGTCACACTCAATATGTGCCCTTTGCAGAGAATCCCATTGACTGCGTCGGCCGGCTGATCGGTCGAATGGGTGAGCTGCAGCAGAGGCTGGACCGAGAGGAGATGCATCCGTTGGCGGGGGCTGAGCGCATTGATCTAGGGCAGGTGCACGTAGGCGATTATTTTAATCGAACCCCCGTGCGCGCGCTGCTGCAGGGAACGCGGCGCTGGCGTCCGGGGCGCTGCGCCGAAGAAGTATTGGATCAACTATCCGCGCTGGTGGCCGATTGTGCAGGGGGTGGTGACCTGCAGTGGCGCGTGCATATGGAACATGAGCGCGAACCGTTTGAAACGCCGATAGATGATCCGGCCGTGCAGGCGGTCGCCCAGGCGCACGATGTAGTCGTCGGTCAGCCGGTTGATTACGTCGGCATGCGCATCGTGGGTGATGCCAATATTTATGCTCATGGCGCCGGTGTGCCCACTTTTTACTATGGGCCTTCTAACGAAACGGCACACGCCGATCAAGAGTGGGTCGAGGAGCGGCGTTTGGCCGACGCGGCTCGCGTATATGCGCTGGCTGCTATGCGCTATTGCGGCGTGGCCTAGTGCCCCGTTGCGTCAATGTAGATCCGCCGTTAGATTGTTGGGCATGCCTTTCGCACAGGATGAATGGAAAGAGGAATAATGGAAAACGAACCCGTGCGCACCGCGAAGTTGCAGGCTCAGGGCGAAGAGCTAGAAGCTATCAAAGACATGCTGAAAATTAAGATTGACGGGGATTGGGATGAGGAGATGATCGGCACGGCTTTCGATAATTTAGAGGCGCTATTGTGCGGAGAAACGAGCGAAGAAAGCGCTTCGCCTCGTCCCAAACGCAGCGCGCCGCAGCGTCGCCGTCGTCGGCGCTAGGCTAGCACATAAGCGGAGTATTAAAGGGGCTGTCCTCAGTGGACGGCCCTTTTTTTTATACGGATACTGCTGCAATGGGCTGAGGCCAAGGTGAATTTTTATGGCGATCGATATCGAGCGCGTGCGGGCTGATTTTCCCGCACTATCTCAGTTTGTTTGGATGCAAAACGGTGGCGTGAGTATTACGCCTGCACCCGTTGCGGCCACCCATGCCGAGCGCATGAGCGAGCTGTTTGAGCGCGGGCCTATGCACATCGTATATCCAGAGGAAGAGTATGCGCGCCGCGCCGAGAGTATGGCGACGCTAGCGCGCTTTTTGGGCTGTGCTGTCGATGAGTTGGCCCTGATGCGTGGGGTGAGCGAAGGCTTTCAAACCGTGCTGCGTGGCTTGGATTGGCAGGCCGGAGATCGGGTGCTTATTACCCAGGATGAGGAGGCGGCTTTGTTGCTGCCGCTGTTACATCTGCGCGACGCGTGTGGCATCGAACTGGTCAAGGTGCCGCTAGTCGATGACGAAGACGAGCAGGTGGCCCTCTATGAGCGCTATATGGACGAGCGCACGCGCCTGCTTGCCCTGAGTCAGGTAACGACAGATCGCGGCTTTCGCCTGCCGGTAGAGCGCCTGTGTGCAATGGCTAGGCAGCGCTCCGTCCTGAGTTTTATCGACATGGCGCATTCATCTGGTTTATGGCCACAGTCGCTGCGTGGAATCGGATGTGATTTCGCCGGATTATTATCCTATAAATGGATGTATGCACCCTACGCAGCTGGTGTGCTCTTTGTGCGCCGCGAGGGATTGGATATCCTAACTGTGCGTTATGCGGGGGGGCGTTCGCAGCGACATTTGGACTTTGAGCAGGATACCTTCAGCTTGCGCCAGAGCGCAGAGCGGTTTCAGTATGGCCCATGGTCTTGGCCGTTGGTCCACGCCTGGGCGCGCTCGGTCGAGTATCTGCAGGAAGTCGGGCTTGCCGCTATTGAAAAACAAACGCAGAATTTAACGGACCGCCTGAAAGAAGGGCTGCTCGAACTAGGCGCTGAACTCTACACGCCGCGGGCGTTTGGACGTTCGGCGGCCCTAGTTAGCTTTGGGCTGTATAACAATGAGGGAGCCTGGCTGAGCGAAGCGTTAAGACACCGCTGGAATATCGTGATTAAGGCCCTGCCACACGGTCGCCCCGGACTGCGGGCAAGCATGGCTTTTTTTCTTTTAGATAGAGAAGTGGATGCGCTCCTAGATGGGTTGCGCACGCTTGTAACGGAGGGAAATAGAACGTGAAAATTACGAAAGTCGAAGCTATTCAGATCGAGACGCCGCGCTTTTACGGGCACATATCGGGACACGTATTAGTCAAGGTGCACGTCGAGGATGGACCGATTGGGTGGGGCGAGGCTTCCGACAGCCGAACTCAAGACTTGGAAGGAGTGGTACGCCAGTATAACGATCTGCTCGTGGGACGCGACGGGCGCGATATTACGGCGATCAATGAGATGCTGCGCAGCCATCGCTTTGGCTCTAGCGTGAGCGACAACCACCTGACGTCGGCTATCGACCTGGCGCTATATGACCTAAACGGCAAGGTGCAGGGCGTGCCGGTTTACCAATTGCTCGGGGGGAAATGCCGGGACAAGGTCTATTGCTGTTACCCAATTTTTGGCTGGCAGGTGCGCGATGACTTTGAACGGGCTGCTTCGTATGTGGAGCGCTTGGTCGATTTGGGCCACCATTTATTTCGCTTTTATGTGTCCGGCGATAGCGCGCTAGATGATCGTTTTCTCACTGAGGTCAAGGCACGGTGGGGCGAGAAGGTCAAGCTGAAGTCGCTTGACTTTTCCGGTCGCTTCACCAACTGGGAAGAGGTGCTGCGCTATGGTATGGCGCTGCGCCATCACGATCCATTCCACTTCGAGCAGCCTTCGCGCGACATGCGCGTATCGGCTCAGTTCACAAAGCGCGTGGACCTGCCCGTTACGTGGCATATCCACAGCTTGCAGCAGGGTTATGAGGCGATTGATATTGGGGCCTGCACGGCGTTTAATGTTGCCTGCATCGCCTCTGGACCGACCTATATTCGCCGCCTCTTTGCCCTGGCCGAGTCGGCGGGTTTTCGCTGTCTGATCGGCACCGACCAAGAGTCGACCCTGGGCGTTTCCGCGCAGATTAGTATGGGCGTAGCCATGCCCAACCTCGGCTTGCCCTGCGACCCCATGGGACCGGTGCTCTATACGGCCTCTCCGGCCAAGGAGCGCGTGCGGGCGGAGGGCAGCTACCTCTATCCTTTTGAAGCGCCGGGTTTGGGCGTAGAGATCGACGAGGACAAGCTGCGACAGATAACCGTGGCGAGCGCGTAATGGAGCGGCCCAGTGAGCAGCAGATCGCCCATTTTCGCGATCGCGGCTTTTTGTTGGTCCCAAACCTGCTGTCTGAGGAGGATCTACGGGAAATTGATAAACGGCAGCGCGCTATAGAACCAATTTGGGAACAGGCTGATCTGCCGAGTTCGCTCAATCGCTCGGCCTGTCAATTTCTCATGATGGGTGAGGTGCTCCTGCGCCAAGTAGAACGGCCTGAATGGATCGAATGGGCCCGTTTGCTCTTGGACTGCGACGACGTACACGTTGGGGCCTGTGGCCTGGGAGACGCTTCCAGCATCGTCTCGGCGGACGGTCGCCCACACCAGCAGGTGCACTGGCACGCCGACGGGGGACCCGATGTGGCTCAGGTAGCTATGCGCACAGCGCTCGATGTGCACGGTCCGGATAACGGACCACTGCGCCTGCTGCCCGGTAGTATGGCTCGCCCTAGAGAAGAAGTGCTGGAGGAGTTGCGTCAAATCGAACTGGCCGGTGGACAGTGCGATTCCGTTCCAGAGCTGCTGTTTGCCCGTCATCCCGCCGAAGTTGAAGTACATTTGGATCCGCGTTGGACGCTGGTGTGGAATCCGAGCACCTGGCACGCGACCGGCGTCAAACGATCGCCGGGGCGACGTCGGGCTATGAGTTGGAACTACTTTCCCGCTGGCGGGCGAAACCGAGATCGAGAGGCGGTTACGTTCTTTTTTGCCGATGAATGGGCTGGCTGGTCGGCACAGCGCCAGCAGCTGTGGGGATTGCATGAACAAGCCGTATGACGGTGCGTGTTAGAAGAAAAGAGTAGAAATGGATGACCATCGGCGCATAGAGCGTTCCTTGGCGCTGTATCACCGTGCCCAAGCATGCATACCCGGCGTAGCGCAGCTGATTAGCCGGCGGCCAACGCGCGCGGCGCTGGGCGTCAGCCCGATTTATGCCGAGCGGGCCAAGGGGTGTCGAATCTGGGACGTCGACGGCAATGAATTTATCGACTGGCACAGTGGGGTGGGGCCGATTGTGCTGGGCGGGCACAAATTGCCCGCGCCACCGTCACCAGCATTCTCGACGAACAGCAGGTACTGTTGGCAGAAGAGTTGGTCCGCATTATACCTTCTGCCGAAATGGTGCGCTTTTGTAAAGGAGGAGGAGAGGCCTGTGCTATGGCGGTGCGCATTGCCCGCGGGTATAGCGGTCGCGACAAGGTGCTCTTTTGCGGCTATCACGGTTGGCATGACTGGTATTTGGCGGCCAACCTAGGCGGAGAGCATTTAGCCGGACATCTGTTTAATGGGATCGAGCCGATTGGCGTGCCGAGGGCACTAGAGGGAACGGCCCTTCCCTTTACGTATGGCGACCTGGAGGGCCTCGAGGCATTGCTTGCGGCACATGCCGGAGAGGTGGCCTGCATCATCATGGAACCGATGCGCAGCGAGGAGCCTGCTCCGGGCTATCTGCAGGGCGTTCGCGCGCTAGCCGATCGCCATGAAGTCGTCTTGATCTTTGATGAAGTGTCGTCGGGATTCCGCGTGGCGCTGGGCGGTGCTCAAGAGCATATTGGCGTGACCCCCGATCTGGCCGTATTTGCCAAGGCGATATCTAACGGTTATCCCCTCGGCGCCGTTGTCGGTGCACGTCGCGTAATGTCCGGCATCGAGCGCATGTTCGTTTCGAGCGCCTACTGGGACGATGCTGTTAGCACGAGCGCCGCGCTGGCGACGCTGCGTGCCCTGCAGGAGCGAGATTCGGTAGCACATTTTCGACGTATAGGAGCCCTATTTGCCGAACAGATTAACGATGCGGCGCGGCGCACTGGGGCACCGGTTCGGTGCGTCGGCTGTGCGGCCCATCCGCTGATTCGCTTTGATCTTGAGGCTCCTGAAGTGCTTAAAAAAGTACAGACCCTTTTTATACAAGAGAATGCTCGGCGCGGAATCTTGTTGGCTACAGGCCTCTTTCTGAACGGCGCACACGATGAAGAGGCGGTCGATACGACGGCGCGTGCGGTGGCTGAGAGCTTCAGCGTTATCGAACGCGCGCTAGCCACAAACCGTCTGGATGCGGCTTTAGTTAGTCCGGTGCAGGAAGAGCTTTTCCGTCGCCAGGTCCACTAAGAGGGCGATCCAAGCGGGAAAATACGTCGACGACCTGCGGGTAAAAGTGGGAAAAGTTGGGGTAGAGGGAGCGGTTTTGCTCATACTCGACTAAGCGCTCGCTCAGCGCATGCACGTAGCGAAAGCCGCGCTGCGAGTCCTCGCGCAGTGCGCTGCGCTGCAGTTCCAAACCCAAGTATTGTTTGGTCAATCGGGCGGTAACGGCGCGGATAACGTGCTCGTTGGCGCAGTCAATCCAGCGGGTATATCCCATGCGCCGCATCGGCTGTACAATAGGTTTGAACAGGTCGGCATGGGCGAGCAGCTCCATGCTATAATCCCCGGCTAAATCGTTGGCAAAAGCGTGGCCGAATTCGTGCCAAACGAGTTCGAGTAAATGAGGGCGCGGTCCGTAATAGGGGCGCCCATAGCGGTCGTCGGTTGGTCCGAGTAGAACGTAGACGTCATAGGGGCCACCGGGGCGCCCTATATGCGGCCCAAAGCCTCCGTGATGCAGCAGCGGACTGAGTATAAGGTGGTAGCTGACCTGGCGAATGCCGTAGTAGGATTCGACGGCAGCGATGGGATCGTGGTCACCTATCAGGCCGCGCACATCTTGGGCTAAATTGGAAAAGCGCCGATGCTGATCGTTATAAAACTGCATAAAGCGCGTTTGGTGCGAGAAACTGCGCAGCGCGGCGACAAAGGAGCGAAAGTTTTCGGGTCCGCTGAAGGCGGCATACACAGGAGGCGGGATGGGAAAGACTTCTTCTAATTCGGGAGGATCCGAAAGGTAGAGCATGGCCGTCGGATAGGCGTCCGACCAGCCGGATCCAGCGCTCAGGCCGGCAAATAAGCGCACGGCGGGGTGACTTAGGTGCGAAGCGAAGCGATCAAATACTACGCGAGCGTAGTCCGGATGGTAGGGCGTTAAAAAAGGATACCCGCTGAGCAGTTGCACGGTGGTCAGCAGTTCGATGCGTGGGTCGGTGCCGATGTGCAGTGATTCGGCTGTAGCCGGACTGCGAAAGAGTGCGAGCGCGGCAAGGCAGACCAGCGCTCGCCAACCCTTTATCGACCAACGGTGAGGTCGCGTCATTTCGGGCAGGTGGGAGCTGAGCGCCCGAGACCGCCGATCAGCGGATTAGGAGTTCCAATTAGCGGTACTGGGGGCGCCTTCGGCTGCAGGCGAGGCCTCGCCTGCCACATCGCCGTCGGTGTCAGAAGGTCCGCTGTGCAGGGCTTCTTTGAGCTGTTTGCCGGGCTTGAAATGCGTTTTGCGCCGCGCCGGAACGTATACGACCTCTCCCGTGCGTGGATTACGGGCGGCGGGCTTGGGCTTGGTGTCCTTAACCTCTAAGACGCCAAATCCCCTTATCTCAATCCTATTGCCTTCGATGAGGGTATCGCGCATGGCCTCAAAAAGGCTGTCAACCATCTGCAGCGTCAGGTTGTTTTTGCAGCCGATAGAGTCCGCTACGGCACGGGCGAGATCTTTTTTGGTAACAGTTGCCACGGAAAACCTCTCGTTGCATCAACGGTGAAAGCGTTCGCATTCAACCGCCAGTGGCCTGCGCTGCGCCGGTAGCTGGGCATTGCAGTAGATTTTTATAAGATACTGTGTTTACTACGACTTGAATTATAAGAAATCTACGCAGTGAATCAAGAAAAAAATATGTTTTATGTGTGCGCTTTATGTCTATGGGGGCGAAAGGGGTAGGGTAGCGTTGGCTGCATCAGCCGAGCGAATAAAGGGCGTTGCGATGTTTGAGCAGGTTGCATGGATTTTAGTCGGCCCATACAGTGTGGAGTGAAATAGACCGTGCTGTAGCAGGCGTATTTGCAAGTTGGGGCTGCCGGGAACGAGTTCGTTGATGGAGCGTCTTTAACTACGAGCTTGCACTGATAGTTATCGCTCCAGCGAACGCCGTGGAAGGTTCGTTTGCCGAGGACAGTTAGCACAAGGCGCCTGGGAAGTTTCGGTCGTTGTCGACCTTTTATGAGTGCGCCGATTGGCATTTGCGTCAATTGCGCAAGGATGGATACATTACACCGCGTTATGAGCACGGTAAATCTCCTGTGAATGCTACATCGACTGCGCTTCCGCGCGCGCGCATTGGGCAGAAGCTCGTTCTTAGTTTTGTTATCCTCGTTATGGTATTGGTGGGTACGTCCGGCTGGGCGCTGGTCGAACTGACGCGGCGCAGCCTGGAAGGGCAAATGCGCAGCCATCTTATTTCTATGGCGCAAATGGTCGCTTCGGGCATTTCCGGCGACGTCCTGCGCATCTTGGGGCCCGGTTGGGAACACTCTGGGGTTTATCGAACGCTAGTGGCCAAATTGAGCCGCGCCAAGGAGGTGGTTGGCGCTCGGCGCATCTACGTTTTTAATCGCCTCCAGCGCAGCCTGCTGGATACCGAAGGCGTGCCCATCGGACAGCAGTATCACCATATTCGCATTCGCGATCGCAGCGAAGTAGAGCGCGCGCTGAGCGGAGAATCGACCTATTCCGTGCTGTTCTTTACCGAAGATGACGTGGCCTATATGACCGGTTATGCGCCGATCTATGATCGGGGCGAAATCGTGGCAGTTGTCGGCGTCGATATTGGGGCTGGCTTTGTCGATACGATGCGCGTGTTCAAGCGCTCCGTGCTGATCTTTGCCCTGCTCAGCGCCCTGCTGACGATTGTAGTGGCATGGGCCATGGCGCTGAAATTAACGCGTCCGATTCAGGAGCTTGTGCGCGCCGCGCGTGAAATCGGTCAGGGAAAAATGAACCATCAGATTAGCTCGATTAGCGACGATGAAATCGGCTATTTGGGCGAGACGATGGAGGAGATGCGGCGCAAACTGCTGGCGCGCGACGTACAGCTACGGCAGATGCTTGGTGGCGTTGCTCATGAAATACGCAATCCATTGGGTGGCATAGAGATATACGCAGGACTTATAGCGGATGATTTACCCGATGGGGACGAGCGTAAGCAGCACATTCAAAAAGTCATACAGGAAGTGCGCAAGCTCGATCAGGTGATCTCCGACTTCCTCAACTTTGCTCGTCCCGCGCCGCCCATGGCCGAACTGGTCGACTTAAAGCGGCTTGTCGCCGACGCAGCTTTTCTACTGATGCCCGACATGGAGCGCGTGGGGGTAGCCTATCGGCAAGAGATAGACGATGGCCTGCGCATCTACGCCGATCCAGAGCAGATCAAGCGGATGCTGTTTAACCTGATGAAGAACGCGATTCAGGCCATGCGCAACGGAGGGGCTCTCACGGTGCGCGCACGTGTTGTAGGCCGCACGGTGGCCATCGAAGTAATCGACGATGGACCTGGGATTCCGGACGAGGTGCGCGCCCAACTCTTTGAACCTTTTTTTACTACACGCGAACAGGGATCGGGGTTGGGGCTTGCCGTTGTTTCACAGACGGTGGCCGATAACGACGGCCGGCTCGAATTGGAGAGTGCACAAGGACAGGGAACGGTGTTTACGGTCTTTATGCCATCCGAACGAGCGAGCGGGTCTTCGGGCGGTCAAGAGGTATTTCAGTGAGCCACATTCTTGCGATAGACGACAACGAGACCCTCGGCAGTGGGATCGCTCTCATGCTGCAGCGGATGGGCCATCGCAGTGCTTCGGTGGTCAGCGGAGCCGAGGGAATGGCCTATTTGGGTGAAAACCGCTGTGATTTAGTCATTACCGACCTGCGCATGGATGGCATGGACGGCATGGAGGTCTTGCTGAAGGTCAAGGAGCAGTGGCCCGAAACGGATGTGATGGTTATGACGGCCTATGGCACGATCGAAATAGCCGTTGAAGCGATGAAGCGGGGAGCGATCGATTTTATCACCAAGCCCTTTCCCCACGATGCGCTGCGTTTGAAGGTCGACAACGTGTTGGGGTATCGGCGAGCGCGCATGGAACGCGAGCGGCTCGACCAAGAAAATCGCTATTTGCGCGAAGAGATTGGCGAGCGCTATAACTTTGGTGCAATTGTTGGCACATCGCAGGGAATGCGTTCAGTGCTCTCCGCGGTTGAAAAGGTAGCTTCGAGCGATTCGTCGGTGCTGATCTATGGCGAGAGCGGCACGGGGAAGGAACTCGTTGCTCGCGCGGTTCACTATCAGAGCACTCGCCGAGAGGGCCCCTTTGTAAAGGTCAATTGCGGCGCCCTGCCGCACGAACTATTTGAGAGCGAACTGTTTGGCCACGAAAAGGGGGCCTTTACGGGTGCGGTACGCCAGAAAAAGGGCAAGTTCGAGCTGGCTGAAGGAGGGACGATATTCCTCGATGAAATTGGCGACGTGCCGCTCGATGCGCAGGTCAAACTACTGCGGGTGCTGCAAGAGCGCCAGTTTGATCGCGTCGGCGGCGAGCAAACGCTCGAGGCCAACGTGCGCGTTGTGGCGGCGACCAACCGCGCCCTGCGCGATATGATGGTTGAAGGCGCATTTCGCGAAGATCTATTTTACCGCCTCGAAGTCATTCCGCTTCATTTGCCGCCGCTGCGCGAGCGCCGTGAGGACGTGCCGCTGCTGGTCGAGCACTTTATGCAAAAAAAGTGCGAGGAAATGAATATTCCCCCCAAGCGGCTACGCGAGGAAGCGCTACAGGCGCTTAGTGCTTATCCTTGGCCGGGCAATGTGCGCGAGTTGGAAAACGTCATCGAGCGCACCATCGTGCTGTCGGACAGCGACGAAATTGCCCTGCAGGACGTGCCGCTCGCGCTAGACGAGAGCGTTGAGCGCTCGTCCGCTAATGCGTTGGCTCGTTCTATAGAGCCAGGGGCTGGTGATTCGCTCTTACTCAACGAGCGAATGGACCAGATTGAACGCTCAATGATTGAGCGCGCGATGGATGAGGCCGGGCGCGTCAAGACCAAGGCCGCTCAACTGCTGGGCATTAAGACGAGTGCGCTGTATTACAAGCTCGATAAATACGGGATAGAATAGACTCCATGCTTGTTCGCCTTCTCTTGTGGATCGGACTGGTTGTACCCGTTTTGCCGACGGATCTGCGCGCCGATATCGGTCAGATTGGCCTGCTGCGCAATGCGCTGCGCCAGTCCAATACCGCGTGCGACTCGCTGGAGAAACAGCGCAGCTATATCGTCGCGCAAGCCGAGAGTCTATCCACTTATATAGACAGTTTAAAAGCGACCGACGAGGAACTCGAAGAGCTGCA
Organism: Gemmatimonadota bacterium; assembly: GCA_038119905.1. Classification (GTDB taxonomy): domain Bacteria; phylum Latescibacterota; class UBA2968; order UBA8231; family UBA8231. The sequence goes on along the minus strand of JAYOKQ010000005.1, from coordinate 8,527 downwards.
CGAGGCGCTTCGAGCATCGCTGGGATTGGTCCAGCATTTGGTGGGATTGGATCATTCGCTCGAGGCGGCGCGGTCTTACCAAGACAGCCTTTTAGACCAGCTGCGTTTGGAATACGATTGGGAAATTGGCGTGCTGATACAGCAGCTGCAGAGCCAGCCGGATGGCGGGCTGTTAACGCAGTTGATGGTATATCAAGAGGCGCGCGAATCGCTGGGTATGCGTACGTCGCGCGGCGTGCTGCGATACGACGACGATATGTCGATTGGCCGCGAAGACGGTCCAGAAGAAATACGGCAAAAACTAGAGCTTATGGAGGATCTAGCTCAGCGCTTGGATCGCGATGAGCACAGCATCGCCCAGCGCCTCGACGAGCTCGAAGAAGCCTATCGTCTACGCATGGCCATGCGCACTTTTGTGCGCGGGACCTCCCATAGCTCGACGCAAGAAAACCGCGCTGCCACCGTTACGCTGGCAGAAGGGGATGGGCGCCGGGGGGCGCTCGTCGACGACGGCCTGCTGTCGGCGCTGGTCGTTGATGCAAGCCGTGTGGCCGCGCTGGACGGTGTCTCAAGCGATGATCTGCTGTTAGAAATCCAAAAGTGGAAAGTGCGCCAGCAGGAGATTCGCCAATTGAAGTCGGTGGTGCAGGAGCGGTCAGAGGCTTTTCGCGGCTATCTGAGCGAGATGTTAAAGGGGCCTACTGTCCGTCCCTAGTCGGGGCTGAGATCGCGTCCACGGGCTTGTTCGCGGGTCTCCGATTCGCTGGCGCCGAGGGCCGCTTTTAGCAGGTCATGGGCGGGCCATGGATGAATGTGGCCGCAGCTGAACAGATCGGCAGCGGCAAATTGGCGCTCGGGCCAGGTGTGAATGGCTAAGTGGCTTTCGCGCAGAGACAGCACGCCGCTAACCCCCTGGGGCGCAAAGCGGTGAAAAGTTGCCGAAAGCACGTGAGCACCGGCGGCTTCAGCGGCGAGTCGCAGCTTTTCCTCGATATAGGCGGCATCGTTCAGGCGGTGTGCATCGCAGCCGTAAAAATCCATTAACAGGTGGCGTCCTAGCGACATGCTGTCCTGCGTCTCAAGATGTGTATAGCGATTTCAGAAGGTGCACCGAGTCGCAGTGGGGGACCCCAATAGCCGCTGCCCCGGTGCACGTAGAGCCAGGTCGATTCGTGGCGATATAGGCCCGCCAAATAGGTCTGCTGTAGGGGGACGATATACTTCCAAGGAATGAATTGTCCCCCGTGCGTATGTCCGGAAAGCTGCAGTTGGGCTCCACTCGCAGCGTGCACGCTGCGCGGTTGGTGGGCTAGGAACAGCACGAAATCGGCCTGTGGAGCGGCCGCTAGCGCTCCCTGCGGATCGGAGCGATGCGCGGGTAACATTTCTCCCGCACCGTAATCGGTGACGCCGACTACGGCGATGCGTCGGCCGGCGTGTTCGACGATCTGGCTGTCGTTGAGCAGCACGTTGAACCCCAGATACTCGGCTTGAGCGATCCAGTCGGAGACCCCGGAATAGTATTCGTGGTTGCCCGTAACGGAAAACAGACCAAGCGGTGCACTCAGCCGAGCGAGAGGAGCCACATCGGCTGCTAGGCGCTCCACCGGGCCATCGGCCATGTCGCCGGTGAAGGCGACTAGGTCGGGTTGTTGGGCATTGGTTAATTCTACCAAGCGATGTACAAAGGGTTTTTTAATCGTCGGGCCGATGTGCAGATCGCTGATGTGTGCGATGCGCAGCCCGTCTAATTCCGGTGGTAGCTCGTCTATGGGGACCTCTACGTGCCGCACGGCTGGTGTGCGGCGTGCTTGATAGAGACCCCATAGGGCCAGCAGGCAAGAAACTCCGAGCGTCGCAGCATCGAGGGGAGCATCCGCGATGGGAATCAGCCCGCTCCAGCGCAGGAGAATTCCGGCTACGTCGCGAACAAGGAACGCGCAGGTTAGCAAAATAAAGAACCCAAAGCTGCCGTAGGCCACCCAACAATACAGGTCCCCCAGTCGGCGCAGTCGGCTGTGTTCGCGCATGCGCACCGCCAACAGAGGCGATAGGGCTAGCGCGACAACGATGAGCGCAGACAATATATTCCACGGTGTCGAAACGTAGCCAATTAGGCGCCAGCTACCGTAGCCGTAGACCAGGGTCATGATGAATAGTACGATGGGGTAAAACATAGGCGTGATCTCAAAGTGAACAGCGACTTTAATTCTATGGGACGCGCCTTGCCAAAGCAAGGTTGCACAGGAGAGCGTAGATGAAATCTATACCGACTGTATTAGTGGGGTGGTTGCTGTTGGTGGGTGCACATGTCCTCGCCGCCGATGAGCGCAAGACCGTACAGATCTATGGCGAAGGGCAGGTTGAAGTAAATCCCGATATAGCCTACATCCAGCTGGGTGTTACGACGCTGAACGAGCAGGTCGAACGCGCTGCATCGACCAATTCGAAGACGGTAAAAAGGGTCTTGGCGGCCGTCTCCTCTGCAGGTTTAGCTGAGAGAGACATGTCCACGAGTAATTACTCCGTTTCGGCTGAGCGCCCATACGGTTCCGAGGACAGGGAGCCGGCCTATCGAGTGCAAAATATGGTCGAGTTGACGGTGCGCGATCTGGCTAACGTGGGCAGCGTGTTGGGAGCTGCCATGGCGGCAGGAGCCAACGAGGTGCGCAGCGTGCGCATGGAATTAGAGAATGCGCGTCCGGCGCTGGTCGAAGCACGTCGGCTAGCGGCCCAAGATGCGCGCGAAAAGGCACAACAACTCGCCGAACTGCACGGAGTCGAACTGGGGCCAGTGCTGGAAATAAGCGAAGAAGGAGGTGGCGCGCCTTTACTCAAGGCTATGGCGATGGATGCCGTGCCCATTCGAGCGGGTAGTCAGCGTCTGAGTGTGCGGCTACGCGTCGTCTATGCGTTGCGCTGAGGGGTAGGGCTATGGAAATGGACCACAAACCAGTTCTGCCCGCCAAAATGGACTATCGGATTGGACTCTGCGGTGCCGGTGGAATTGTGAACAATGCCCATCTGCCGGCCTATCGCAAGGCGGGATTTCGCGTCGAGTGTATCTATGATGCCGATCGGGTTCGAGCCGAAGAGACCGCACAGCGCTTTGAGATTCCTCGGGTTTGCGATTCTATGGAAGCGCTAGCTGAATCTGTCGACATCGTTGACGTAGCGGTTCCGGCTTGGGAGAACAGGGGGGTAGTCGATCAATTGGTCGACGCGGGTGTGGCGATGCTGCTGCAAAAACCCCTCGCCGAGGATTGGCAGACGGCTGCAGCGATTGTTGAGCGCATTCGCGATGCGGGGCTGCTGGCCGCGGTAAACCAACAGATGCGCTGGGAGCCCGGCGTGCGAACGTGTCGTAACTTGCTCCATTCCGGTGCATTGGGTGCGCTGTACGACTTCGCCTTTCACGTCTACGTCGATACGCCGTGGCATCTGTGGGATTGGCTCAAGCAAAAGAACACTATTGAGGTGCTCTATCACTCAATCCACTATCTCGATGCCATTCGCTTTTTGGTCGGAATAGAGCCCCAAGCGCTCTTTTGCAGCGGCAGTCGGCGACCTGGCTATGATGCGGAAGGGGAGACGCGTACCTGCACCCATCTGACCTTTGCCGGCGATCTGCGCGCTACCGTCCTGTGTAATCACCACGTCGAGTGGGGGCGCCCCGGGCAGCAGAGCGAATTTCGGATCGATGCGACCGATGGAATGGCTATTCGCCGCCTGGGCCTTTTGCTGGACTATCCGAGCGGGGCGCCCGATGGCCTGAGGTATATAACGCGGAAGGAGAAAGCTTGGCGCGAAGTTCAATTCGAAGAAACCTGGTTTCCCGATGCGTTCGTTGGACCTATGAGCTCGCTAATGCGCGCGCTCAACGGCGAGATCGACCGGCCGGAAACCGACGTCGAAGACAATTTGCACACGCTGCGGTTGGTTTTTGCAGCGTATGAATCCATGCACACGGGACGCTCAATGGACCTGAGCGGATCGGACGAGCGCATCTAATCGATCAAACTTGCGAAAGGGAGGGGCAATGGACGAAAACGAACTGTACTTATTTGATCTTCAGGGCTATATCGCGGTGCCGAATGCGTTGAGCGGAGAGCAGTTAGCGGCCCTCAATGCGATTTTGGACGAACGCATCGCCGATGAATGTTCCAGCGACGAGCCCACTCACCGCTTTGGTGGTCTGCTATCGTGGGGGCAGCCCTACTTAGATCTGATCGACAATGCCGCCGTCGTGCCCTACCTAGAGGTGATCTTGGGCGAGCGCTTTCGCCTGGATCATATCTATGCCGATCTCATTCGCAGCGGCACAAGTCCGATAGGTGCATCGTTGCATGGAGGGGGTGCGCCTTTTGATCCGTCTCAGTACTACCATTTTCACGGGGGCAAGATGTATAATGGGCTGACGGTGGTCGCCTATAACTTGGCCGATGTTGGTCCAGACGATGGGGGCTTTGGCTGCGTGCCCGGATCGCACAAGAGCAACTATCGCTTTCCGGGCGAATGGCGCAATATGGCCGAGCGCCTCGAGCCCTGTGTGCGCCGCGTTACGGGGCCGGCCGGCACGGCGGTCATCTTTACCGAGGCGTTGACGCATGGTGCGCTGCCGTGGACGGGCGCAGGAGAGCGTAGAACGGTGTTCTTTAAGTACAGTCCGCACCCTATTTCGTGGTCGGCGCGCTATTTTGATGAAGAGCAGTACGAAGGGCTCAGCGAGCGACAGCGGGCCATTTTGGAGCCGCCCAATGCGCGCTACGCTAAGCGGAAGTAGTTTTTACCATCGCCCCGGTTGTCGATGGGCTTGCCGGGGCGATGGAGCGGGGTGGGTTATACGTATTCGACGATATCCGTCGGCAAACAGTTCAGGTCGCGGCAGATATTGGACAGCGTATAGGGATCCATTCCGTCCGCGCCTCCGTCGACGGTTTTCTTTATATGCTGGTACGTCGTCAGGTTGATCTCCGGTTTTCGATCTTCGAGGATTTGTTCGATTTCTTTCTTTTTAAAGCGTATCATGTGCGTGCTCTCTTATCGCGCTTGGCGTGTTTTCTGCTCTGAAACGGCTCGGGGCCGAACGTGCTTCAGAGATAATAACATAGACCCTTTCGTTAGTCAAAAAAACGACGCTTTTCATGCGCATACACGCCATATCCGATCTACACGTCGACTTTAAGGACAATGGGGAATGGGTTGCGCAAATCTCCCGGGAAGACTACCGCGACGACGTGCTGCTGGTGGCTGGCGATATTGCCCATCAACGGGCGTTGCTGGCCCGTGCTCTAGATGAATTGCGTTCGCGCTTTGCTCGCGTATTTTTCGTGCCCGGCAACCACGATGTATGGGTGCGGGGTGAGACGGGGGATTCGCTGCAGAAACTCGATGCGCTGCGCGCGCTGTGCGAAGGGTGTGGCGTCGAGATGGAGTGGGCGCAGATCGGATCGGTGCGCATCGTGCCGCTGATGTCGTGGTACCGCAGTGAATTCGATCCGCGCGCTGCGGCTTTGCAGGGGGATGTGCGCATGGCCTGGGGCGACTTTCGCTTTTGTCGCTGGCCCGAGGGCACCGGAGCATTAGACGATTACTTTTCCGCGCTCAACGCCGCGCTGGGTCCGGGAGAGGGGGTGACCATTAGCTTCTCCCATTTCCTGCCGCGCTGGGAGCTGCTTCCGGACCGGGATTTTTTGCGGTTTAAAAACTTGCCGCGCGTGGCCGGCAGTCCGCTGATCGAGAAACAACTGCGCGCGCTGGGATCTTCGGTGCACGTTTTTGGTCACAGTCACATTCCCTGCGATATAGAACTAGATGGGGTGCGCTATGTGCAGCAACCCCTGGCCTATCCACGCGAGCGACGCGGTCGTATGGTGAGCCTAAAGCAGGTGGTATAGGTTGGGCTTGGTCTATTCGTAGCGCAGGGCGTCAATGGGGCTGAGCATGGCAGCCTGGCGTGCGGGATAGATCCCGAAGCCAATGCCAACGGCCGCCGAGACGCCAAAGGCCAGCGCGATCGTCCACGGCTGTACAATAGTGCGCCAACCGGCGTAGAGGGTGATGATCTCGGGGATAGCATAGCCGAGTATGACGCCAATTGTGCCCCCGAGCAGGCTGACCATCAGCGATTCAACTAGAAACTGCGATAGGATGTCCTTGCGTCGCGCTCCCAGTGCTCGGCGAATGCCGATTTCGCGCGTGCGTTCGAGCACGGAGGCGAGCATAATGTTCATGATGCCGATGCCGCCGACCAGGAGTGAGATACCGGCGATGCAGCCCATGACGACGTTGAAAATCTGCTGCGTCTTTTGGCTCTGGCGCATGAGCTCTTCCGGGATGGCAATTTTGAAATCTTCCACCCCGCGGTGGCGGCGGTTGATAATGGAGCGCACGACGGATGCGGCTTCAGATAGGCTTTCCGAGTCTGCTACTTTGACGGTTATCTGCGTTAGCTCGGCTTCGTCGCTGCCAAATTGAAACCGCCGCAGCACCGTAGTCAGCGGCACGTAAATATCCTCGTCGGTGTTGCGAACCTCGAGCACGCCGCCGATCTTGCCGCCGGCCGCTCCCTTGTCCTCGAGCACGCCAATCACGGTGAACCACTGGCTGCGAATTTTAATACGCTGACCGATCGGATCTTGAAAAAAGAACAGCGCGCGCTTGGCGTCGCTGCCCAGCACGCAAACGCGTCGCGTTTCGTCAAGGTCTTCTTGGTTGAAGAACACGCCGCTGCTGAGCCGGGCGTTGAGCACCGTTAGGTAGGCGGGTGTCGTGCCGACCACCATAGTATTAAACCTATTGCTGCCGGCCAGCGCCTTGCTCTTGAACTCGCGCTGCGGCGTGACAAACTCGGCTAGGGGACAGATGCGTTCAATGGCCTCTGCGTCCTCTCGCGTGAGACCCTGGGAAAGGTTGCGATCGCTGTTGATGGCTTCCTCAAGTCCCTCTTCGCTTTTATCCCAGTGCTGGACGATGATATTGCTGATGCCCATTTGGCGTATCTGTTCAAGCGATTCTTGCTTGGCTCCCTCGCCGATGGAGAGCATGGCAATAACGGCGGCTACCCCGAAGATGATGCCCAGCATCGTCAGCAGCGTGCGCAGCTTGTGCGAGGTAAGGCCGACTATACTCAGGGCCGCCGTTTCGCGCAGGTTCATCGGTTATTGGACTTTGGCTTGGCTACTGGAGCTGCTCGAGGTTCCGCTTATATCGGCATCGGTCAGCGTCGGGTCGTGTAGAGCGACTCGGTCGTCCGGCTTTAGTCCCTCTTCGACTACGACGTAGTTGTCGTTGCGCTTGCCCAAAGCGACTTCCGTTTCTTCCGTTTGGCCGTCTATGAGGCGATAGACCACGGTGCGACCGTCGCGCTCAAAGATGGCATCGAGGGGTATATACAGCGGCATTGGAGCCGACTCGGCGATAATTTCCTCGCTCGGGGGGGGCTGGATTGAATCGGCTACGGCCGGCTGGCGCGGGGGAATGGTCTCGATGACGACTTCGCTCGTAGCGGTCATACCGGGTTTCAAGCGTTCGTCCTGTTGGTCGATCTCTATGGTAATGTCAAAGACTTTGACGTTTTTCTCGCCTTCCTTTTCGCGGCCGAGAGTGGCGATATTGGAAATCTTACCGGTGAAGCTCGGGCCGGGCAGCGCATCGAGCTTGATGGTCGCATACTGTCCGATCGCTAGTTTATCTACGTCTACTTCGTTGACATAGGTCTTGACCTGCATATGCGACAGGTCGGGCAGGGAGATGATATTGACGCCGCCCCATATGTTGTCGCCGACGCGGATCTTCTCGGGGCCGCTTCCCTTCCACACCTTCCCATAGACGACCAGTCCGGGTTTCTCCGCGTTAATCGTTATGGCGTCGAGCTCTTTTTGCGTGCGCTCTACGTCGCGCTGCTGACGCTCTATATTGAGCTCGCGCTTTTTTATTTCAGCCGCATTGACAATTTTTTGCGCCTGCAGTTTCTCGACGGCCTGCTGGTAGCTGAGCTTGGCTTTGCGCGCCTCTATCTGCGCCCGCTCTTTCTCTACCATGGCCTCGAATGCCATGCGTTCGACCTGCAGTTCGGCCAGGCGTAAATTGGCTTCTTCGTTGGCGATGGCTGCTTCTAAACCGGCTATATCGGCCTTTTGCGTCGCTTGGGTTTTCTCTAATTCGGCCCGAGCTTGTTCCAACTGCTGTTCGTCGTCTGCCATGCGTTTTTGGAAATCGCTCGGCTCAAACTGCACTAGAAGATCGCCGATATCGACTTTTTCACCCTCGGGAAAAAGGTGAGTAATCTTGAGCTCGCCGCGCACGCGTGGTGCCACGATATTTTCCGCTTCTACAGCCTCTAATTCACCTCCTTTTAAATGCAGCGAAATGACGAACTCACCCTGTTCGACCGGATAGGTGACCAGGTCTGTAATCTCTTCGCTGCCGGAGGATGCTAGCCAATAGATGAGGGCCGCAACCGGGATAATGGAGAAGGGCAGCCAGCGTAGCATGGGGCGCTTGTTGGTGGGCATTTGTTCTGCGG
>JAYOKQ010000004.1:39047-84278 GCA_038119905.1 Gemmatimonadota bacterium | reverse complement strand
CTACATAGCCGAGGCGCGCGCCGGCGTGCGCTTAGAGAATATGTATCTGATTACCGAATCAGGACCGGAGAATCTGTCCGTGTACCCGATGGAGATTCGGTTAAATAAATGAGCGGCACAGAGGATGCAGACGCGCTGGACTTTGCTACAGATCTGGCACAGCGCGCCGGGGAGGAAATCGCCCAAGCGCGCCGATCGCGCGATCTGACGCTGAGCTACAAAGAGGGAGCCGAGCTGTTGACCTCGGCGGATTTGAGCGCCGATGCGCTAATCCGCTCGCACATCGAGTCAACGTATCCGACGCACGCTATTTTGTCGGAGGAGTCTTCGCCGGACCTGTCCGACGCGGCGGCGCTAGGCGGCCCGCTGTGGATTATCGATCCCATAGACGGCACGGTGAACTACGCCTACAATCAGCATCAGGTCGCCATCTCGATTGCCTTTGCCAACCGGGGGCAGATCCGCGCTGGCGTGGTGCACTGTCCGTTTCAGGGCGAGACCTTTAGTGCGGTGCGCGGCGGTGGAGCGCAGCTCAACGGATCACCGATTCGCGCTAGCGACTGCAGCGAGTTGGCGCGCGCGCTAATCGGGACCGGTTTTCCCTACGACCGCGAGGGGCGCGTCGCCTTAGTCGAGCGCCTGCGCAGGGTGCTCTACGCATGCCGCGATATACGTCGCATCGGCTCGGCGGCCGCCGATATTTGCTGGGTGGCTATGGGGCGTTTGGACGGTTATTATGAAACGATCAACCCGTGGGATTTTGCCGCCGCGGCGCTGATTGCACGCGAAGCGGGTGCCCGCGTTGGCCACGTGGGCAGCGTGCCCGAAGGTCAGGCCAACGAGCTGTGGGGGCAGGAGTTGGTGGTCGCAGCGCCGGGTGTTTACGATGCATTGCTCGAGTTGCTGCGCGACTGACGGCGACAGCGCTCGCTGCAGTAGCGCACTTCCTCCCAGACACGGGCCCACTTTCGCCGCCAGCGGAAGGGGCGCTGACAGACGGTGCACAGTTTTTCAGGCAGGTGTTCTTTGCGCGGTTTTTTCACGTGCTCGCTCGCGCAGCTATAGATGAATTCATAAGAGAGTATCTTCCTTTTTCTATGGAGTGCAACGCATGAAAATCAGCGATATCAAAGTCTTTCCTACTTGGGTCGGCAGTCGCAACCAGCTCATTGTTAAGGTGGAGACCGACGACGGCTATTACGGCTGGGGTGAGTCGGGCCTGTCGGGGCGCGAACTGGCCGTAGCCGAAGCGGTCAAGCACTACCGCGAATTTTTACTCGGCCGCGATCCGCGCCAGGTCGGCGCGCTGTGGCAAGAGATGTACCGCAGCCAGTATTTTGAAGGGGGGCGCGTGCTGACGGCGGCGATTTCGGCCATCGATATCGCGCTCTACGACATCATGGGCAAGGCGCTGGACGTGCCGGTCTATCAGCTGCTCGGCGGCAAGCAGCGCGATCTGATTCCCTGCTTCGCTACGACGGGTGCCGGCACGCTGGAGGGTTTGGTCGCCAAGTGCCGGGAGCTCATCGAGCTCGATTGGAACGTGATTCGCGTAGGCGGTGCAGCCAGCAAACAATACGACGATCCGCGCACCTACGAGCCGCGCGAAACAATCGGCATCACGGCGGCGTGGTTTAAAGAGCTGCGCGAGGAGCTGGGACCGGATCCCGTGCTCGGCATCGACTACCACCACCGTCTGACGGTGGCCGAGACCGCTTCGTTCTGTCAGCGCATGCCCGCCGGCACGCTCGACTTTATCGAAGAGCCGATCCGCGATGAATCTCCGGAGGCCTATGAAAGCCTGCGCACCATGGTCGATATTCCCTTCGCCATCGGCGAGGAGTTTGCCAGCAAGTGGCAGTTTTTGCCCTATTTAGAGCGCGGCATTACCCAATTTGCGCGCATAGACATCTGCAACGTAGGCGGCTTTACCGAAGCGATGAAAGTGGCGAGTCTGGCCGAGTCGCACTACATCGATCTAATGCCGCACAACCCGCTGGGTCCGATCTGCACAGCAGCGTCGGTGCACATGTCGGCGGCCGTTCCCAACTTTGCTTGGTTAGAGCACCGGGTAACGCCGGGCGAGCAGAGCACGTCGCAGGACGAGGACCTATTTCCGACGCAGGTCGAACTGCAGGGCTCAATGTTGGTCGTGCCCGACGCGCCGGGACTCGGCGTAGATTTCAACGAGGAATTGGCCGGGGAGCAGGAGTTCAAATACTGGGAGGCACCGCACCTGAAGCGCCGCGACGGCTCCTATACAAACTGGTAGACCGGTATACATCATGGTAGAACGCACGCCATTGCTCAGAGAAATACTGCCGGAGTTGATTGATTTTCGTCGCGATTTACACCAGCATCCCGAACTGTCCTATCGCGAGGAGCGCACGTCGGCGCGGGTGCTAGCTCAGCTAGAAAAAATACCTGGGTTGGACGTGCGCGCTGGAGTGGCCGGCACGGGTATCGTCGCCACGCTGGGCGCGGATAAGAAAGGTCCCTGTGTAGCACTACGGGCTGATATGGACGCGCTGCCGATCGAAGAGCAGGGCACGATGGACTATCGCTCGCAGGTGCCCGGCACCATGCACGCCTGCGGCCACGACGGGCATACGACCTGTTTGGTTGGGGCCGCGCGCGTGCTCGCTGCCGATGCGGACGGTCTGCAGGGCCCGATAAAGTTTATTTTTCAGCCCGCCGAAGAGGGGGGGGCTGGCGGCAAACGCATGTGTCAGGAGGGCGCGCTAAAGGGACCCGATGTGGCGGCAATTTTTGGTCTGCACGGGGCGCCGGATATGGAGATTGGTCAGATCTTTTTACGCACGGGCGCTCTGCTGGCCAGCGCCGACGAGTTCGAAATCGCCGTTGAGGGCTTGGGCGCGCACGCCGCGTTCCCACATCAGGGCATTGATACGGTATATATAGCGGCGCAAATCGTCGTGGCTCTGCAGACGATTGTCGCGCGCAATACCGATCCGCTCGACAGCGCCGTCGTTACCGTGGGACACATTGCCGCCGGATCGGCCAGCAATATCATTCCGCAGACGGCCAAGCTCGTAGGCACGGTGCGCGCACTGAGCGAAGATACGCGTCAGCGCACCATGGACCGCGTGCGCCAGATTGCCGAGCACACGGCGGCCGCTTTTAGCGGGCGCGCCGAGGTGCATTTCGGCGCAGACGGCTACCCGGCTACGCGCAACAACGCACGCGCGCGAGCCGTGGTCGAACACGTCGTCGATGGACCGTTAGCAGAGACGATCGTCGCGTCGGAGTTGGAACACCCCATTATGGGCGCCGAAGACTTCGCCTTTTACGGCCAGCACGTGCCCGCCTTTATGTTTGGTCTCGGATTGCGTCCCCGGGGCGCTGCTTCCTATCCCATGCTGCACCAGCCCGACTTTGATTTTAACGACGATGCCATCGCCTATGGCGTGCAGATGCACGTAGAAATTGCGCGGTGCTTTGCCGAAATCTGGGGAACGTAATGCGCTTCTTTTTTACGTCGCAGGGGCGCACCGCCATGCAGGGGACCGGCGGAGAGTCGGTGCGTTATTTCGATTTTGACGTGCCGCTGCAGAAGACCTGGCAGCCGTGCGGTTTTTTTTCAGACGGTCGTCGGGTGCTCTTTCTCAGCATGGAAGAACGGCGCGATGGCCCCGGTCGTTCCTTTGCTGAATACTACCATAAAACGCCTACGCACTGCTGGACATACGATCTCGAGAGCGGCGTCCTAGAGGAGGTTGTAGCGCAGCAACGCCGTGCCGTCTTTGAAACGCCGCAGCTGCTTATGGGCGACGAGCGGGTGCTGATGCAGGTGGTGCGCGACGAGGGGGGACAGGTGTTTAACGTGGCGCTTGATGGCACGGATGCGCAACCGTTCACGCAGTTGGGAGAAGGATTGCCCTACGGCTTTTCGCTCAGCCCCGACCAACAGCGCGTAGCTTACCACTTGGCCAGTCCGCAGGGCTACCAGATCTGGACCAGTGACGCGTATGGAACGGATCGCACGCTGGTGGCGGCTGATCCTGCGCTGCTGTTTTTTGGGCCGCAGTTTTCGCCCGACGGCGCCTGGCTCGCATTTATGGGATGCCGGTTTGGCGACGATCCCGGACACGATTGGGCCGATGCCTATATCGCACGGCCCGACGGTTCGGAAATGCGTCCGTTGACCGAGGGACAGGCGCTGTGGTTTGGAGCCACCTACGGGCCGCCGTCGCGTCGCGGGGGTGGTTCCAATCTCGTTGCCTGGGCCGATGACGGCGCGCTGCTGGTTCCCCAACGATCGCCCGCTGCACAGGTCCCTTGGGTGTATCAGGCCCAGCGTCCGGATGTCGATCACTTTAACCGTGAGTTTGAGAGCGAAAGGGCCAAGGGAGGCGTGCAGATTGTGCGCTTGGATGCTGCGACGGGTGCGCGGCAGGAGCTAACGCCGCTGTGGGAAGGCATCTGGGATTTTCGCGTGAGTGCGTCGCCCGACGGCAAGGAACTGCTCTTTTGCCGGGCCGAGACGGGCGGGTCGCCGAGCATCTGGGCTGCCGCTGCCGACGGCAGCGATCCGCGCCCAATTACAGGTGGTCTGGATGACGAGGGCGCCGATCATCCGCGCTGGCTACCTCCAATCCACTAAGGGCTATCTACTGCGGATGCGCGAGCGTCGACTGTAGATCGTTGTAGTAGTAGTCGGTGCAGGCTTCGCACAGCGAATGGGTCACCTCTTCCGGTGGTTGTGCTATCCACTCGGCTACCCAATCCCACTGTGCTTCGATTCCTTGTCTTCGAATTTTGCGGCAGTGCGAGCACTGAGCTATTAGCTGCTTGTCATTAAGGTAATGGGCTTTGATAGGCGGAGCGGAAGGCGTCTTATGCGCTCCCTCTTCGATCAGGTGATTGATTACTACGAGGCCCTTACCCTTTAGAGGAAACGAACTCTGTAGGTAGCGTCTGTAGAGATTGGGGCTAGAGCAATCGTACTCGTGGTTCCACGTTTTGTTGTCCTTTATGACCATTCCATAGGCGTTGAGATAGAACTGACGCAGGGGTTCGCGCATAAAATCCCCTATAAAGGTTCCAATACCCGTAAAGGAATTTGAAACAGACAGGCCTCCGTTGGCACATCCAAAGGTGAGATACGCCGGGTTGACGTAGGTTAAGTACATGGATGAATCAAGGGCAAACGACGGATCTGGGCTGCCTTCAAGGAAGGCAAAGCCATTCTCTTGTAGCACGTCGGCAAAGTTGGGTGCAATTCGATCAACAGGTACTTCTTCCATTTATATACCCTCGTATACGTCGTCAATAGGTGCATATCCTAAGTACTGACGCGTGCTATTGATATTCCACGGCATGTCGCGATTGTTCGACATGCCGTGCACTACGATACACCCACCGGGCCACGCGCTGCCATCGGCCTCTATCGCGCGTTGAAAAAGCTGACAGAAGTCGCGGTTGGACAGCCACATGCTTTTGTACCAGCGGTCCGTCGGACTCTCTTGCTGTCCGCTGTTGGCCTGCGTTGGCGTGCCGGCTGCCGAAAGCGTATCGGGGCGATTGGCGCCGGGCTGGCACCAGCCAATGCGCACACAGGCAAAGGTCGTCGAGCCCTCTGCGCGTTGGCCCAGTGCCTGACAGTGGCGCTCGCCGGCCCACTTTGCCGTGGCATAGACCGTTGAATCCATTGCCTGTTGACCGGTGTGCCAGAGCGTGCCAACGCCCGGCTCCAGCGAAGGCAGCAGCGCACCTGGGTCTAGGTTGCGGTCCTTGTAGCGGCCCATGACGTGATTCGACGTGGCAAAGACGTAGCGCTCGACGGTTTCACTATCAGCGGCGGCGTGAGCCGTATTAAAATTCATTGCTGCCGACGCGTCGACGTCGTTCCAAGACGCTTCTGGAAAAGGGTTCTGCGCCGCAAAGTGGACCACGGCCTCGACGCGATCAAACGCCTCGCGCCAGCGCGTGTCGTTCCAGTCTTGCAGGTCGCACACTACGAACTCGATATCTACCTCGCGGCCGTTGGCCGCCTCGCGCAGCGCACGGCGCTGCGTCTGGTCAGCTTCCCTGTGATCGAGAGCGACCAAGCGCGGCGCACGACTGTGTGTAGCTAGATGTAGCAGCAGCTTCCAGCCGAGATTGCCCAGCGCGCCGGTTACGCCGACGCTGCGCGACGTTTCTGACATTAAGAAATGGCAGCAAACTTGAGGCACACGGGTTTGGGTACGCTGGCCACAGCGCCGGTCTTTTCCAGTGCGCCCGTCTGTGCGTCGATGCGGAAGGTGTGGATATCGTTGGTATCCTGATTGGCCGCCAATAAATAGGTGCCCGTCGGGTCGATGGCAAAGTTGCGCGGATTCTTCCCGCCGGTTGGCTCATAGCCGAGCACTTCGAGCTGACCTGTAGTGTCGTCGATGGCACAGATTACCAAGCTATCGTGGCCTCGGTTGGAGCCGTAGAGAAATTTTCCGTTGGGATGCACGTGGATATCGGCCGTGTGGCTAGTTCCGCTAAAGTCGGCTGGCAGCGTTGAAACCGAACCTGTGGCCGCTAGCGTGCCGGCCTCGGCGTCGTAGTCGTAGGAAACGATCGTATTGCCCAATTCGTTGATGACGTAGGCGTAGCGGTTGTTGGGGTGAAAATCAAAGTGTCGGGGCCCCTGTCCAGCCTCTACTGACATTGAGGGCTGGGTCCCGGCCAGCAGCTTGCCGCTGCTGTGGTCTATCTGGTAAATGACGATCTTGTCCATGCCGAGGTCCGGGGCAAAGGCATGCGTATTGTTCGGCGAGACCATGATCGAATGGGCGTGCGGTTCCCCCTGCCGATTGGGATTTACGCTAGCGCCTTCGTGTTGGACGAAATCGCTGGCTTCGCCGAGCGAACCGTCTTCGCGCACGGGCAGGATGGCTACGCTGCCGCCGCCGTAGTTGGCCACTAGCACGTAACGGCCCGTCGCATCCACGCTGACGTGACAGGGACCGGGACCTACAGTCGATTCGGTGTTGAGGTGTGTCAGCGAGCCGCTCGTAGGATCGATGGCATAGGCACCAATGGCGCCGCCGGGGCGTCCGTCGACCTGGCCGACTTCGCCGATGGTGTAGAGGAAGCGGCGATCAGGAGATAGGTCCAGAAACGAAGGATTTTCAATTTCGCCGTGCGTGCTTATAGGAGAAAGGGCTCCGCTCGCCATGTCGAGGCGCTGCACGTATACGCCCTCGCTGCCTCCGTTGGAATAGGTGCCGATGTAAACAAAATAGTCGCTCATCTAAGTAACTCCGTCGTGATAGGGTGTAGACTAAGCACCGTCCGTGATCCATCACAGCGCGCGGGATTGCTGACGAAAAAACTGCTCTTTTCAACGTACTTAGTCATTGAGGATGAACTGGTCAACTAGGGAAAAGTGGATTTCGGCGCGTCGTACTCTATTTGCGCGAC
This sequence comes from Gemmatimonadota bacterium, assembly GCA_038119905.1. GTDB lineage: Bacteria > Latescibacterota > UBA2968 > UBA8231 > UBA8231. The sequence continues at coordinate 76,859 of JAYOKQ010000004.1, read as the reverse complement.
ATGCCTTTGGTAAAGACTTTGCCTTGAATAATTTTGTGGGCTGGCTTGCCCTCCATCATGCGCGCGCGGGCAAACTCCTGTCCGCACTGAGGACAGGTGCAATCTCCGTTTGTGCGATCTTCGGCAATTCGCTCGACAAGGCATTTTACTAGGCCGCCACGGCCGCCTTTGTAATACTTGTACAGCAGCGTCTTACACGATGCACAGTGGATTGATATGGTGCGTATGTCTTTGCGCGCCAAGCGTTCTATCTCTCAAACAGCGGGAAAGAGTTCTCCTTCAATAGGTGCCCCCTCCTGCAGGTTGAGCGGATCCGTCACTACGTGGTTTTTGGCTACATAGGTCGTCGTCTGATCCATAAAAATAACGACGTGCGCCACGCGCGGTTCGTCTGTTTGGTTTGGCACGGCCATGTGCGCACAGCGGGCGTGGTGAAAGGTGCAGTCGCCGGCCTTCAGCGGGAGCGTTACGCGTTCTTCGTACTCTAGCTCGGGGCATTTGCCAAACAGGTCGCGTCCGTCGAGCAGGTTTTGCGCCGTAAGACCCGTATGCCGGTGCGAGCCGGTGATAAAGCTCATGCACCCGCGCTCTACCGGTACGTCGCATAGTGCGATCCACGCCGACAGCGCATTGGGTGAATTGGCGTGCGGCCAGTAGGGTTGGTCCTGGTGAAATTCCGTGGCGACCTGGTTGTTGGGCTGCTTGATTAGGATGTGATCGTGCCACAGCCGCAGCGGCACGCCGGCTAGGCGCTGGGCAACGGCTCCGACGTTTTTATGCAGCGTCAGCGCGCGCATCGTTTCGTCTTCGCGCCACACGTTGACGTGTTGGCTGAAGACTGGGCGATCGCGCCCCTGGTCTATGCGGGCGCTGGCTGCCAGTGCCGCATCGCGAAAGTGAGCGGCCTCTTCCTTGGAGATGATGCCGGGAATTCGTATGAAGCCGCGCTGATGAAAGAGGTCTACGGCCTCGTTGCTCAGACTGTCTGGGGTCGTTTGATACATGGTATGGCCTCTGTTGAGAGCAGCGTTTTCCGAATATGTGTTGGAAGTGTAATCACGGCGAACGAGAGAAATCTATTCTCGCAGGACCATTCCGTCCAGAAATCTATTGTCTAGTAGGTGCTGCACTACGGCGTCGATATCGCGCTCGTCGAAGTAGCCGCGCTTGCCGTGTGTTACCTGCCAAGAGACGCGCAGCGTCGGATTGAGATGTGGCCAAGCCTGCGGGGCTAGGTCTTTGAGCACGTCGCGAAAGGCGCGCTGGCGCGTGCGGTTGTCCTGGGCAGCCCCTTCAAACAGCGGTGGAAAGAGCGGATCGCAGCTCTTGAGTTTGAAAAAGCTCGTTTCCCCCACAGAGAAGGGCTGTGCGCGACAGATCGTTCTGTAGGCATCTACGTCGAAGGCGCATCGATTGTAAAACGACGCGGCGTCTAGGGTGCGCAGGCGGTGGATGTTAAAATGCTGTTGCTCGTCGAATTCGAAAATAAAGTGGTAGGGTGTGTCGAAGTAGGCATCAACTCGCATCGGACCAAAGCGCAGCACATTGGCCTGTTCAGCGAGCCGCGCTGCCAGCGTCCAACGGTCGTCTAACAGCGCCGCGTAGACGGCTTCGAGTTCGTTCCAAACGGCAGCATAGCGCGTTTGGTCCGGCACGCTGGGCAACCAATTGAGCGTGGCTTCTAAGGTGAAGGGAGCAGGTGCGCCAAAGCGTTCGGCGAGTAGCGCTGACAGCCGCTGGGCGATCCCGCGCAGTTTCTCTCCGCGTCCGCTCATAGTAGGGTTGTGTTTGGGGACACAGTTGGGGGCCGCCGGTGCGCGTGGTATCACGCCCTGCGGCCCCCTATGCTGCGTCACGCTAGTGGAAGTGCGCGTCGGCCGCGTGCAGTTCGCCTACGCCCTTGCCATGCGTCATGCGCATCAGCTCTTTTTGCCGCTGCGTCAGACCGTCAAACCACTCGGCCGGGAACCCGTCGTGTGGGTCTAGCTGAAAGAGGAGCATGTGTTTGCGGTAGTGGCCAAACAGCGCATGGCGACTGCGGTCGCTGGTGTTGGCGCCGCCGCCGTGCCAGCACTGGCCGTTGAATACGATGACCGATCCTGCCGGTGCCGTAGGCTGGATTACGTGCTTGACATCAAAGTCGTCGGGCGGCGTGACCAGACCGCTGCGGTGTGAGCCGGGTACGACGCGGGTGCCGCCGATTTCTGGAGAAAAATCGTCCAGCATCCACACGGTATTCATCATGACCGGAGTGGCCATATTGAGCATAGTGCCGGGAATGTCGCTGTGCAATCCTTGGTAGCCGTCGCCCGGACGCACAATGCGCGAGTTGAGGCTGCCGAGGATGAGCGAGCGGTCGAGAAAGTGCTCGAGAATTGGCAGCACGCGCGGGTGATCGATGCACTGGTGAAAGATGGGATCGAGCACGGGCAAATTGGATACGTGGCGCGCTGAACCGCGGTGGGCGTGTTCGGTTCCAACTTCGCGCTCACAGCGAATCAGCGCCTCGCGCATATCTGCGGCTACGTCGCTACTCAGCACGTTTTCCAGCAGCGTGAAGCCGTAGATTTCAATCTCCATTATCGACTGTTCAAGTTCGTTCATCGGTAGGCTCCTAGAGAGAATTGGGCGATCATACGCAGGGCGAGTGCGGTAATGAGCGCTTTGAGTAAGATGCGAAAGAGTCCTTCGGGCACGCGTCCGCGTAGATAGGTTCCAGCATAAGAGCCGAGACTCACCGCCACGGCCATAGCTGCAATAAGGGATGCGTAGGGAGCGAAGGCAAATCCGACATAGGCGAAGGTGAAGATTTTTAGGGCGTGCGTTGCCGTCATCAGCAGACCGTGCGTGACGACGAGGCGGTCACGGGACAGTTCTTCGCGCAGCAAAAACGCATTGGTCAACGGGCCGGAGACGCCAACAAAGAGAGCCAGAAACGTCTGGCTCGCGCCCATCAGAGTGAAATGACCGGGCAGGCGAAAGGGTTTTTTGCGCTTGGGCAGCCAGGTAAACATCAGGATTGCAAGCCCCAGCAACAGCGGCATGTATTCGGTGGGCAAGTGGCGCAGTAACGGTGCACCGGCCAGTGCGCCCAGCGCTGCGCCGCCGATAAAAGGCCAGGCGATCGACCATTCGATGTGGCGCACGCCCAAGAGCACGCGGCTTATGTTGGACACCAGTTGCACGGCTCCGTGCACCGGCACGATGGCGGCCATGGGAATCGAGCCGGCCATAAGCGAAATGAGCAGCATGCCGCCCCCCACGCCGATAACAGCCGTGAGAGCCGAGGTGAAAAAAGAGGCCAATACGAGAAAGAGCGGATCCATTGGGAGCATGCGCAGTCGCCGTCAGCGATGTGCCAAGGTCGAGTCGACCTAGGCGTTCAGCCGTCGAGCACGTCGGCGGCGTAGGCAAAGAGCGCCGGATTGCCTCCCGTGTGCAAAAAGACTACGGGTCGATCTGTATCGAGCTGGCCTTCGCGGATGTGTTGAAAGAGCGCTGACATGGCCTTGCTTGTATAGACGGGATCGAGCAGGATGCCTTCGGTGCGCGCCAGCGTGCGCAGGGCGTCGAGCCCAGCCTGAGTGGGCAGTCCATAGCGCTCGCCGACAAAGGAGTCGTCGTTGTCAAAGTCGGTGCTATGTAGCTGTAGATCTAGTCCCAGACGTCGAGCGCCGCTGTTGGCGATCTGCGCCATTTCCTCGCAGCGCTGCGGCACGTCTGTCATGGGACAAATGCCGCGCAGGTGCATGTCGCTCTGCAAGAAAGACAGCCCGAGGCCAACGCCGGCCTGCGTCGTATCGAGCGCGCACAGGTAGTAGTGGGATGGGCTGATGTCGAGGGCGCGACACTGCTGAACGACTTCTAGCGTAGACTCGGCGTAGGCGATGGCGTCGAGGTCGATGGTGTCGGCCTGACGCGGCCAGTAGACCGTTTTGCCCAGTGCCTCCTGCTCGGCAATTTTGGCCTGTATGGCCTCCTGCTGCGATGCGTGGTCGTACTGGTCAATGACGGTTACGTGTGCTCCGAGCAGGCGTTGGAGCAGGTTATTACCCTGTTGGTCGATTTTATCGATGGGCCGGACCGGACGCAGAACGAGGTGTAGTTCCAGGCCCAGTTTGGCGCAGGCCGCGGAGAGTTGGCGGCAGTAATTGCTTTGCACGGCCGATCCGGCGACGATGGTGTCGGCTCCTTTTTGCAGGGCATCAGCCAGTGCAAACTCAAACATGCGCGTCTTGTTGCCGCCCATGGCTAGGCCCGTCAGATCGTCTCGTTTGATGTAAATGGGTGGGCCGCCGAGATGGGCGCTGAGGCGAGGCAGATGTTCCAACGGCGTTGGTCGCACCGACGCCAGCTGCACGCGCGGCAGGTGGGCTATGGCCTCGGAAAGCTGCGTCTCTCTATCCTTCATTCCAGTATCCTCGTTGGGTTCAGCATCGCAGTTTGGAGCGGATGGTACGGGCGATTAGTTAGCAGAATACGGCGCGGAGTGTCAAGCGCTTGGTCAGCGGGATACCGTGCCGTACCCACCGTACAACGCAACGCGCCCCCTGCGTCGTGTAATACAGGGAGCGCGTCGTGTTGAAAAGGGAGGATAATGAAGGTGCTTTTATGATCGGCGGGAGTGGAAAAACCTTGAGTTTTTTTCTAAAAAAAGCCGACTATTTTTCAATTCTCTCTAATTTTTGCCAAAGTCCGGTGCACAGCGGCAGGAAGACGCCGCAGCACAGGATCAGGCTGCAAAGCACGGCGAGGATATAGATTCCATGCGATGGCGACTGCACAAATACGTGCGTTATGTGCTAGCCGACGGCATACTGCGGAAAGAGCTCGTCGTGCATGTCGGCGCACTGGCGCAGGTGCTGCATGCGCTCGGGGCCGGCAGTAGAGAGCATGGTGGGAAAGTACATGCCGCCGCCGGTATCGACGCTGTAGCCACCCGGCGAGTGCACGCTGACGTACTGGCGCAGCGTCTCGATGTCTTCTGGGGTTGAACAGGGGCGGGTCAGGTTCATGGTGAACATGCGTCGGCGCGTCGAGCCGCCAAACGAGGCGTGGTAGAGGTCGTGGTTAAAGATGACCAGGTCGCCCGGCTGCGTTTCCAACGCCAGGTTGCCCGGTATATCGCGCGGTTCGACGCCCAATAGTTCGTGTGATTTGTTGAGGTCGAGTTTCTGTGCGCGGATAAAGTGGTCGGGGTGATGGCTGCCGGGGATCACGCGCAAGCAGCCGCTGTCGCGCGTGAGCGGATCCAGATAGAAGGCGATTTTAACGGCAAAGAGCTGGTGCCAGTTGCCGTCGGGATGCCAGCCGGTATCGCCGCTGTAGTAGTTGCCGTCGCCGCTGGCATAGTTGAAGCCCTCGCCGAGCACGCCGTCGCACAGGCCGACAATGCGCGGATCGTCGAGCAGGCCGCACAGGCGCGGTCGATGCTCAATAGGGCCACCGAACATGGTCCGGCGCGTGCCATCGTGCACGTCGCCGCGGCCAAAATGCTGAATGGAGTACTCGAATTCCTCGCTGATCCAAGCCACTTCGTCGGCTGAAAAGAGCGCTGGAAAATGGAGATAGCCAAAGGTTTTGAAAAAGTCGATTTGCTGTTGCGTTAGCTGCATGAGGCGCCTCCTATGAGTTGGGCGGTGACAAATATACGCCGGTGGTTGGATCGAGCAAAGATACCGCCGTCCCATCCGTTGAACGCCCGTGCAGTTGTCGATACAGACGCGCCTATTTAGCTTTGAATCTCAGGAGAAAACGAATGACAAAGCACGTGAAATTAGGCGATCTCGTCCCCGGAGTAGGCTGGACTAGCGCGTTGCCCGGAATCGAGTTTCTAACGCCTTGGCAGGCTTTTGACTATGCGTTGCTAGCGCCCGGTGATACGCGTCGAGGCGCTGCTGGAGCTGGCGGCGTGGAGCAGGGTTACCTCGTATTAGACGGTCAGATTGAACTGACGGCAGGTCCTGCGATTGGATCCGCGCGGGGGCCGGGTTTTATCGTCGGTCCCATTGTCGGTGAGCACGTCCTCCGAAACGTTGGAGACGGCGCTGCGCGCGTGCTGCACGTGCGCGTGACGGTCGATGCCGATGCAGACGCGGAGCGCATGAGAGAAGGCGCTTTTGACGGTGCGTTGCTCACCTGGCGCGATGCGATTCACGGAGGCAGCGGTCGCATCGCCACGCGCCACGTCCTGCGCCCGGCCGATTTTTACAGCACGTGGACTTTTCTAGATCACGCCGTTCTCGGTGCTGGAGGATCTGTTGGCTACCACTATCACGACGCGTTGGAAGAGTGCTTTGTCGTGCTAAGCGGCCGCGGTCTCATGACGATAGATGATGAAACCTTTGAAGTGTCGCCCGGTTCGGTGACCTGGCAGGGAATCGGCCAGGCTCACGGCATATACAACCCCGGGCCCGACGAACTGGACTTTTTGCGCGTTGCCGTAGCGCAGCCGGACGAGGAATATACGACCATCGATTTGCACGACGACCTAGCCGGTCGCGCACCCAATAGAGGGGAGCGAGGGATATGAGTAGCGATGTTGCCAAGCGCATGGCCGATGCGGCCGGTGCGTTCTTAGCGGCGTTGGCCGCCGATCAGCGGAGCAAAGCGCGGTTGGATTTTGCCGATGAAGTTGAACGCAAAAACTGGCACTACGTGCCGCGCGATCGCCAGGGCTTGCCGATCAAGGAAATGGACGAGCGGCAGCGTCAGCTCGCCCAGGCGCTGATCGCGACCGGCGTCAGCGAGCGCGGCTACGACAAGGTCAACACCATTATTTCGTTGGAGGACGTGCTGGCCGAAGTGGAGGGTGCGGGCCGCCGCTTTCCGCGCGACCGCGAGCTGTACTACGTCAGCGTCTTTGGTCAACCGGGCGGACAGAATCCGTGGGGTTGGCGCTTTGAGGGACACCATATATCGCTTAACTACACCGTCGTCGACGGCCAGGTCGCCGGGCCGACGCCCCTGTTTTTTGGTTCGAATCCGGCGCAGGTGCGCCACGGCGAGCGCGAGGGCCTGCGCGCCCTAAAAGAAGAGGAAGATCTCGGTCGGCAGCTGCTACACGAATTAGATGGCACGCAGAAGGAGCGCGCCATCATTATGGTGGAAGCGCCTGGAGATATTCTAACGACTAACGTGCCGCACGTCGGTGACGAAGTGCGGATGGAAGGACTGGCCGGTGCCGATATGAACGACAGCCAGCGCGAGGTGCTGCGCGCGCTCGTCGACGTGTACGTCGGGCGTTTGCCCGCCGCGTGTGCGCAGGACGCGCGGCAGCGGATTGAGCAGGGCGATTGGGCCAATGCCCACTTTGCCTGGGCCGGGAGCGAAGAGTTGGGCGGTCCTCACTACTACCGCGTTCAGGGGCCGGCCTACTTGGCCGAGTACGACAACACGCAAAATGACGCCAACCACATCCACGCAGTGTGGCGCGACCTAACGCGTGATTTCGGCGATGACGCACTGCGTCGCCACGTGCGCGAGGGGCACTCATAGCGTTCTATGCCCGCGTCCACGTTTGCTCCATCGGTTGCTCAGCGCACAGTTTTCTACGAGGAATTACATCGGCGTTTTGCCCGGCAGCACTTCGACAATTGGGTCGTTTGGGCCGGTAATGAAACCGTTCAAATCGACGGCGTCGAGTACGAGGGCGCCTTGGCTCGTGCCTATATCGAACCGGGCATTAGCGGCGTGCAGGCACAGGTGCGCTGCGAACTCTTTGTCGCTGCGGTAAACGCCTCGGAAGTGCGCCCACGCGACATTGATGCGCGCCTATGGACGGATGCGCTTGGCCGCGGTGGTCGCTACGTGCCGATGCACCTGGCTATGGACGGTGCGGGAAGGCCCGCCCTGCGCGGCAACAACTTGGTTTTTGAATCCGAGCCGTTCTCGCTCGCGCAAACGGGTGCGTTCAACTACAGCGTTGAATTTTCGGCCGATAGCCACGTCGAGGCGGGGCGCAAGGAGTGGATCGGCGTCAACGACATGGCCGAAAACCGCGACGGCGTTATCGTCGTAAGTCCCAAGTGGGTTCAGCGCGGTCCCGTCGTCAGCGAAGTGTGTGCGCGCAAGGTCGGCGCACGGGTTGAAGACGGGGTCTTCTGCAGCGGTCGCCTCGCTCACGTGACCGCAGAGCTGGCCAATATGCCCGCCGACGTGATTTACCTATTGCCGTTTTACCAGCCGGGCTTCGCCGATCTTCACACCGGTGAAGACGTGCGTAAGGGCACGCTGGGCAGCGTCTATGCGGTGCGCGACTTTTTTCAAATTGATCCGCAGCTGGTCACGCCGCTCGAAGAGGTAGACTGGCAGGCGCTCGTCGAGGAGGGGCTACTGCGCGATGGCGATATAGACGGCATGGAAGCGTCTGAGCTGGCGGCGATGTTGCCCAGCCAGCGCGCTGGGCTAGATTGCGCGGCACTGCTACAGGCGGTGGGGCGTGCCGAACTGCGCGCGCTAACGCGCCGGGCCCATGCGCTGGGCAAGCGGGTTATTTTCGATCTGGTGCTCATGCAGACCAGTCGCGACTGTCCGCTGATCGAGACCCATCCCGAGTTCTACGTGCGCGACGAGGACGGCCGCCCGGCCATTCACCGCATCGCTTGGCTCGTCTATAGCGACGTAGCGCTTTTCGACCTCGTGTTCAACGAGCCGCTGCAGCAGTATTTGCTCGAAGTGGCGCCCTACTGGATCGAAGCGTGCGATTTAGACGGCGTGCGTATCGACGCTAGTCAGACGGTAGACCGCCCCTTTTTAAAGCGAATTAAAAACCGCATACAGGAACTAAAACCAGAGGCGCTCGTGCTAGGCGAGACGCTGTGTCCGCTGCACGAAGCCGTCGACGTGCCCGTCGATATGGTCTATGCGCTCATGGTCGATTTTCACCGCGACGTCGAGCACGCCCGCCCGTTAACCGACTTTCTCGAAGAGGTGCATGGAGCCTTTGCGCCGAGCACGGTCGCCATGGCCTATTTCGAAAATCACGACAGTCCGCGAGCTACTCAGGTCTGGCGCGACAAGTACAGTGCCCTGCTGGCAGCCGATGGCCATGTCTGCGCCGAATGGCAGGGAGTCTGCGGAGGACCCAGCGCCGACGAGACCGCGCTGCAGATGGCGCTGTTAAAAAATGCCCAAGCCACGCTAATAGACGCGTCGGCAGGCGCCACGACGGGTACGTGTCTGACGCGCGGCTTTGAATGGGGCAGCGAATGGGGCGAGGCGGTGCGCACGGACTTTGAGAACGAAACGCTGCTGAATCCCGAACTCCGCCGGCAGGCGCCGCACGATGCGCTAATGCGCTTTTATAGCGCGTTGGCTGCGAGCCGGTCCGACTGGCCCGAATTGCATACCGGCAAGGTATATTACCACCGCAACGACGGCGAAGGCGGAGACGTGGACGATCGCGTGCTGGCCTATGTCCGCTACGCGAGCGAGGGGGCCTTGCTCGTTGCCCACAACCTCGATCCTGCGCGCGTTCACTCGGTGCGTCTGCGCTTTGATTACCTCGACAGAACGCTCGATCCTAAGCTCTTTCTGGACACGTATCAGCTCGTGCAAACAGAGGTGAATGCGCGGCTTGAGTGCATAGATGATGCGTGGTATCTAACGCTCCGTCCGCTGCAGAGCCACCTCTGGCGACTTTTCTGAGTAATTCCTACTTTCAACCTATCCCGTCGGTTTCCCACCCTTTTGGTTTCCCGACAGATAAAATCTGATGATTGCGGTTCGCGCTCGCAGGTGAAAGCTATTCGCGGGTGAGCGGCGGCCATTTATAGAGAGGATTGTCACATGAGAAAGACGCTGAGCTTGTTGAGTGCGGCCCTAGTGGTGGTTGTGGCCTGCGGAGCACAGCAAGAGCAGGCGGCGACTAAGATCGTCACGCCTGAAACGGAAGAGGAAAAACAGCTCTACGCCATTGGGCTGAGCGTCGCGGGCAACACCTTGGGCACGTTCAAGGGTGAATTTAACGCCGACGAGGTCGACTTGATCGCCGCTGGTTTTGCCGCCGGTATGCTCGAAGAGGAGCCCAAAGTGGATCTGGCTGAGTATGGACCCAAGCTCAATACCTATCTGCAGGAGCGCTTCCAGAACGTGCAGAAGCGCGTCGCTGAATCGGCCGTCGTAGAAAAAGAAAAAGGCCAGGCGTATATAGAGAAAGCCGCGGCTGAGGCCGGTGCGATTAAAACCGAATCGGGCATGGTCTATATTGAACTACAGGCCGGTTCGGGCGCGCAGCCGCAGCCGACCGACAAAGTGAAGGTGCACTACACGGGTAAGCTTATTGACGGCGCCGTTTTCGATAGCTCGGTCGAGCGCGGCGAACCCGTTACCTTTCCGCTCAACCAAGTCATTCCCGGCTGGACCGAAGGCGTGGGCATGATGAAGGTCGGCGGCAAGGCGCGTCTGGTCATTCCCTCCGATTTGGCCTACGGAGACAGCGCGCCGCCCGGCAGCAGCATTCCCGCCGGTGCCACGCTGGATTTTGAAGTAGAACTGCTGTCGATCGAAGAATAGGGGACACCGCATGTCAGATAGAAAAATAGGCGTTATCCACTACAACTGGCCCGGCTATGATTTAGAGGGTTTTGCGCAGCGCGCCAGCGAAATTGGCTACACGCACTGCGAGGTGCGCGCCAGCGATATATGGGTAGATGATGCGGTTGATGGTGCGCATCGGGCCGAAGAGGTGCGCGAACTATTGGCGCGCTATGGCATGCAGGCATCGGCCGTTGAGATCGGCAACGATTTCCTGCAGGCCGATCCAGCCGAGCTGGATGCGCAGGTCGAGCGCTACCGGTCCCGTTGCAAGGTTATTCCACTGCTCGGATGCGATATTGCGCGCTCCGACGGAGGATGGAACCGCAACGATCAGGTGCCGCAAGACCAGTGGGATGGCATGATGTTGGACGCTTTTAAGCGCGTGGCCGACAGTCTGGAAGACGCAGGCGTGCGCATTGCGCTCGACAACCACGGCGTTACGACCAACGATGGCGACTGGCAGCTGAGTCTGATAGAGCGCGTGGGATCGCCGCGTTTAGGCGTTAACCTCGACACCATGAACTATCGCTGGTTTGGCCACGATTTAGAGCAGATTGACCGCTTTTATGAGATCTTGGCGCCGCACGTATTTCACGTGCATATGAAAGACGGCACTGGATCGCGTCAGAACTACAAGGGGGCGGCTCTGGGCGACGGCGAGATTCATCTGGAGTATGCGGTTTCGCTGCTGAAGAAAGCCGGATACGATGGTGCGTGGACGGCTGAATACGAAGGTCCGGAAGCCGAAGGTGGCGTCGGCTATGAAAAGTGCTACGGCTGGTTGGCTGATCACATATAGCTTCGGACGGGCCAGTACATAGCAAGAGGGCGAGCGCTTTATGCGCTCGCCCCCTTGTCGTTTTATCGCCTAGGTGGATTCAGATCGGTCGACTTTGCGGATGTTGGAGCGCTGTTTGCGCGCCTCGTCGTCCTGTGCGATGGTCGACATCTCGCTATTGAGTCGGTTGAGTCGCTTGAGAATTTTCATCTTCTTCGCGTTCAGCACCATCTTGTTCTGGTCATAGATGGCGTGCTGGCTTTGGGCGACTTTGAGCCGATTAAGCGCTTCTTGTTTGATGTGGGCGACGTGCGTGATCTGATGCTTCATGCGCGCAAGCATTTGCCCCGTCACCACTTTGGCACCGACGGCGGCAAACATGAGCACCAGTACCATCGCGGCCGACATTAGTTCTCCAGGTCCCATGCACAATCCTTACAGTTTTTAACAAGATACAAAGCGGCCGGGATTCGGCAAGCCCTGCCATGGGATGGGCGAAGCAGCCTCTCTTAGGCTGCCGATTCGCCGTGCATCAGGTGTGACAGCGCACGCGCGGTTTCTGCGGCATCGGTAAAGTGTACCGCGTGCATGCCCAGTTGCCGTGCGGCATCGATACAGCGCGGATTGTCGTCGATGAGCACGCTCTCTCCGGGCGTGCAGCCAACGTTGTCCAACGCGTGCTGGTAGGCGCGTGGATCGGGTTTGAGTAGACCGATTTCGTGGGAGAGGAAAATGTGGGAAAAGCAGTCTAATACGCTGCAGATTCGCTGCGTGGCACGCCATAGGAGCGGGTTGTTATTCGACAGAGCATACAGCGGATAACGGTCGGCGCACTGGCGCACTAACTCGGCCATACCGTCTATTTCGCGCAAGACTAACGCCTCGTAAACGCGCAGAAATTCGCTGCGCTCGGCGCGCACGTTGAGATCCAAAAAGAACGCATCGACAAATGCATCGGTGTCGACTCGACCGCGTTCGTAGTCGCGAAATACTTCGCTGTGCACGAACCACTGTTCGATGTCCTCTCCGCGCAGTTGGCCCGTTAGCCCGGGCAGGGAGAGTAGGCCGGGCACGCCGGCCGTTTGCACGATTGTATCGCACAGATCAAAAACGATGACGTTAATCATGCCGAGCGTTCAATTTGTTCGAGTTTTTTGTCGAGGCGCTTGGGCGAAATGGGATGGGCGGTTCCCAACTCTTGGGCAAAGATCGATACGCGGTACTCTTCGAGCATCCAGCGATACTCATCGACAAGTTCCAGGCGCTCTATGGACGGGTTTTCTGTTTGCCTCAGCGCGTCTAGCTTGCTTTGATACGGTGCGATCAGGGCCGCTCGCTGCTGCTCTTTTCCTGGATCTAGCTGGGAGCGCTCGGCGCGCAGCTGTAGTGCTCTGAGATAGCGGTGCAGATGCGATAGCTGCTCAAAGGGGGTGTGCGAGAGGAAGTCGCCGGGTAGCAGGCGGTCCAGCTCTTCGGCTAGGGCGGCAAACCGACTGCCCGATAGGCGCATTTCCTGGCGCTGTTTAAACAGCCCTTCGACCAAAGAGAGAAAGCGGTCGGACAGGCCGTGCACAGCCCGTCGAGCCCGGTCTAACAGGGCCGTGAAGTCGGCCTCTTTTAGCGGCAGGGGACGCGGACAGTAAAAGAGGTAGTGTTCCAGGTGTGCGTAGGCCCGTTCGCGCATTTCCTGCGGTGAGACTAGAGATTGGAACAGCTCGCGAAACGCGTTGAGGCCTTTCAGTTCGCGCTGCAGCCAGGCGGTCTCGTCGCCCATGGCCAGCTCGCACAGGCAGGCGATGCCCGCGCGCGAGGCGTGCTCGGCCTCGCCGCGCTGCTTGTATAGGCGCAGGGCTACGGCGCGTCGATCTTCTTCGCGCGCAAGGCCGGGATAGCCGTAAATCGGCACGCCTCCCACCTGTGCTACTTCGATGCGTTCGGGCAGATCGCCAAAGTTCCACTGTGTCAGTCCGCGTCGCTCCCACTCGGCGGCCGCCTTTTTCCACGCCTCTAATTCGGCGGGGGCTTCGTGCTGGTCGAGTTCTTTTTTTAGCGACGAGAGATCGCGTCCGGCGGCTAGCGTGGCTTTATCGCCGCCTTGAATCTCCACGCGCATGCGCAAATGCTCGGGTACTTCGTTTGCATCCCAATCGGACAGCTGCACCTGAATGCGGTAGTGGGAGCGCACGAACTCGTGCAGCGACTCGACAAAGGTGGCATGAGTCCGTTTGAGCTGCTGGGCGATAAAGAGCGCTTTTTCCGGTATGGGTACCAGCTGCTTACGCACGTTTTTGGGCAGCGCTCGGAGCAGGGCCGTAATTTTTTCCTGCAGCAGGCCAGGTACAAGCCATTCGAGAATTTCTTCATCCACGGCGTGTGCCAGTTTGTAGGGCACTTTGACCGTGATGCCGTCGACCGATTCGCCTGGCCTATAGGCATAACTTAGCGGCAGCGCATGGCCGTCTAAGTCGAGTGCATCTGGAAAAGCCTGCTGATCAAACCGCTCGTCTTCCCGGCCGAGAATATCGTCTTCGCTCATGCGCAGGAAGTCGCCGCCGCGGCTGCGCAGCAGACGGTTGAGATCGTGCAGCGAGGAAACGTCGTCGAGCCGTTCTGCATAAAACTGGCAGGCGGCCGCCTCTACGTCGACGGCGCCGTAAGTCTGGGTGCGCGTTTGCCAGGTCTCTAGCTTGTCGCACAGGCGGCGGTTGTGCTGTAAAAACGAATGGCGCGTATGGATGTCGGCCGGCACGAGCGCTTCGCGGATAAAAATCTCCGTGGCCTCGCGCGGATTGATGCGTCCATAACCTACACGGCGGTTGAGCACCTCTAAACCGTATAGGACGTGTTTCTCGCGCACCAGCACTCGCCCCGAGCGCGCGTTCCAATAGGGTTGGTCGTAGGATACGCGGCACAGGTGGGCCGCTAGTTCGGCCAACCACTCCGGGTGTACCTGGGCTACGGTGCGCGCAAACAGGCGCGAGGTCTCGACCATTTCGCCGGCGACTAACCATTCGGGTGTTTTGGGCCCTTTCTGCCGTTCTTCTGCCTCTTTTTGTCCGCGTTGGAATAGCCCGGAGCCGGGAAAGATCATGACTTCGCGGCTGCGCGCGGCCTGATAGATATTGGCCTCTTTCTTTTGGGCAATATTGCTGAGCAATCCCGTCAAGATGGAGCGATGGATGGCGTCGTTTTCGGCGCGCTCACTGTTAAAGCGAAAGCGGCCTATTTCTTTGAGCGTCTGATAGAGTTGGGCGTGAATATCGCGCCATTCACGCATGCGCACATAAGACAGATAGTGCGATTTGCAGAATTTGCGCATCTGATTCTGCGAGGCCTTTTCCACCTGTTCGTGATAGGCATTCCAAATGTTCAGATAGGCAATAAAGTCCGAACGACTATCTTGGAAGCGCCGGTGCATCTGGTCGGCCGCTTCCTGCTCTTCAAGCGGTCGTTCGCGTGGGTCTTGCACGCTGATGGCCGAGGCGATAATCAGCACTTCTGAGAGGGCGTTCTCATCTCTGGCCTGCAGGATCATGCGCGACACAGTTGGATCTATGGGCAAGCGCGCCATATCCCGTCCGCGTTCGGTTAGACGCTTGTGTTCGTCGATTGCACCCAATTCGCGCAAGAGCTGGAAGCCGCCGGCAATCGCGTTTTTTTGAGGGGGATCGATAAAGGGAAAGCGTTCGACGTCGCCCAGGTGCAGATCGATCATGCGCAGGATAACTTCAGCTAGGTTGGCGCGCTGTATTTCCGGTTGGGCATACTCGGGACGGGCGAGAAAATCTTTTTCGTCGTAAAGGCGCACGCATATGCCGTTGGCCACGCGACCGCACCGTCCTTTGCGCTGCTCGGCGCTGCTCTGGGCGATGGCCTCGATGGGCAGGCGCTGCGTGTGGTTGCGCGGGTTGTAGCGGCTGACCCGCGCCAGGCCCGTATCGACCACGTAGCGGATATTGGGTATGGTCAGCGAAGTCTCGGCTATGTTGGTCGCCAAGACTACGCGCCGTTGGTCTTGCGGAGAAAATACGCGCTGCTGTTCAGCCGTGGTGAGGCGGCCAAACAGCGGTAATACTTCGGCGTTGCGATAGCGCCGCTTTTCCAGGATGTCGCGGGTTTCGCGTATATCGCGCTCTGAGGGCATGAAGACCAGTATATCGCCCTCGCGCGAGTCGCTGAGAATCTCGTCTACCGCGCTGGCGGCCGCATCGATATAGGTGCAGTCGCCGCTTTCCTGCTGCATTTCGTCTAGCGGTTGATAGCGTACTTCGACCGGGTAGACGCGGCCGGAGACCTCGATAATAGGCGCCTTATCAAACGCGTTGGAAAAAGTCTGGGTGTCGATAGTTGCAGAAGTGATGATGATCTTGAGCTCGGGGCGGCGCTGGCGCAGCAGGCGCAGGTAGCCGATGAGAAAATCGATGTTTAGGCTGCGTTCGTGGGCCTCGTCGACAATAATGGCATCGTACTCGCTCAGATCGCGATCGCCCTGCGTCTCGGCTAGCAGCATGCCGTCCGTCATAACCTTGATAAAGGTCTCGGGAGCCGTTTGGTCGCGAAAGCGAATCTTGCAGCCGATATACCGGCCGTATTCGAGTTCGAGCTCGTCGGCTATGCGCCGGGCGATTGATAGAGCCGCCACGCGCCGCGGCTGGGTGACGGCGATTTTTCCGCGCAGTCCGCAGCCTGCTTCAAGGCACATCTTGGGCAGTTGGGTGGTCTTGCCCGAACCGGTTTCGCCGGCGATGATGACGACGGGGTTGTCGCGAATGGCTTGGAGGATCTCAGCGCGCCGTTCGGCGATGGGCAGTTGGTGCGGGTATTGGGGTTTGGGCAGGTGCGTCTGTCGTCGCTGGAGCAGCTCTGTCGAAGCGCGTGCTCTTTCGACTAACCGCTTGAGCTGCGGTGCGGGCAACCGGCGCTTTTGCCGCATTCTGCGCTCAATGTACAGCGCATCTTGCTGCATACACTGCGGCACGAGTGCGCGCAGTTCGGCGATCGGTGATGTGGATGGGGAATTCTCGGACATGATGGCTCAGCATACGAGCGGAGCGCACATCGCCCCGCTTACCGCATAGAAGCTAAGGGCGAGTAGAAAATGCTGCAATTACCAGATTGCTCTCGAGTAAAAAGCCCGCAAGCGAGCATCCGAGCTGACTAAGTCACAGCCCTGCAGCATCGCTGTAGCGACGATGCTGCGATCGGCTAGATCGCTGTTGTCCCAGTCGAGGACCAGGCTGCGCAGCCAGCACTTTTCATCGACTGGCACGATACGCAGATCGCCTACTTCACGCAGGCGATCTACGTAGTCGTTGAGGCGCAGCGGCAGGCTTAGCTCACCGCGCTTGATCTTTTGTCCCAATTCCCAGAGCGAAATCGAACAGACGATCTTACTGTCGGCTGCCGCGATCGCTTCGGCGGCGGCGGCCGACAGGCGCTCCGGGTCTAAACTCCAATAGACCAGGGCGCCGGTGTCCAAGACGAGCGCTGAAGAGGCCGCCACGGCGCGCTACTTACTTGTCGCCTGCCGAGTGCACGTCGGCCAAGCTGCGGCCGTCGACGACGGTGCCGTCGTCGTGTGCATCGCGGTTGACGCTCGTGAGCATGGCGTAGAGCTCGCGCAAGTTTTTGATCCCTCCCACGCAGACGACGACCGTTACCGCCGTTGTCATAAGCAGGATGACGACGCAGAAATACCACCAGAACTGCCCCCATGCCTCGTCGGAAATATCCGTGCTGAGCATGTACACTGTGCCAATGAGAAAAGCGGCAAAAAATACAAAGATGTAGGCATACGAGCCGATGAACAGCAGCTTGTCGTCGCGGGCAAATTCGGGGCCCATCTTGAAAATACTCAGGCCGCCGCTCGGTGCGCTGGCCTCGGTCGGCTGGTTGTCCCCTTCGACGGCGTAGGCGCCGCGGTGCAGCAGCTGGTCCATGTCAAACTCCTGGCGATCGAGGAGCGAGACGACGATGAAAATGCACAGCGTCGTCAGCATGGTCCAAAAGAATAAGTGCTGTGCGTTGATGGGAAACTCTTCCCACTCGGCTGCTTGCGCGGCCCAATCGGCGGGAAAGAGCTGGGCGATGAGCTGCTGGCTAGACGCCCACTCGTAGGTCACATACCACCCAGCAATGGCTAGGAGGACGCCTACGATGCTGGCAGACCAGGCGCCTGCGGAGCTAGCGCGTTTCCAGTAGAGACCGCCGATAATAGCCGAACCGGCCCAGCCCAGATAGATGGTGCCGGTCAGCGCAAAAAACATCAATATATCCTGCTGCTGGCCAAAGAGCAGACTGAAGAAGAAGATGAATAAACAGACGCCAAAAATGGAGGCTTTCAGCAGGCGCACGTGCGTTTGTGGGGCCATGACTTTGTCTCCGACAAAGGTCTGTCTGAGCGGCATGACGACGTCCTGAATAAAAATCGAACCCCACGAGTGCAGGTAGGTGTCGTGCGTCGAGATAAAAGCGGCGAGCATGACGGCGGCAAACAGGCCCATGATGCCGGGGGGCAAAAAGTGGGAACTAGCCACCGTTACGGTGAGCTGTGCGCGAATTTGCTCGTTGTCAATCCCAGCCAGCGTGTCGTGAGCGCCCTGTGCCTGTGCGGCCCAGTCGGGATGGTGCAAAAAGGCAAATGCGCAGACTGGTAGGAGCGCTAGCGGCAGCGTCTGGGTGATATTGCGCAGCTGGCCGATAACGCGTCCCATGCGCGCGTCGTGCGGCGAACGCGCCGAACTGAAGTAGCCCTGACTGCCCTGCCAAGCCATATAGCAATAAAAGGAGGAAAAGGCAGAGATGAGGAAGTAATCGGGGCCAAAATTGTCCGTGCCGCTCGTCTTGGCTGGGTTGATGAGCGAGGCATCGCTGGGAGCAAACTGGATGGCTGCGGCGATGACCGTATCCCAGTCAAAAAGGAAAAAAAGCATGTAAATCCCGAGTAGAACAAAAACGATGTTGACGAACATGCCTTGTATAAAGTCAGTCACCATAACGGCAATTTGTCCGCCCATAAAGGTGAACCACAGCGAAATGCCCAGCAGCGCGATCATAATGAGCGCGTAGGTTAGGTCGATCTGCGTGCCCAATACGGTGACGGGCCACTGAGGAAAGCCGCAGTAGTATTGAAAAAAGCGTCCTCCGACGGCGGGAAAGAGGGCGAAGTTGATTAGGCCTGACACATAGCCGACGATGCCGGCAAAGACGCGAAACGAGCGGTTGTAGCGGATTTCGAAAAATTGCGCCAGCGTCATGGCGCGGGTCTGGCGAAAGCGGTACTGCACCCAGCCGGTCGACGCAATCACGACGCCGATGGGCAGCAGCATGAGCTTCCACCACGAGGCAGTAAACCCCGCTTTATAGGTCATCTCGAAGATGGCGACGATGCTGATGGCACCAAGGCCCGACATACCGTCGGCCACCCCGAGTAGATACTTGCCTGCGCAGCGACTGGCCGACAGAAAATCGGCCACGCTCTGCATATACTTTCTTGTGCTCAGCGCTACGGCTGTTATAAAGCCCGTTAGCACTACGAGAACCAACCAATCGATAAAGGTCAAAGAGCCTCTCCGCGTTGAAGGGGAATCGGTAGCAATACGGCCGATCGAACGGCCCAACCGCTAGGTCGAAGTGGGATCGTCAATGGATCTACTGTAGGTCACGTTGCCTCTCAGGCCAGCAAACGTCTTGTCAACGTCCTGCTGCGGCTGGAACGGAGCGACGCGCAGTACCGGGACGTTGTTGTCGGTGACGATTAGCTCTTCGCCGCTGCGCTCAATCTCGCGAAAGAGGCGGAGCATATGGGCCTTGAGGTGACTCTTGGATACAGTTTTCATAAAACCGCGTTATTGTGCTATATGACTATGGTCATGACTATGTTCTTAGTATATAAAAAACAGCAATAAATAGACGGTTAATTATACAAGTTCCAGTAGCTCCAGCTATAGGCCAAGAGGATGGTAAACCACAGACCCTGTCGCGCCCAGCGCGGATAGCTGCGCAGTCCCATCGCACACAGACCGCTCAGCAGCGGTAGCGCGGCGATCAGTAACTCCTCCGCTTCGGGTCGTATGACATATAGCAGGCAGGGTGTGATTAGACCGCCGACCAGCAGGGCGCGCCGCGCGTCTTTGCGCCAGTCGGCGCAGGCCCAGAGGCCGGGTCCGAGCAGAAGCGCGAAGAGAGCCGCCCCGTAAAAGGCGTTAGGCGGAGGCATATTGGTGCTGAGCAGGGCCAGAGCGTGCGGTGCCTGGAGCCATTGTGCGGCGGATGTGGCCGGTAGACTCGCACTAAAAAAACGGGGCATCGGTTCCCAGAAAATCCAGACAAACGCCGCCAAACCCGCTGCCCAGAGCGGCCACCACAGCGCGTGACGCTGTGGATAGCGCTCGCGGTAGAACAGCAGCACGAATCCCTGCAGTAGGGCCAAAAAAACCAGGCCTGTGTGCGCGCTTATGGCGAGCGCCGATACGGCGAGCCATCCACCGATCCAGGCCGGGTGACCGCCGCGCAGGTACTCCCAGAACAGCACATAGCTGAGGACGACCAGTAGGAGCGCCCATGTGGCGGGCGCATCTGCGCGCGTCTGACCGACGAAAAATGGAGCCAGCGACAGCAAGACGAGCGCGCCTGGAGCGGCATGGGCGCCGACTACGCTGCGCAGCAGGCGCTCGCTGGCGACGATGGCCGCTGCGCCGCATGCCATCCCAACGGCGAGCGGCGCCCATGAGCCGAGCCCCATGCGAGCGGTTAACTCGATCAGGAGTTGGTAGAGCGGATCGGCGTGCACCAACGGTGGTTCCGCTGTAGCCAGCGGCCCGTAAAGGCACAAGGCGCCGTAGCCCAAGAGGCACAGCGGCAGCAGTGCGTTGCTCATTCTTCGTCGGCGCGCCACAGGCGGGGCACGGGCACGGGCGTAGCCGGTATATCCCAGTAGCCGGAATCTTCGGGCGCCTGCGTAAAGTGCGGGCAAGTGAGGCCATGGCGATCCCAGACCACCTGACCGGCGCGCAGCGTGAGCGCGCACTCGAGGCGATAGTCGCTTTCCAGCACGCCCCAGCCGCAGTCGCGATAGCAAAAGCTGCCTTGCAAAACGCCGAGTACGGCCAAATCTGCCTCGGCGCCGATGCTCAGACTGCCCAGCTGAGGGCGCCTGAGCGCTCGAGCCGGGGTCACGGTTGAGCGATAGATAACTTCCTGTAGCGGCATGCCCATCGCCAGGCACTTGGACATCGTATCGAGCATGCTGTGCACGTGGCCGTTGATATTGCCCATGTGCAGGTCTGTGCTAATCGAATCTGGTGGGAATTTGTCCTGCATCGCGGGGACCGCGTTGCGATACCAAAAGCTTGCTGCGCCGTGGCCGAGGTCAAAGTGGATGCCGCGCGCCCGCGCTTCGCGCATGTACTCATATACCTTCCCGTTATCGTCGACGACGGGAAATTGGCGGGCAAATACGTGGGTGTGAATGTCGCCGGGGCGCAGGTGTTTGAGCAGGAGGTCTTCGTACGAGCGTTCGGGGGGCCGAGGCCAAAAGTCGACCATCACCGGCATTTTGCACAGCTCGCCGGCTTCTACTGCTTTGTCTACTGATTCCCAGGGGGGGTGTTCGGCGTCAAAGGGTTCGCTCGTCCAGTAGTGCGCCGTTTTGATGCCCACCACGACATCGTCGTGAGCCGATGCCGCTTCAGCTGCTCGCTGCGCGTCAAAATTAGAGATAACCTGCTCTGAGCTGTTCATACCGGGCGCGGCGATATTGACGTAGGCCAGTATCCGCGTTTTTGACTTGTCGATGACCGTCTCGCGAAAGTGGTCCATTTCGTCGGCGCCGGCCGTGCCCGTATCGGCACAGGTGGTCACACCCTCCTTGAGAAAGTGTGCATCGGCGTGCAGCGAACCGACCATGCTGACCTCTGTAGGTCGTGTGTGGTAGGCGTGCACGTGTATGTCGATGAGGCCGGGCGTGACGACCAGATTACTCGCATCAATGGATTTTACCGCCTCATCGGCGGGTATGTTCTCCTCTACGCGGGCGATGCGGCCGTGCTTTATGCCGATGTCGCGCACGCCGTCGATGTCGTTTGCTGGATCGATGACGTGGCCGCCTTTGACGAGTATATCAAGCTTGTCGGGCATGGTGTTTGCATCCTTGTATGGGGGCTAAAGCGCGCTAGGGCATGAAGATAGTACGCGGTGTAACCACCGTCAACGAAGATAAGTTGACAACCGCGGGGCAATTAGAGTACACTCTAGCCTCGTTACTATGGATATTAGATTATGCGCACACTGACCTACATTCTTTCGCTGCTGTTTGCCGTCGTTTCTTCGGCCGATGAAGACCAAGTAAAGACGGTCTATCACGTCGATATGCGGCTCGAAGGCATGATTGATCCCGGCGTATCGGCCTTTGTTGAACGCGTGATCGAAGACGCTGAAGCTAACGGGGTCGATGCCATCGTATTCGAGATCGATACCTTTGGCGGTCGCGTCGACGCGGCCACCGTCATTCGCGATGCCATTCTCGATAGCGAGGCGCTGACTATCGCTTTTATCAATAAGCGTGCGATCTCTGCCGGCGCGCTTATTTCGTTGGCCTGTGATAAAATCGTCATGGCTCAAGCGGCTACTATGGGCGCGACGACGCCGGTAGACGGGTCGGGCACCAAAGCCAGCGACAAGGTCACATCCTACATGCGCGCCGAAATGCGCGCCACGGCCGAGCGCACTGGGCGCGACGCAAAAATAGCAGAAGCCATGGTCGACGAGCGCGTCGATATTCCCGGACTCAGCGCCGAGGCCGGTCGTCCTGCTACCCTGACGACAGAGCAGTCGCTCAGCTATGAAATGGCCGATGAGACAGCTGAATCGCTGCGCGACGTGCTGCGCATCTACGATTTGGGCGACGCCGATGTGGTGTCCATTGAACTCAACTGGGCCGAGCACGTCGTACGCCTGTTGACGCATCCCGTAGTGACGTCGATTCTCCTCGCTGTGGCTATGTTTGGTCTAATCGCCGAGGTGCGGACCCCAGGATGGGGACTGGGCGGCACGCTCGCACTCGTCGCGCTGGCCATTTTCTTCGGCAGCCATCTAGTGGTCAAGCTGGCCGAATGGCAGGAACTGGCGCTCTTTGCCGTGGGCTTGGGGCTGCTGATCATCGAGGTAGTAGCGATACCAGGTTTTGGCGTGGTGGGGCTGGCTGGCGTGGGGCTTATGCTGGGAAGTCTGGTCATTACGCAGCTGGGCGATTTTCAGCTGTGGAGCGTCGACGAGATCGCCGTCGTAGTAGCCCGTTTATCTGCTTCGATGATTGGCGCATTTGTGCTGTCGCTCTTTATGCTGCGCTCTCTGCCGCGCATGGCTGCGTTTAATCGCCTTGTGCTGCAGGCTGAAACGCGCACATCCGAAGGCTACGTATCCTCCTCTCGCGAACGAGATAGCGATCTGCTCAATCAGGAAGGCGTTTCGCTCAGCGAACTGCGCCCCGCCGGAATCGCCCTAATTGATGGACGTCGCGTCGATGTCGTCACCGACGGCGAATTTGTCGGTGTGCAGCAGCCCGTTCGCGTCGTCGAGGCGCGCGGAAATCGCGTCGTCGTGCGACCGCTTTAGAGAGGGGCTCAATGATCGAATCGCTCGCGAGTGGCAGTGCTGCCCACTGGGCCTATGCTCTGGCGCTGCTCGTGCTGGGATTCGTGCTGATGCTGTTAGAGGTTTTTGTCATTCCAGGCCTCAACATATTTGGCATCATGGGCCTTCTCGCTGCAGTGGCGGGTGTGTACTTCGCCTATGCAAAGCTGGGCTTGTTTGCCGCAGTCGTCGTGGCCGGCATCGGCCTGTTGGGCACGCTTGCGCTGGTTCGCATCGTGCTCAAAATGCGCGGCTGGCAGCGCCTGGTCCTTAGCAGCTCGACTTCGCGCGCGGGCGGCTATTCTTCCTCGCGCTCTGGTCGCGAGGATCTGCTTGGGCAGTGCGGTCAAGCGCTCACCCCGCTGCGCCCTTCTGGTCGAGCGCTCTTTGGTGAGCAGTCTGTTGATGTGGTTACTGAAGGAGGCTTTGTCGAGCGCGGCATGGCTGTAGAAGTGGTGCGCGTAGCCGGCAATCGGGTCGTCGTCAACGAGGTCGACGACCCAGTCGATCCAACACCTCCGTCCTAATACACCCCACTCCTCTCAAGGGAGCGTGCTATGGAACTGTTGTTTCTGATTATGGTGCTCTTCGCCATTGTCATTTTTTTGGCGCTGTTTACTTATTTCATTCCCATTGGCCTGTGGATCTCGGCCTACTTTGCTGGCGTGCGGGTCGCCATTTTCAAGGATTTGGTCGGTATGCGGCTGCGCAAGGTGCCGCCGCGCCAGATCATCACCCCCAAAATCAGTGCGACTAAGGCCGGTCTAGATATTGAATTGGACCGGATGGAAGCTCACTTCCTAGCGGGGGGCAACGTCAATGCGGTTATTCTCGCCCTTATTTCTGCCGACAAGGCCAATATCGATCTCACGTTTGAGCGCGCGGCCAGCATTGATCTAGCTGGTCGCGATGTGCTCGAAGCCGTCAAGATGAGCGTCAATCCTAAGGTGATTAACACGCCGCTGATTGCCGCTATCGCCAAAGACGGTATTCAGGTAAAGGCCACCTGTCGCGTTACGGTGCGCGCCAATATCGAACGGCTGGTTGGTGGTGCCGGCGAAGAGACGATCATCGCGCGCGTCGGCGAGGGTATTGTCACGACGATTGGTTCGTCGGACACGCACAAAGGCGTGCTGGAAAACCCCGATTTGATCTCCAAGCGCGTGTTGGAAAAGGGCCTCGATTCAGGCACGGCGTTTGAGATCCTCTCCATCGATATTGCTGACGTAGACGTAGGTGAAAACATCGGTGCTAAGCTGCAGACGGATCAGGCCGAGGCCGATCTTAAGATCGCGCGCGCTAAGGCCGAAGAGCGTCGC
Source organism: Gemmatimonadota bacterium (assembly GCA_038119905.1). Taxonomy (GTDB): domain Bacteria; phylum Latescibacterota; class UBA2968; order UBA8231; family UBA8231. Next base: position 52,592 of record JAYOKQ010000004.1, on the reverse strand, counting down.
GCGATGGCGCGCGCGCGCGAGCAGGAAATGACCGCTCAGGTCGTCGAGATGGAATCGCGCGTCAAAGAGGCCGAAGCCGAAGTGCCGCGGGCAATGGCCGAAGCTTTCCGCAGCGGAAACTTGGGCATTATGGACTACTACCGCATGCGCAATATTCAGGCCGATACGGATATGCGCGACTCTATTTCGGAGAGCGGTCCACAAGATGATGATAGCATGCAGGAAGACAACTAGTGGAGATCCTACTATTCATCCTCTTTATGCTCTTCAGCGTTGTTTCATCGCTGTTGGAGCGCCGTAAGCGCAAGCGCGAGTTGGAAAACGCGCGTCAGGCGCAGGGCGCGCGCAGCCAGCGCATCGACGAAGAGGAAGAGGAAGAAGAGGTCTTAGGCTGGCCATTTGGCGGCGGCAAAGATCCCTTTGAAGACGAAGACCTATCGCGTCGTTTCGGTGATTTGCAGCGTCTTGGCGAGCAGGCGAAGCCTAAGAGCGAGGTTCCTGTCGTCAAAGTGAATGCGCCGGCCGAAGAACGCGCTCCAGTCGCGTCTTCGCGTCAGCGCGTGGAAAACGTGCTGCGTGAGCGAACTGCGCACAGCGAGGAGGCCTATTCACGGCCTGCTCGCCGTGCGGGTCGCTGGCGGTTAGATGTGCAAAAAGCGCGTGAAGCCGTCGTCTATGCAGAGATTCTTGGTCCACCCAAGGCGATGCGCAGCGAAGAGCGCTAGGCTCTTTACAGGAGGGCGGCAACCACTTATTTTAGTTGGCCAAAATGAGTTGCCGAAGTGGCGGAATGGTAGACGCGCTGGATTCAAAATCCAGTGTCTTCACGGGCGTGTGGGTTCGAGTCCCACCTTCGGCACCACTGAACGTAGAGCTGGCACATAACCTTGTGTCAGCTCGTTTTGTATGCGGGCGGCGCGAAGCTTACTGGCGCACCATTAGATAAACTACACAGAAGACTGCTGTAAGGGTTTGCCTATAGACCCACGCCGTGTATTTTGGCGCGTGGGTCTTTTTTATTGTTGAATGAGGGCCGCTCATGGGGCACCGGATACTTGCTTCTCGCTCGTATTTGCGGATACATTACGGCGGCTGCGTATGTCTCATTTAGAGGAGTAACTACCATGTCCGAAAGTAGAACACTTGACGCGCGCCTGCGCGTTCCCTACTCAATTTCAACTGGAATCCCCAGCGGCGGCGATGCGGAGATCGAAGGCTATCTGCAGTCGCTGCGCCTGCAGGGGTTTTGCGTAATTGATCGCGTTATCCCTCAACATCAGGTAGAAGCGGCGCGCCAGAGCGTGCTTGAGGGACGCGCTCTGTTGCAGGAAGACCGCGCTCGCGAGCGAGCAGCACGTATTGCGTGGATGCGCGAGCGAGACCCCGACTTTGAGCCCGGTGACGGGCCCGTTCGCCCCCCCGCCGCTCCCGTAGCTGAGATCAGTGACGTCGCGCGCTGCGAGGAGTTTGCTCGGCACCTGGCCGAGTCGCGTGTGCTCCAGGTCGCCAGAGCAATACTCGACCCGCACGTGCGCATTATGCAGACGGAAGTCAACAAGTCGTCGCGACCTGCCCCCCAGCCCATAACCGATGAGATGCGCCAGCGGCGCGGTTGGCACTCTGACTGGCCACACGACCTGACGGCCTATGGACCTAGCGAAGAGCATCCATGGCGACACTGCGGTGCGGTCGCCCAGCCCTTTCCCGATATCTGTATGGCGCTGTCGACGATCTGGTATCTTGGGCCAGAAGACATAACGCCGCACAACGGCGGTACTTGGGTGGTGCCCGGTTCGCACAAGGATCCGCGCAACCCGCGCGGCCCCGACGACGGCATTGATCAATGGGCGTCCATCCCGGGCGAACTGCAGATCTCGGCGCCGGCCGGCTCGGTCTATCTGCAGGATACCCGCGTCTGGCATTCGACGGCGCTCAACCAGAGCGAGCACGAGCGCACGGCGGTAGTGTGCCGCTATGCGCCGTGGTGGCTATCGGGCAACGAATTTTGCAACCTTCACTCCGGTGGGCATGCGCTGCGCACGTATGTGCCGCACGACGTATACGAACGATTTTCACCGGACTTACAGCTGCTGTACCGACACCTTACAGAAGGAGTCGAAGACGTGCTGCAGCCGGAGAATCTACATAGGGCTGTCCGTGCACAGGGGCTGCGTTCGGCGGAACGAGCCGCAGATAATAGCCACGTAATCGTCGGACAGATGAGCCACGATGAATGGCGCCGTCGAAATGCAGTGGGACCTGCTTGAATAGGGCGGGTGTGCCCGTTAACTGCCAGAGTAGAGCTATTGGGGTGGGCATTAGTGCACACCGAACGAATACACGCGTGATAGCATGTTGAGAGAGTGTACATGAGGCGCCAAGTATATTTGGACTATGCCTATAAGGTTGCTGACCTAGTCTGGCAGGACTACGATGCCCTTCGACACGGAGCAATTGAGCGAGGTAAAGCAGTCCTGCGCGACCAGGGGAAACTGCAAAATACCTTTCAGTTGGTTGGTACCGTAGCACCGGCTGAAGCGAGGCGCTATCGGCAGACAGGTGAAATGCGCTACCTCGAGCGAGCCAAGCGCTATTTGCTCGATGTGTATGACGTTTATTACACCCTGAAGACATACCAACAATCAGAACAGATCGAGCTCCGCAGCGCCGGTTTTCCAACGCTCGGCTGGATGTTCGAGCCCGAGCCCTATATCAGCGCGTATAATGAGATCAAGGATATTGCGGACTTCACAGATCGAGAAACCGCACATATTGAGACCGTCGTCGAGTTGGCGATGCGTCCGATTGAGCGGATGCCGGAGTACGGGCCGATGAATCGCAGTATGCTGCGCGCCCTCAACCTGGCTGCCGCAGGTTCGTCGTTTCCTCAACATAAGGACGCCTCCAAATGGTTAAAGATGGGGCGCCACATTTTTGCCGACAGTTTAGATAAGTGGTCAATGGAGGATTCGGGGGCATATCAGGGAATCTGGTTATACAGCTTTGTTGCATACAACGAGTACGTTCCCACGGTAAGCACGGAGGACAGCTCCGTCGTTAAGCACTATGCCGATTTGTGGTCAAGGCTTGTTACTCCGCTCGGATTTATCCCGGACTATGGGGATTGGGATCTCGCCGAGGATTGGGTCCATATTGCGGCTGTTATGGAAAAATGCGCTACTGGGTATCAGTCTGCTGCGCTCAAGTATGCTGTTAACCGCTTTGCCGAAGCGCAGATTGGGCACGCCTCGGGGTTGGCTGGAGGCATTGACCGTTTTCTTCGGCAGTTGGTCGCCGCGCACGATTGGTCGGATGATAACTTAGAGGAGCAGCACCCTCCGCCGCATTCCCAGGAGGCATGTGACGATACCATCGGTAAGAAATGCGTCTTCCGGAACGGCTGGGATCGCGGCAGTTCGTATCTGCTGCTCAACTATCGCGATGCGCCAGAAACAAACGAGATTTATCGCAAAAACTTAACGCTTACGATCCCAGTCAAAGCGGAGAAAACGCATCACGGGCACAACGACGAAAACGCGCTTAGCATGCTCGTCGCGCAAGAACGCATTCTATTGGCAGAAAGTGGGTATCGAAAGGGATTCGAGCGAGACTGCACGTACCGAAGCGATTATTACCACAACAAGCTCATCGTTCGCAAAGGCGTTACAAAAGCCTATTCGTTCTTTGACCACGTCTTAGACTTCGGTGAATACAATCCGGTGCGGACGGAACGCATTTATTTTTATCGCTTTGACGAGGTAGACTGTTCGAGAACGCGCTTATACGATGCCCGCAACGCGGCGGTGTGCGACCGGGTCATTTACTACTTGAAGAAAGAGGATTGCTTTATCGTTAACGATATCGTCTTGCCCCAAGAAGACGGCAGTTACACGATAGGGCCCATTTTTCATGCGCAGAATATCAAACCACTGGGTCGCAGCAGCTATGTTCTGAGCCAGACGGAAGTTAGCAGGGGACAGGAGTTGACGTATACGCAGCCAGACGATGTAAAACTCTACCTGCACTTTCCTATAGAGGAATACTAATTCGAGCTACAGGCGATAGATCGAGCCTATCGCGACCAAATGGCGGTGAGTCAGTTTTTTGCGGGCTATTCCAGCGATCGCTTTCCGCTCTTTTTCTCGTCGATTTTATATCCGAGTCGAAACAGCACGCCTTCTTTTTTCGACTCGTTTTGCTACGAGAAAAAGTCCAAGGGAATGGGTATTCAATTTTCTATTGGCGAACGTTGCTACACGCTTTTTGACCGCTACTGCTATGAGTCCAAGATAGAAGATTTGAACAAGCGTCCTGCGTACTCATTCGATGCGGGTCGAGAGCATGTTTTTGGGATTGAGACAGATGCGTATGCTGCCTGTACCATTCAAGAAGGCGACTCGGTATACTTTTCCTGCGTCGACTTCAGCGCGCTGATTTACAAAGGTAGACCACTGTTCGAGATGGCGGCGATGGGACAGCTGCAGCTGGATTTCAACGAGCCTCTTGAGCGAACGACGAGTTGGAGCAATTGGGACGACCGAGTTCAGATGTGAGCAGCGTACGTCCCGTAGATTTTGCACCTAACTCACTCACGTCGAGATGGAACGATTGCTCTATATTCAATACGTTCTTGCAATGAGCTGGGAAGGTGGCCACTCCGGTGTGCGATACATCGTCGCCTCAATCCCTACGCGTTCTACACGACGAGCGTCGTGCGCGCCAACTGGTGCAAAGCCGTCTCCATGGCGCTGGATTTAGGTGTGCGCATCTGGTCGAGCAGCAGGCGCTCAATAAGCGTTCCCGGTTCGATCCCTTCGACTGTGCAAAGGTGGTTTAGGGCCTGCAGGACGCCCTCGTCGATATCAAAATGAGCCGTTTGTCGCTTGCCAGTACTGCGCGTCTGCGCGAGCGCTTCCCGCGCTCTTTCGCGTTCGACGAGGCGCGCTAGGATTTCGGTGTCTTCGCTCGAAAGGGCATTCATTGTTGAACGTTCCGCATTTCCCATCTCAAATCTCCCGTGGTGTGCTCCGCTCCGCAAAGATACTAGTGTTTGCTCTTTTCAGCCCGTCTAATTTACGCGGATACCTGCTCGTATAGTTGGACGTCTTATAGGGGTGAACAGGCCGTCAATGGAGTGGGTTGTTGCCGCACAGAGATACGCGAAAAAAATGCGTTTGAAACGCCGTCAATCGGCGTTATTAGCGTACATTAGATGGATTCAATGAGCTGGGGTTAACGGTCTATACACCACATTTCTCGTCTGATACGAGAGAGCACTATGTCGCACGTTTCTAAAGTTCGGACATATTACATTCGTTTGCGCGAGCGCACCTATGAGCTATTGGAGGTGGCTGCGCCCGGTGACGTGTTGAGCCGCGTTCTCAATTTGATCATCATCGTGCTCGTTCTGTGCAACGTCGCTGTGTTTGCCCTGGGCTATGTCGACCGCCTGCAGCCCTATGCGCGTTACTTCGATCTCTTTGAAATGCTCTCCGTTTCTTTTTTTACGCTGGAATATTTGCTGCGCCTTTGGTCGTGCGCGTCGTCCGTGCGTCACGCACATGCGCTGACGGGGCGTCTGCGTTTTGTTCTGCGGCCGATGATGCTAATCGATCTGTTGGCGATCCTGCCCTTCTATTTGCCCTTTGTTATTTCGCTCGATCTACGCCTGCTGCGCCTGCTGCGCCTGGCTCGTCTGGTGCGTCTATTTAAGCTGGCTCGCTATCTCAAGGAGCCGCCACCCAACGATGCGGTTGTCAACGATCTGCTCAACGAGTACCAGCGCCATATGGCCCAGCAGCGCGCCCAGTTAAACGCGCTGCGCGACGAGCACATGGCGCTACGTCGTCAGCAAATAGACGACGCGATTACCCAGATGCGCAAAGCCCAGCAGCTTTGGCAGCTGCGCCGTCGACGCGGAGTCGTTGAAGGCAGCGAGCGCGCCTTGATTGAGGCGCCGATAGACGAACTGGCCGCGACGATGGCGCAGGAGCAGTGGTTGGACGAAGTAGCCGAAGATAACCGGGCGATTTATCGACAGGCTGCTACTCTATTTGATGACGCCCCGCCGACGGCTACGCTAGGGGTGGACATCGGCTGGAAAAATATACGTAGCTTCACCCGAGTGCCGGTCCAGCACATTGGCATGCACCACTTTGGCAGCCTCAATGCACTGGCTGAAAATACCTTTGATCGCTTCCGGCGCTCTTATCTCGAGGAGACGCGCCGTCGACTAGACGCGGTGCGAACGGCCGTTAGCTATGCGCTCGATCAGGGTGAGCGGGAAATGGGCGGCAGCTTTTCGCAGGAAGTGCGCGTTAGCCTCAACCGTGCGACCAATCGTCTGCGCGACCTCGGCGATCCGGTGCGTGCGGCCTGGGACGGCCTCATCTGGGAGCTGCAAAACGAACAGCAAAATCGCATTGAACGCGTCGGGGTAGATATAAACCGTTACGGCAGTGCGATGTTCTACATCGGTCGTATATGGCGTTCTATCGACGTGCATTCACGGCGCCTGCGCGAGCGCTCTATTGACTTGTTCTACGAATTTTTGCCGCGGGTGCGCGACGGTCTGCGCGATGGATACCGCCGAATAAGTGAGTGGATGGAGCCCGCGCTCTACTGGTTGGGTTTAGTTAAGGTCGAGGCGCGTGAAGTGCTCGAGGCGGTCGACCAAGCGCAGATGACGCCGCGTCAGGATTTAGCGGAGGACTACCGAAAGCACTTTACCTTTGCACCTCTGCAAAGCGACGAGCTCTTTGTGGGATTCGATGAAGAGCTCGCACTAGTCGATCAGGCAATTCAGCGCTGGGAAGATGGTTTAACCTCTTCTTTTATTCTCTATGGGCAGCGCGGATCGGGTAAGACGACGCTGCTCAATATGGTCCAACAGCGACTTTTTGATGAAGACCAGGCCGTTTTTCGCGCGGCGGTTGTCGACAAGGTTGTGCGCGTTGAGGCGCTAGTACACTACTTGTGTGGTCTGCTTGAAATCGACGAGGTGGACGATATAGATACGCTTGCACAGCGCCTGCTAGCCGACCCACCTAAGGCAATTATTCTCGAGGGATGTCACAACCTGTTCCTACGTAAAATTGGTGGGTTGGAAGCGATGCGACACCTGCTATGGCTGATCGCCCGAACCAACCATCACGTACTGTGGGGGCTGTGCATGGGCCGCTATGCGCGCGATTACCTAACCAAGTTTCTCTCGTTGGATCAGCTGTTTCACTTTGAGGTCGAGATCGCTGCGTGGCAACCGAACGAGCTGCGCCAACTGCTGCTGTTGCGCCACGATCAGAGCGGCTACAGCCACAGTTTCTTAATCGATAAGGGACTGGAAAAAATACTGCGCCGCCGCCTGCGCCACTGGCGCCGGGTGGAAGAACCAGCCGTGCAAGAAGCACTCGAGGGCATTTTCTTTGAAGAATTAGCCGAAGCAAGTGGGGAAAATATTCTCGTTGCGCTGTATTACTGGCTGCGCGCGCTGCAGGCGAGTGGACGCGATCACTATGCCGTCCAGCCGCTGCGCGAATTGGATTTGGGTTTGATCAAGCAGGCCACGTTAGAGCAGGCTTTCATTTTGGCCGCCGTGCTGCACCACGACAACCTCAGCGCACAGGAGACGGCTGAGATCCTCGATGCTAACGTGATTCAGACGCGCCTCATGCTGGAGATCTTGGACAATTACAACATTCTCGATTTTGACCCCGATATGCGGCGTTATCGCGTGAATCCACTCGTACTGCACGCAGTTAGCACTATGTTGCGCGAGCGCAATTTGCTCTACTAACGGAGCCCAATATGGAGACATCTGTGCTAGAGGCCGGAACGGGAGGCCCCATAAATATTACCGTTGGTAAGGTGCTGCTGCTGGGCGTCGTCGTGCTGTGTGCCTATGGATTAAACAGTGGCATCAACTTTTTGCTGGAGCGCTTAGCCGAGCGCCTGCCGGCTCAGCGTCTGCTCTTTAAGCGGCTGATTCCGATCCTGCGCCTCTGCGTCTACGCCGTTACAATCTACGTCGGCGTTACGGTCGTCAGTCCGCAGCGCGAGTCGCTCTATGCCATGCTGGGTTCGATGGCCTTGGCTCTGGGCTTAGCGGCTAAGGATCTGTTGACCGATATCATTGGCGGTATCGTCGTGCTATTTGATCGCTCTTTTCAGGTGGGGGATCGCATTGCCGTTGGCGGACACTACGGCGAAGTGGTCTCAATCGGTTTGCGCTCGACCAAGATCGTCACCGTAGACGATTCATTGGTTACGGTTCCCAATTCGACTGTGCTCTCTTCGGCGGTATCCAACACCAATGCCGGTGCAATCGACTGTCAGGTCGTAGTTGATATCTATTTGCCCGCCGACTGCGATCTGGCGCAGGTTGAAACTATCGCGCGCGAAGCGGTGCTGACGTCCAAACTCGCCTATCTAAACAAGCCGGTCGTCGTCAATGTGAAGGATGAGTTCAAGGAAACCTACCTAACCCATTTGGTGGTCAAGGCCTACGTATTCGATACGCGCTATGAAAATGCCTTTGCCGCCGATCTGACGCGGCGCATCAAGAAAGAGCTATCGCGTCGCGCGCTCGTTCCGAGCGATGGTCGTTTTGCTGCGGGGGCATCCGTTTAGTAACTATTCGATGTCGCCGGTGGCAAAGGTTGTGTGTTCGCCTGCCGCTGCGTACGTCGCCAGCATGATAATTTCTCCCTCTTTCCCTAAATCCCACGTCTGCTGCTTGTCTGGGTTGAGGTAAGTAGCTTTGCCCATGCGCAGCCCTAGGGCTGTCTGGCCACGTGCCTGGGCCGCTAGCTGCACTTGATCGAAGCGGACGCTGCCTTCTAGCCCGCATTCGGCTGCTTTGCAAAAGCAAATTTCCGCACCACCTGGACCAAATAACTCGTCAAAGACCGCGCGTAGCTCGCGTCGAAGGGCCACTTGTGCGAGCATGTGGCTGATCACGCGGGGGCTGACGAGAATTTCCGATGGCGAGTCGGCCAATAGGTCGGCGTTGGCCGCATCCATTAGCTCGACGAGGAGAGGGGGACCTTGGTCGCCGATGAGATCGCGTAACAGCAGGTGTCCTAGTGTAGTCCGCGCGTCGGCTTCCCCGGCCGATTCCAACCAGTCGCTGCCGAGCAAAACGATGCCATCGTACGTTTGTGGCCGCAGGCGCGCTAGCTCGTTGGGAGCGGTGAAATCTCCCACGTAATGCTGAATGTGCACGCGATCTGTGCGCACTTCGTGGCTGTCGAGCATGCGCTGGCGATCTTCGATGTCGACATAGGCTAGTACGTCAATATCCGCTTGTTCGCTGGCGTGGCGTTCAAATTCATTCAAGAGCGACGGAGCGCGCTGACTCCACCCTAGAATGAGCAGTCTTCGGTGTGCTGTTTTTGTTTGTTCCTGCATGCTGTGCACCGCAACGGGTGGCTGCGGCACAAAGTTTTCCAACGCCGTTGTGTCGGAGAACGCACGCGCGATAAAGACCAGGCGATCGCCCTTTTCTACGACGACTTCCGGCGATGGGTTGAGTAGGGGTGTAAAGCCGCCGTTGGCTTCTGGGCGCAGCGCACCTAACAGAATCGCATCGGGAAATGCAGGTCCCAGAGAGCACATAGAGCGGCCGACCATCGATTCGCCGCCGCGCACGTAGACTTCGTTGCTGCGGTCACTGCTGAGCAGCTCGTTGAAGACGCTGGACAGACCTGGGTGACGCAGCGCTTGCACAATGAGGCGACTGATAAATAGATCGCTGCCGATGATCTCGACCGGACCGCTGTATGCGCGAACCCCCACCATTACCTTCCGCGTATCGAAAATTTCGGCTACGAGAAGTGGAACGCGATCTTTGCTCTGCTGCGCTACGTGCCGCGAGATGGACAATAGCGTCTTGATGGTGCGCGCATCGGCCGTCATCGCGCTGTCTTCGTCCGATCCGGGTAAGATGACCGCGGCCGCATTGGTGAAATCTACTCGGTGCAGGTGGTCGATGTCGAGCGGTGTGCCCGTGCGAAAAACAATGTGCTGGCCATCCCAAAGCGGGCCGAGGTGATCGCGAAGTTCCTGCACGCGCTCGGCGCTGACTTCTTCGGCAAGCACGGCAATGTTGAGCTGACGGGCGCCGTGGCGACGCAAAAAACGATGCAGGCGCTCCTCGGAAGAGGAAAGGAGCTCTTCTATGATGGGGGCCGTGCGATTGGTCCAACCCAATACCAGCACGTGGTCGCTCTGGGCAATCGGGGTTAGTCCGCTTTCCAGACGCCGCATGGTCTGCGACAGCCACTGCGACATAATCGCGATGAGCGCACCCATAAAGAGCACGTAGCCCGAAACGGTAACGAATGTGGATACGGCGCGGCGGACAAAGCCCTCGTCGTCGCCGAGATAGCCGGGATCGGTTAGCCTCAGAAAAGCCCACCAAACAGCCTCTCCTGGATCGGAAAATCCTTCGGCAAACTTCATGACTAGGGCCCCGCTAGCAACGGCGATAAAGCCGAGTAGCGCTGCGATGACCAATAGGCGATAATGGGCCCCGCGCAGGAGCATGCGCTCGATGAGAAACTTCAGGCGGTTGCGCGTTCTCTTTAGCATAGTTTGTCGCGTGTTGTCGCGTTTAAAACCACTTTTCGCTCCAGCTATATCCCAAGCCGATTTGTAGCTCGGATTTGAAACCGGTCGTGCCAACGGCGCTGCTGCGATGTGCGAAAAAATTGGCATCAAGCGAGAGGTTTAGGTTGCCTCCTAGGTGCACGGACATCGAGTTGTACTGCTGTAGCGATAGGGTGCGCGCCTTGGACGCACCAACGAAGAGCTTGCACGACGAAGCTAGGCGGTTGTCCTTCCACGTTATCTTGAACTCGGGCAGCATTTCAATACCTAAGTCGTTTTCTCCAGCGGCGACATCGCGTTCCCAGCCCAACCCTAGGCGCACGGTGACGAGCTGGCTCAGCGGTTGATGAATCCCCGCACTAGCGCGCAGCGTAAGGGGTCTTTGGGCCGTATCCTCGGACGACCACACCGTGTTGGCTGCCAGCGCGGCAAAAGGTGCCGGAGTGCGCGTTTGCCGCGTGTAAGTTAGGTCGGCCTGCAGGCGGTCGCCCGATTCGCGAAAACGTCCGCTATTGCGGACCTGTCCATAATTAGAGCGGACCTGATGCTCGAGGCGGCCATTGGGCACTTCGCGGGTTAGCTTGCCGTCAAAGAGCCCATTCCACGCCAGGGCGCCGCGTCCGCTGAGAAACGAGATATCTGAGTAGTCGCTAGCTGCATCGCCGATGCCGGTCCAGCTGAGTGCGCCGTTGAGTTGGAACGATCCCTTCCAGACCGGAGCATACGCTGGCGAAGGGTGCGTATGGGACTCACTCAAGGCGGCGACTATGATCTCTTTTAGCGTCGGTTGGTTTCCGCTTCCGTAGATGAGATCACGCGCCTGTAAATAAGCATCGCCTCCCTCGGCTAGATAGGCCGTTGTGCTGACGCGATAGCGTTCCTCGGCATTGAGCATACGTCCGTTGACCCGACCACTGGTTATATCGTAGCCGGCAAAGGCGAGTTGTTGGTTGGTCTTAGTGCGCATCTTACTCTGTGCGGCTAGGTCGGCCAACTGCTTTCCGCTCAACTCCAACGTGACGACGAAATCGTCGTAGCGAACTAAGCGACGCACCTGGGCTGCCGTTACGCTGTCCGCTAGCGCTAGCGCATTAATGGCCCCGCGGTTTACAACGCCTACCTCACTGCCCGTCTTTTGCCGCATTAGGGCTGCGACCCAGGCTGGCGCGTCTTCTATTGGCTGGTGCACGTTGCCCAAGACCGCTCGGCCCGACTCATCAAAGCGTCTTTGCAGTTGGTCGATTGCGGTGCGCGCTTGGTCGTGGGCACCGGCATCTCCGTCAATCGGCAGCAGGTGCGCGGAAAAACTACGCTGTGTCCAGTGCGTATCGCGCTGTGTCCACTGCCATTCTATTTTGCCGATATGGGTGCCACCGGCCGGTGTAGACAGCAGGTGTGCGCCGCCGGCCAAGCGTATTTGATGCAGATAGGCTGCCTGGCTATCGGCTCGACGAAACCCACCGGCGATAAACAGATCCACGTCGGTAAAGCGCTGTGCCAAGGCGAGAGCCTCGGCTTCCTCCATATGCAACAGGCCGATGAGACAGTCACTGGATGCGCGCATGATCGGCGCTAGCGAATCCATAACGGCAATGGGGTCAACGACCTTGAGTCCGGGATTGTGCAGCGGGTTTATGAGTTTGGCTGTCGTCGGGGAGAGCAGGCCAAACACGGCGATGCGCAGGCCGTTGCGCTCTAGCAGAGTCCATGGCTCCAGCGGACTGTCGGTGGCTGTGTGCACGTTAGCCGCCAAGAGCGGAAAGGGCAGGCGCTGCGTCAGGCTGCGCAGCGAGTCGAGTCCGTAGTCGAATTCGTGGTTACCGGTGACCATGGCATCGTAGCCGGCGTGTGCCATCAGCTGTCCTACCAGTGCACCGCTGTCGAAAGACGCCAGCGAAGAGGCACCCAATGCATCGCCTCCGTCCAGGAGTATGACGTCGTCCGCGCGGCCGCGCTCTTGGTCGAGTAGAGCGAGCAAATGGGCGAACCCGCCGGGCAGGCCGTCCTCTGCCGCTCGCGCTTGCAGTCGGCCTTCCAGATCATTGGTGTGGAGTATGGTCAGACGGTGCACGGCCGAATCGCCGCGTGCCCAGCTCAGGCCTAGCAGGATGGAAAGAAGCAGAGACCTTCCTATCATTTCGGTTGGGTAGCTGTCGTCAAATAGGTCTGCGCTTCACTCCAGTGCGCTTCGCCCTCGACGACGGCCTGGTGCACGGATGCGGCCAGTGAAATGGCGTTGTCTGAGGCGATGAGGGGAGCGTCTTTGCCTTGGGCAAGCCAAGCCTGCAGGGCTGTGCTCGTCCAGACGCCGCAGGCCGTTCGGTAGCCTAAATAGCCGTCGCCGCAGTGCGAGCAGCCATTAGCTTCGACTAACGCGATATCGGAACCGACGAGTGCGGCTGCCTGTTCGGTCGTTTCACCCGTCTGGCGACAGTGCGGACAGAGTCGGCGCAGTGCGGTCAGTTCGACCGCACCTAGCAGGGTGCGTGAAAAATCGATCTGGTCTACGGGGCCGTCCAACAGGCGCACGAGGGCCTCGCGCACGCTGCTAGCGTTTACGCAGGCGATAATGAGCGTGCCGGCTCCAGCGCCCTGTATAAGGGCACGCACTTGGTCGCTATCCGTCACGTCCTCTACGATAATGGCGTTGGGACGCATATCGAGTGCCGTGCGCCACAGCGCGGCAAAATCATTCTGCCCGTTCAAGTCCAACTGCACCAACGCGTCGTCGCGGAACTGAATACTGCGCTGTAGGCAGACAACGAGTCGTCCATCGCTCGAGAGCCAATGGGCCAGGCCGCGCTGGTGGCGATCGGAGCTCGGGCCGGGTGCGCCGGCTACTAAGACGAGTCCCGGCCGACCGGATAAGATGGGTTCCAACAGAGCGGTCTGGGCCGGTAGGTAGCCTAGCTCGGTTAGGCCACCGGCGTCTCCTTCGAG
>JAYOKQ010000004.1:28310-39037 GCA_038119905.1 Gemmatimonadota bacterium | reverse complement strand
CAGCTGGCCTAGCAGAGTAGGGACGGCGGTGAGACGGAACTGGTAGACCGTTTCGTCGCAGGTGTGCCGTCCAAGCGCCTGGCGGATGCTGCCCTCAGCTGGCAGCGTCGCCAGCTGAGTGGCCCAGGTCATGAGTCGCTCCGCTAAGGCTGCCGGAAAGCGCGTTATCTCCCGCCGGTTGCCCTCCTGTCCGGCCAGCAGGCGCATGCCGTCGTGCAGTGGATCAAAGTAGAGGTCGGGCACGCCCTCAAGCAGGGCATCGCGCAGGATAAGGCGGCCGAGTTCTGCTAGCTGGGCGTCGATAGTCTCGGGAAGATCCGGAGGCGTTCCAAGCTGGCTGCGACCGTTGAGTCGTTCGCTAAAGAGCGCCGTGGCGCCGCGTAGGGCATCGCGCAGGTGCGTTTCTCGTTCGTCTGTCTCTCGCTCGTATCGGGCCAGCTCCGATTCGGCGAAGAGCAGTGCGCGTCCTCGTTTTTCGCCGTTGAGCTTTCCGTCGGCTACGCAGCGGTAGATTTGGGCACGCGCCAGGGCGAGGCGCGTGGAAGCTTCGTCGATGTTATAGAGTTTCTCTTCGCTCTGTGGGGCGCCGGATGGCGCCGTCGTTTGGTCGGTGCGATCTGTGTCTGCCACGGCGCCTATTCCTCGCGTTTTAAATCGATGTCTTTGGCCGGCAGGACGACTTCAAGGCCAGCGGTCTCAAACTCTTTACGCATTTGAGTGATGACGTCGCCGAACACATTCATGGTCTCGACCTGGCTCCACGCCTCGAGCATGACGAGCACGCTGTCGCCCGTTACGTCGGATACGACTAGCGTAGGGGCTGGGTCGTCGAGCACCGCGGCGTGGTTTTTTAGCACGCCTAGGGCTAAGTCTTCAACCCAGTCGATATCGATATCGTAGGAAAGCCGCATGGGCACCCGAATGGCGCGCGTCTTAAAGGTGGAGAAGTTGACGATTTTGTTGCGCCACATAACGGAGTTGGGCACGATAATATTTACGTTGTCGAGCGTGACCATCCCCGTATAGGTCATCTTGACTTCGGTGACGCGGCCAATTTGTGCCGGTGGGCCGAATTCAATGAGGTCGCCCTGCTTAAATGGGCGGGCTGCTAACATCATGATACCGGAGAAGTAGTTGGCAATTGAAGTGCGGGCGCCCAAGCCGATGATTACGCCGCTTATACCAAAGGTCGTCAGTAGGGCATCAACGGGAAAGCGAGCCTGTTTGAGTGCGGTCACATAGCCTACAATGACCACGCCGTAGCGCAGCACCGTGCTCAGATAATTCCACAGAATCTCGTCGCCGCCGAGGCGGTGCATGGCGCGTAAGACGGTCCGTTTAACCCATAGGCCAGCCCACCAACTCGCCGCGCCGATCAGCACTCCGAGCAGTAGATCGGGTAGCCAATTCAAAAACAACAGCACGTATTCCTCGAGTCGAACGACCACCATTTCGTTTAGGCTATCCATATATAGCTCCGGTATGGGCCCCGTTTGTCCTAACAAACCGGGGCGTGCCGTGACGCTGCACTAGTCCGCGCTGACGCCGGGAATGCGCTGCTGACTGTGGTGATAGAGCGTGCGGTGCGGGTAGGCGAATTCAACCGTTTTGCTGTGGGCTACCTCGCGCAGTAGAATGCGAACGATGTCGCTGGAAATACGCTGGCGATCCTTGGCCAATGTCTGGTAGCGCAGCCGCGCCATAATGCCGGATTCAAAGAGCTCTGCGCGCACAAACGGCATTTGCCCCGTGTCTTTAATGATGTCGGCCGTTACCGTTTGCGCGGCCTGCAAAAACATCTTCTCGGCCTCGTCAAAGTCGGAGTAGTAGGTAATGCGAATGGGCACCTCGTCGAGGATATAGTTGGAGACGGTTGGATCACTGTCCTTGTCGACGCCCTCCAGCGTGTAGTTGTATATGATTTGCCCAAAGAGTGTCGCATTGGGTATGAGAACCGCGCGACCGGATTTTTCCTCGCCGCCGATGGTGCCGCCAACTTGGTTGAGCAGCACATGGGTCAGGTTGATGTCGACGACGTCACCGATAATGCCAGAAATGATAATGCGGTCGCCGATTTTAAAAGGGCGCTTGAGAATAATCATCAGCCAAGCGGCAATGCCTGTTACCGGCGCCTGCAGCGACCAGCCTAATACCATACCGAGAAAAGCAGCCGATAGACCTAGTGTGGCCAGCGAGCCAGAGAAGCTGATGATGCCGAACACAAAACCGATGCCCATCCAGACATAGCGATAGATAAAGAGAAAGTGCTGTACGTTGTCCTCTTTATACGCTTTGGTCAGCAAATAGCGGCGCACCAACCGGCGCGAAATTTGGTAGCCAACCCATAGGAAGATGAGCGTCAAAAAGCCGAGCATGGGGGCGTGCAGATCTACGTACTCCCCAATGGTGTGTATGTATTGCTCAATCATATACGCGTGTGGCCTTTCCAAGGGGCCTGCCTGAATTTGAGGCAGGTTGAATGCGTTGGACTGTTATATAGGACGCGCAAAGGACGACTGCGGTCGCTGCAAATGCGCCGAGCCGCGAAGGGCCGACGGCTACTTTTGCGCACATACGGCATAAAATTCGGTGTGGACGGAGCGTTTGCCAAGTGCGTTTGTGCGCGGTACATGGTCATGCTTAGCGGTCAGAAGCGGAGGGTCCTAAGGACGCTCTTAGTCGAGTTCGGCCAGATGGACCACGGCGTCGCCGCGATGGACCAATGGGTCGATCGCCTGACCTACGACTAGACCACTGGTAGGTGCTTTGAGTTGAACGGTATCGTCGCCAAAAGGATCGCTGACCTCACCCAGGATCTGTCCTTGGCGAATGTGGTTACCCAGCCCAACGCGCAGGCGTAAGATGCCGCTCTGCCGCGTGCGCACCCACAGGGAATTGCGCGAAGTCGCTGCTGCACCGCGCTGCCGCCGCGGAGCGCGCTTGATCATGCCCAAATGCGACATAACGCGCAGGACGCCGTCTACGCCAGGGCCGATGGCATCTTCGTTAAAACGGTGCGGCTCGCCGGCTTCGTAGAGTAGAATAGGAATACCGCGTCGATTGACTTCGCTGCGCAGTGAACCGCGCGGTGCGATTCCGTGCATGATGACCGGCGGGGAGAAGGCCTCGGCCATAGCCAGTGCTTCTGGGTTGTCTAGGTTGCAGCGTATTTGCGGCAGGTTAAAGCGCGGGGGCGCCGCCGTATGCAGATCTATCGCGTGCGTGCATTGACTGACGACTTCGTTCATGAATAGGTGGGCCAAACGTCCGGCTAACGAGCCACGTGCCGAGCCCGGAAAAGAGCGGTTCAGGTCGCGGCGGTCGGGCAGATAGCGCGATTGGTAGACAAAGCCAAAGACGTTGATGATTGGAACGGCGATGAGCGCGCCGCACATTTTGTCCGGATGGACCTTGGCCAGTATGCGGCGCACGATTTCAATGCCATTGATCTCGTCGCCGTGCAGAGCCGCGCTGACAAACAGGCGTGGACCAGCACTCTTGCCGCGCACGACTTCGACGGGCATGGACAGTTGGTCGTGGGTATAGAGCCGGCCGACGGGCAGGTTAATCTTGACGCGTTGTCCCGGTTCGACGGCCGTTCCCCCTATGCTCAGGCGATGGCGCGTAGGGCTCATTTCGCTAGCCTCGACCTCGCGTTCGCGTTCTACCCGGCTGTGCGTTTTTTTCGATAAAATCGATGATCTTACCAGCGACATCGACTTCAGTTGTTTCTTCGATGCCCTCGAGGCCCGGCGAGGAATTGACTTCCATAACCACAGGGCCATGGTTGGAGCGCAAAATGTCGACGCCGGCTACGTTGAGCCCCATCGTTTTAGCGGCGCGTACCGCCGTAGAGCGTTCTTCTGGGGTTAGCTTGATCTTAGTTGCCGTCCCACCGCGGTGCAGGTTCGAGCGAAATTCGCCCTGTGCACCCTGTCGCTTCATGGCGGCGGCGACGCGTCCACCGACGACAAAGCAGCGGATGTCGGCGCCCCCTGCTTCCTTGATAAATTCCTGCACGAGTATGTTGGCATCTAGACCACGGAAGGCATCGATGACCGACTCGGCGGCTTTCTTGGTCTCCGCCAGAACTACGCCAATGCCCTGCGTGCCTTCTAATAGCTTGATGACTAGCGGGGCGCCGCCGACCAGATTAATTACGCCCTCCGTATCCTTGGTCGAGCGAGCAAAGGCGGTAACCGGTAGGCCGATGCCGTCGCGCGCCAGTAGCTGCAGCGAGCGCAGCTTGTCCCTAGCGCGCGTTATAGCGACCGACTCGTTGACCGAGAACACGCCCATCATCTCAAATTGGCGCACGACCGCTGTGCCGTAAAAGGTGTAGGAAGCAGCAATTCGCGGAATGATGGCATCAAATCCCTCAAGCGCCTCTCCCTGGAAGAGCACGGCGGGGCGGTGAGAGGTGATGTTCATATAGCAGCGGCGATAGTCCACTACCTGCATGTCGTGTCCGTGCTGCTCTCCCGCCTCTTTGAGCCTATGAGTTGAGTAGAGTGAGGCCTTGGACGATAGTATGGCGATTTTCATGACGAATTCCTTTCCCTACCTCAATACGAGCTCGAGCAGACATTCTGTTGCCCCTGAGGTCCAGCGCTCAGGTCGTTTGCAGGGTGAGTGCGCAGCGCGGAGCCGAATTTGCAAATGGGCTTGTATAGGCGCTTAGTCGGCCGGCTCATACGGGACGATTTTTCCAATAGGGTGCCAACAAATATAGGGATAAAATGGCGTTTTAATGCGCTGTGTCGGAATGTTTATTGGCCGTCTGTTTATTGCGTATCTTTGTGGAGCCGGGCAGCGATTTTTACCTGAAGTGATAGTGTGGGGTCGGTGCTGCTTCTAATCGCTTTGCTGCTTCTATTGTCGCGCGTCTGGAGCGCGTCGTTTCGCCAGGGGTGTATCGAAAAATGGAATCCATTGCGCAGGTGCTCGATCGCTATCAAGGCCTAGATAACGTGCTGGCTAGCTTGCTGCTGTTGATTGGCGTCCTGCTATTGCGTCAGGTGTTGATGAGTTGGGTGCGCCGTTCGGCGATCCATTCGTCCGACCTGCGCCGCCGCTGGGTTGTACAGATTCGCAACGGATGTTTTCTACTGCTCGTCTTGGGTCTGGTCTTCGTATGGGCGTCGGAGCTGCGCACGTTTGCCCTTTCGCTAGCCGCTTTCATCGTTGCATTCGTGCTGTCGACCAAGGAGCTCATCTCCTGTTTGACAGGCAGTTTTCTAAAGATCAGCTCGCGCGCTTTTTCTGTTGGCGACCGCATTGAAGTGGGCGGCTTACGCGGCGATGTGATTGACCAAACGCTGTTGGTGACGCGTATCATGGAGGTGGGGCCGGCACCGCACGCCCATCTGTATACGGGTAAGACCATCGCACTGCCCAACAGTCTTTTTCTAACGGCGCCGATCGTCAACTTCAGCCTGACATCCGAGTACGTGCTGCATTCCTTTTGCGTGCCGCTACCTGAGTCGGCTCATTGGCAGGCAGCCGAAGAAGCTATGCAGCGCGCCTGTGCAGAGGTGTGTGCGCCGTTTGTTGACGATGCGCGCCGCGCCTTGAGTCGCCAAACATCGCTAGACGAATTGGGTATCACGGTGGAACCGACTACGTCACTGATTGTACGAGATGAGGGAAAGATTGATCTGGCCGTGCGGGTGCCGCTGCCCGGTGAGCAGGTCGGTCAGTGCGAGCAGGGAATACTTCGCCGCTTTTTCGCGCTTCGCGCTGCTGCGGGGACGGAGAGTGACTGATGGAATGGCGTAGTCGACTAAAAAACAGCGTGCCCTATGTCGTGGCAGCTGTTGTCTTACTCAACGGATTTCTGGCTCTGGCGACTGGGCTGTCGCGTTTTTTTCAGCTCGATCTGTATTTTGAACAGGAGCTCAAGGAGGTAGGTGAGCTCATTGATGTGACGCCAGACCTGCAGGCCGAAGCCTTTGTTTCGATTCTACTAGGCACGCTGTTTATTGCGCTGGGCAAAGGTCTATTTGAGCGGCGGCGATCTTCTTGGCAGAAGAGCATCGCCGTGCTGGCCATGCAGCTTGTCAATGCGCTAGTGCAGGGTATGCCGCTGCGCACGATTAGCCTCTCTCTTGTCCTATTGAGCATGCTGTTGCTGCTGCGTCGCGACTTCAACTACGTGCCGCTGCGCCGCAAAATGGGCTACGGTGAGATCGTTGCGGCTCTGTCGGTCGTATTTGCCCTCGCATATGGTATCGTGGGGTCTTATCTGATGCGCAGTGAGTTTAGCGGGATCGAGAGCTGGTTTGATGCGGCCTACTTTACTTTTGTGACGTTCAGTACGGTAGGCTACGGCGACTTGCTGCCGCAGTCGACCAACGCCCGCATATTCACCATGTCGATGATTCTCATAGGCCTGAGCGCCTTTGCCACATCGCTGACGGTTTTTCTGGGTCCGTTACTCGAAGAGCGCATGAAAGGAGTTTTCTCGGTTATGAGCAAGTTTCAAAAGACGGTCGACCACGTAGTCGTCTGCGGTTTTACCAGCGTTTCGGAGAGTATCTTTGACGAACTGCACGTGCGCAACACGCCGTTTCTGGTCATTGAAGAAGACGAAGATCGGGTGATGTTACTCAAGGGATTGGGCTATGATGTGCTGCACGGCGATGCGACCAACAAGCTGACGTTAGAGCGTGCCAACCTGTCGCGTGCCGCAGCGGTTATCGCCGCTACCGACTCCGACGCGACGAATACGCTCATCGCACTGACGGCGCGTTCGCTGCGCGACGGAGACGGCGGTCATTCCTTTCGCATTATCGTGCGCGTTGAAGACGAGGAAAACATCGAAAAAGTGCAGCGCATTGGCGCCGACGAAGTTATTTCTCCTTCGACCTTGGGCGGGCGTATGATGGCCGAAAAAGCGCTGGGCTGAGCGCGTTTATGTGCCTGTTTTAGCGTGTTTGTGGGCGCGCAATAGGCGCTTTATTTTTGCCCTATGCACCGATCACCCATGCTTCTATACGAGGTAATACCATGCAGACTCAAGACGATTTTTCCGAAAATCTACGCCATTTAAACGAACAGGGATTTCTGCTGATCAAAGGGGCACTGACCGCCGATAAAGTGGCGCAATGGCAGGACGTGCTCTACGGCATGTACGAGCGCGGTGAGTACGAAATCGACAACAGCGTCGGCAATGTGGCCTTTGAAAAGCTGCTAGCGCTACAGCCGGAAATGGCCAAACAGCTGATAGGACACGCATCCGTTGCCGAGTATTTAAAAGCGGTGCTGGGTCGCCAGTGCCAGCTGCGCTCGCTGCGCGCCCACGTCAACCCGCGCGCCTATCTGCAGGAATGGCACATGGATTTCTACGACTACTACTACCAGCGCGAAAAATCTGAAGGTGCGCAGCCGCTAGTCGGCTTGTGCATGAATACGACGTTTTACCTGACGGACAATCCACCCGAACGCGGCCGTCTGACGTTTTTAAAGGACTACTTTAAGCAGCCCATTCCCAATGATATGATTCCACATATGGGCTATACCGACGATCGCAGCAATCCCTTTCAGGCGTGGTGCGACGGCCAGGAACACGTCGATCTGCATCCGCAGGCCGGCGATGTCGTTCTTTTTTATAGCCACGTCCCACATCAGGGTGCCAAGGTGGGCGAAGATCCGGTGGGGCATCCGCGCGCCAACGTCGTCTTACACTACCAGCAGAATCCCATGTTTCCCGGTATCAGCTTTGTTAGCAATCCACAGTTTACGCTCGATACGCTCGGGTACGCCGGCACGTTTCCCTTTGCCAACTGAGGTTCTATGAACGCCGAGAGACAGTTTTTTCAAGAACACGGCTTTGTCAATTTGGGCAAGCTGTTGACCGACGATGAGGTAGCCTATTTCGACGGTCTATTTAACGCGGATCGCCAGACGTATCCCTATTTTTGGCACCCCTATGGGCATCACCAGCGCGCTAATTACGACGCGCTGCTGACGACGCCGCAGTTCGACGAGCTAATACGCCACCCGCGCATCTATCCGATGATTGAAGAGCTTATGGGGGGACCGCTGTGCTTTGGTGAGATTGGTCTGCGTTCGATGGGCGAATACGACGGTTCTTTTCACCAGAGTTGGCACCGCGACAAGCCGCATTGGATGGAGCATCCGCTGCGCATGGACTACATCCAATTGATTGTCTACTTCGCCGATGTCGATGAGGGCACGCACTGCTTTTCGATCTCGCCCGAATCACTGGACGAGCCGGTCGCAGCCAATCAAGCCGACCAGCTGACGCGGGGGGGCGTATACGATCTACACGGTCCGGCTGGGACCTGTGCACTCTTTAATGTGGCGGTGCTACATACGGCTACGACGCGGCCAACTGCCGCCGAGCGCCGCACTGCACAGATTTATTATGGGCACCGCGATCGCGCGCCGCTGGCGAACGATTCGGGTATCCCTGCTACGCTCTGGCGCGATCACGAGGATCCCGAGACGCGGGCTTTCTACGGCGTGCTCAACGAGCGCACGCGCGTCTATAACCGAGCCTTTGGCAGCGCATCGTAATGCGCGTCGCACTGGCCCAGATCGCCGTTGTTACGGACGTATTGGAAAACGTGCAGACGCTGCTGCGTGCCGTCGATTTTGCCGTCGAGCAACGGGCCGACGTGCTGCTGACGCCCGAGGGATCTCTCAGCGGCTATACGCACCTGTTTGATCGGGCGTCCGTCGTCGCCGGTCTAGACGAGGTGACGGCGCGGGCCCGAGAGGGCGATCTGGCACTGGCGCTGGGCACGTGTGCCGTTGAAGACGATGACCAGTGCTACAACCAGATTCGCTTTTACGATCGCGATGGCACCCTACTCGGTTTTCATAGTAAAACGCTGTGCTGTGGTACCTTGGAAACGCCCTCGCGCGGCGAGATCGAGCACTATTCGATAGCGCCGCTGCGGACCTACGCGTTGAATGGAATCTGCGTGGGTGGGCTTATTTGCAATGATCTGTGGGCCAATCCCTGCTGTACTCCCATGCCGGATCCCCACCTAACGCACCGGCTCAAAGAGATGGGCGCACGCGTTGTTTTTCACGCGGTCAACGGCGGCCGCAGCGCCGACCCTTGGTCGGCCGTCAACGGGCGCTTTCACGAGGCGAATCTGCGCATGCGCGCACGTGCTTCTGCTCTGTACATAGCTACCGTAGACAATTGTTTTCCAAGTGACTTACCCACGTCTTCTCCCTCGGGTGTTGTCAATCCACAGGGGGAGTGGCTCGACCGGTGTCCGGACCGCGGCGAGCAGTTTATGTGCTGCGATCTTCCTTTGTGATGCCTGTTGATCTGTCTCCACCTGCATTCTATTTATGGGAGCCATTTGCCGCTGTAGGCGATCTTTGCCATTTTAGTTGAGATATGTTTTTGGATACACCCACTAAAGGATAGTTCCACTATGGAGAACGGCATTATTCGCGTGGCCATCGGCGGCCAGGGTCGCAGTGGCTACAATATCCATGCGCGCCACTTAGAAAAAGACTACGAGCGCTATCGGATCGTCGCAGTGGCCGATCAAATTCCAGAGCGCCGCAAGGATGCGCGGAACCAGTTCGGTGCGCGCACCTACAAAGATTGGAAGACGATGATCGAAGCGGGTGAGTTCGATCTCTTTGTCAACGCGTTGCCCTCGCCTCTGCACACGCCTGCCACTATTGCCGCTCTCAATGCCGGGGCCCATGTGCTATGTGAAAAGCCCATGGCCAAAAATCTGCAGGAGTTTGACCGCATGGTCGCCGCTGCCAAGCGCAACAACCGCGTTTTGGCTCCTTTCCAAAACAATCGCCCCCAGCCATTTTTTGAGAAGATGTGCGAAGTAATCGACTCGGGCGTGCTCGGCAAAATCGTCTATATCCGCTCGGTTTGGGGTGGCTTTGCCCGGCGCTGGGACTGGCAGACTTGGCAGGAAAACCTGGGTGGTTCGCTCTACAATACGGGTCCGCATGGGCTCGATCAGTCGCTCAAGCTCTTTGGCTTTAATCGCACGCCCAAGGTGTTTTGTCGCATGGACAGCAATAACGCCTTCGGGGCAGATGCCGAAGATCACTGCACGGTTACGCTTTACGATCCCAAGCGCGAAGCGCCGCAAATCGACATGATTATCAGCGCCTATATGGCCTATAGTCAGGGTGATATGTACAACGTATGCGGTACATATGGCGGTCTCACG
Organism: Gemmatimonadota bacterium; assembly: GCA_038119905.1. Lineage (GTDB taxonomy): Bacteria > Latescibacterota > UBA2968 > UBA8231 > UBA8231. The sequence continues at coordinate 28,847 of JAYOKQ010000004.1, read as the reverse complement.
GGCGGAGCTACCGAGCTGAAATGGCGCTATTTCAATCCGAAAAAAGCGCCGAAGCAAAAGATGTGGAACTGGTCGGTGGATCGACAGTATACGCGCGAAGAACTGCCCTGGCAGGAAGGTCATTGGACGCTCGAAGACGAAAAGGCCAAGAGCAAGGATGCCGTCGGTTACACGCTGCGCTCGTTTGCTACTGGGCCGGCCCGCATTTACGCCAACCTGCACGAGGTGTTGACCGCCAACGGTAAACTGGATATCACGCTCGATCAGGTGCGCAAGCAAATTGCCGTGATAGCAGAGTGCCACAAGCAGAACAAACTGCCGCGTGCCAGCAAAGGACCTAGCGAAGTCGAGGCGGCCGCAGAGACGGCCAAGCCCAAGTCAAAAGCAGCGGCTAAGAAGGCGTCCGCCAAGAAAGCCCCGGCTGAGAAAGCAGCGGCTAAAAAGGCGCCCGTTAAAAAAGCACCTGCTAAGAAGGCAGCGGCTAAAAAGGCTCCGGCTAAGGCCTCCGCTAAAAAAGCGAAGGCTAAAAAGAAATAA
>JAYOKQ010000004.1:15436-28210 GCA_038119905.1 Gemmatimonadota bacterium | reverse complement strand
TAAAAAGGCTCCGGCTAAGGCCTCCGCTAAAAAAGCGAAGGCTAAAAAGAAATAAGACGAGTTCTCATAGTAGATATAAAAACCCCCCGCTGGCTCGAGCTTGCGGGGGGTTTTTATATGGGGTGTTGTTCTATAGGTCTATGTCTTCAGCTTTGATGGGACCGCTGCCGCCGTTCAGGACGGCTCGCTGCACGCGCAGCTCCAACTCGCGCACGTTGCCCGGCCAATCGTATGCCTGGAGTTTGCTAAGAGCGCCTTGGCTGAAGGTGGGCGTTTCGCCGCCGATGGATGCGGCCATCTGCTGGGCGATATGTTGTGCCAGCGCGACCTGTTCTTCGCCGCGGTCGCGTAGGGCGGGTATGGTGAGGGTTGCTCGCTCGAGCAACAGCGCTAGATCGGCACAGAACGCGCCCGCTTGCACGCGCTCAACGAGGTCTGTGCTACAGGCGGCGATGATGCGGACGTCGGCATCTAGCGTCTCGGCGCCGCCGACGCGCTCGAACGTCCCCTCTCTGAGTAGGATCAGCAGCTTGGTCTGTAGCTCCGGTGGCAGCGCGTCGATGCGCTCTATAAAAAGGGTGCCACCTCGTCCCAACTCGACTTTGCCCACGCGGCGCTGCTGTGCGCCCGTAAACGCACCTGATTCGTGGCCAAAGAGCTCGCTGTCGAGAAGAATGGGATGTTGCTGGAGGCCGTAAGTCTGTAAAAAGGGACCGCGTTTGCGCCCACTCCGCTGATGTAGCACGCGTGCGGCCAGCCGTTTGCCGGTCCCGCGCTCCCCGCACAGCAGAACCGGAAAATCGATAGCGGCGAGTGCATCGAGCTGCGGGGCGATACACGCTAAACTGCGCGGGTCCGTGACGAGTGTGTCGCCGTGTGCGTCACCTTCTACTGCTGCGACCAGAGCTGTCCAGTTTTCAAAGCCGTATTCGTACGCGATTACCTGCTGTGCGTCCGCTAACATAAAGCGGCTGTCGAGCAGTGCCTGCACCGAGGCGTCAGCCCATTGCGGGCCGTGTGCCTTGATGCGTACAAAGGCTTCTAGGTGGCCATCTCGATGGGCTTCGACTAGCTGCTCGGCTTGAGTCTGAAAATGGGGCAGTCCGAGATGCAGAGAGGGCTGTTTGGGCATAAGAGCCGCTCTATATGAAAATCGGGCCTTAGCGGCCCTGCTGGCGAATTTCCTCTATTTTGGCATCGCGCTCGGCAAATATCTGGTCGCGCAGCGCGTTGGTCTCACGCTGTAGCTGGCCGCGAGCCTCAGCCAATCCTTCGGGATTCTCTCGACCCAACGAGGCCATGCGCTCGTTGATCTGCAATTCCTTTTCGGCCCACTTCGCTTCATAGAGTTTGCGCACTTGGTCAATGGCGGCTTTCTGCTCGTCGTTGAGCTTGATATTGTCCTCGCCGCCGACAGCGGCATTGGCTTTTTCCATGGCGAGTTCGAGTGCGGATTTCATGCGGTCTCTCCCGTATAGGTTGCGCGTACAAACTGTTTTAAAAGATAGGTGTGGTCGCTTTGCGCGCAACGCGGTTATTGGTTTGTATAGGATGACTGTTGAGTGCTTAACTGAGAGGAGGGCGATATGGCACGGCTTTGGCAGGTGTATTTGTCCGGCGAGATTCACAGCGATTGGCGCGAGCAGATTAAGGCGGGTGCCAAAGATCTCCCCGTTCACTTCAGCGCGCCCGTAACCGATCACGAGGCCAGCGACAACTGCGGCGTTGAGATCTTGGGCGCGGAGGGAGACGGTTTTTGGAAAGATCGCAAGGGCGCCCAACTCAATGCGATTCGCACGCGCACGCTCATCGAAGCCGCCGACGTTGTGGTCGTGCGCTTTGGCGAGCAATACCGGCAGTGGAATGCGGCATTTGATGCGGGTTATGCCGCTGCGCTGGGCAAGCCGCTAATTGTTCTGCATCCGCCGTCGTTTACCCATGCGCTCAAAGAAGTAGACGCTGCTGCGCTGGCCGTGGCCCAGGATCCGGAACAGGTTGTGCGCATATTGCACTACGTGATTGAGGCCTAGTTTACGCGGTAGAATGTATATACAAATCCCCCGCGACCTAGTAGTGGTCACGGGGGCTGGTATCTATATGTGCGTCGGCGCTAAACTTCGGCTTCGGCGCGCTTTCCTTTCATCGGGCACGTGCTGTTGACGGGGCAGCTCTCTGCGGCTTTGTCTTCCGAAGCAACGGCGCTATAGGCAGCGGGAACGGCCCACTGTAGGCCGATGATCAGCGCGCCCCCAAGCAAGATATATCCGACTTTTCTCATTGTTACGTCCTCCTTTTCTATACGTAGAGTATATGGAAACGCAGTAACCCTGTCTACGGCGCGGGCTAGCGTATTAGGGTTATTTTTTGACTGGTGTGCTGGGTTTCCGTGCGCAAAGATACCAAATAGATGCCGGTAGCGGCGGGGCGTCCATCTGCGTCGCGCCCGTCCCAGACGAGGCGATGTACGCCGCTGTGCAAAAGGCCCGTCGCTAGCGTGCGCACGCGCTGGCCCGCGGCGTTGTAAAGGGCTACTTCGCCTGCGCTGGACGCGTCTAAGACAAAGCGGATCGTAACTTCGCTGTTAAAAGGATTTGGATAGGCCGTCTCGAGTGCTGGAGAATTGACTAACCGACGGGCCGTGCGCTTGCCCGCCGTATAGCTATCTGCGCTACAGGTAATGGAAAAGTACTTGTTGGGACCGAGCACGCGGCCGCGGCTATTGACCTCGAGTTGGCCGCGTCCGTTGCGAATCTGCAGGCCGGTATCGGTCACCTGGGTCAGCGTCGGTTCGCTGAAGGTCAGACTTGGCATGGCCAGCCAATCGATCGCTTCGGCACGTCCGTAGAGGCGGCAAATAGTGTCGGCGCGGTTCTGTGCAGCGCGTTCGGGAATATGGCCCGAGAGCCCATTTTGATAGGTGATAAAGAGGCGTTCGCGTCCGTTTTGCGCGAGGAATGGACCGAATGTCCCAACAAGGTCTGCTCCGCGCAGCAGGAGCGGTTGTGGCGCGGCGCTCTCCCCGGCCACGAGCACAAGATCTATATCGCCCTCTCCGGCAAGCTGCAGATAGACCGAGCCGCTGTCTTGGCGCGTCTCAAGTAGCTGCCCGTTGAAGGTGGCTTGGCCGACGCGCACTTCGCGCTCTATGGGAAAGCGCAGGGTATAACCTTCGTCGGGGCCACGGACAAAGCCAGCGATGCGCTCGGGTGCGATAGATAGGCTGACGTCGGCCGCGCGGCTCGAAGTAAAGTAATCGACGTTGGCGCCGGTGGCATCGGTGCGACTAAGATAGGTCGCATCGTGGACGACAAAGCGCAGCTCGTCCCCCAGGGGCTCGGAAGGACTCAACCAGCCGAAAGAGCCATCGGAACGGAGGTGGGCGACGGCGGTCGTCTCCGCGCTGTCGTGCTTGGTCCAGGCGATATCGTCCCGTCCATCCACGGCGATGCGCACGCCTTCCCCGCTAGACACGGACAGCGCGGTGAAGGTGGGGGTAGGGGCATCGATTGCGCGCGGATAGAGCACGGCTAGGTAGTGATCGTTCGCGCCGCGCTGCTGCACGCGCAGTGTGGTGTGAGTCTGTTCCTGACCTGCTTCAAACGAATGCAGCGTATCGATCTCAGCAAAGGATCTTCCGGGCCGGTTGGGCAGAAAAACGAGCAGTTCGCCACGTGATCGCGTCCAGCGGGCCAGGCCGTTTTCACGGGCGTAGGTGCCACCGCTCGTGCCGCCGCCGTTGCCGTGCAGTCGCCATTCATAGGCGCGCTCTATATCACTGTGTAGATGGTCGGCCACAAGAAAGTACTGCTTGTCGACAAAGAGCATTCGTCGTCGGAAGTCTACGCCGGCGTAGGAGGTGTGGACCTCGGCATAATCGCCGTTCTCGCTGATAAACGTCCCTTCGATAAAGGCATCGTTGCCGGCGCCAATCAACTCGCCCTGCGCCGTCCGCAGCGGCGGTCCCGCTCCGTCGACCAACACGAGATTGTGGTTGCCCGCCCGATTGACCTTGGCATGATGAGTGAAGTCGATGTAGCCGGCGTCTAACGCGAGCATTTCCTTGGCCGCGTAGAGCAGAAAGCTGGTCTCGTCGGGATGCTCGTGCGCCGCGCCGCTGCTGCGCGGGCGTCCGTTCTCCCCGCGCAGCAATAGGTAGGTCGCGTCTTCCGTCCAGTCGGAGCGAAAAACGGCATCGCCGCCGCTGGGCATGAAGACCGTTGGCTCGCCCGTTGGTGCGGTCGCTGCTACGCCGTCATCAAACAGAGCGATGGCGTCCATCTCGGAAAATTGTCGCACGTAGAGGCCGTTGGTGTTGTGCTCCCAATCCCAGCGAAACGCGCCTCCATTTTCGGCAATAGAAGCCAGATAATGGCCGTAAAAATCGTCTAGGTGACCGTCGTCGATGTTGGGGCGACGGCCGTTGGGCAGGCGCAGGTTAAACGACCACTGATGCATAGCGTGCACCGGCGTTTCTGCAAATAGGTCGCGTCCCTCGACGCGGCGTAGCGCGATCCCGTACGGTAGATAGACGTCGGCTGAGTAGCGCGCGTAAAACGGCCCTTCGGCATAGGCGCCGCTCTGTGGATCTATCTGTAGGTTTAGACTGCGCACGACGAGATCGCGTGCGCGTTGCGACCACGCCGGAGCATCTGGGTGGTCGCGCAGGGCCAGTGCCGCGATCCCCAAGCCTGCGTAGGCGCGGATGTGCCAGTTGTCCAAATGCGGCGTTTCGTGCAGGCGGATGTTTAACTTGGTCAGCCCCAAATTGATCTGCGCAACGACGATGCCCTCTTCTATCCGAGTGGCTTCTTCGGCCAGTATCGTGCGTATCTCCCGCAGTGCGACGGTATCGTTTGCCGCGGCATAGGCTTGGATCATATCGTAGGCCAGCGCATAGTGAGCGACGAGTTCGCCCTCGTTGTGCGGCTGTCCCATATCGCCGCCGCGCGGAGGGAAACGGGTCTCGCGCATAACGGCTAGCGCCTGCTGCGCCCACGTTTCGTCTGCGGTCATCAGATAGACAAAGGCCAGACTCTTTGCCAGGCGCGCCTTAGTGCGCTCTGGGGCGTCTGCCGGAAGCCCATTTTGCGCGCGCGTTCGCACCGTCGACCACCAGTCACTATAGGGAGGGCGTTCGACGCGCTCCCTCAGCTTGGAGAGGTCGGTGTGGCTGAAGAGCAGCGATGGATGGGCATCGGACACCTGCTGCGCCTGTACCCAGGTCGAGTAGGCCAGCAGCCATGCCACCATGCGTAGCACCATGCGTGTTTTTCCATTGACAATATGATGTGAAAATGCGTGCGTGTCGCCGCGTGGAAGGACACGCTTGGGCGACGCGCTGAGCGCGGAGTGAGTTGCCTAAAACAGGCGCCGCAGATCGTAACCCCAGAGCAGGCCAAAGCCAACAAACCCTTGGCCGATCATAAGCTGTACTCCACCGCTGCTGTGTCGGGGTCGTTCAAAGAAAAAGCCGATACTACCGTAGGCGCTCCGTGGGCTTTTGAGACGCCAGCCGGCTCCGACAAATACGTTGCCGCGGTTGTTGGACAACCAGACGTCGCGCAGGGCGACGTAGGTTAGCTCTGCGCTGGCCGAGGCGAGTAGGTCGGTGCCGCCGGAACAGCGATAGCTCGATACGTAGTAACCAGTCTGCGTGTCGTAGCAGTTAGAAGGCGCATAGGCCGAATAGCTGCGCGCGTAGCGCGCATCGCGGTCGTCTCCCTCGAGAAAGCTCAGGTCGAGTAGGTTGGTGCGCAGAATGAGGCGTTGGGCGTTAAAGGCGGCGACCAACCCCAGCGGCGCGCGCACGCCGGGCCCCTGTTCGTCGATATTAATAAATCCTATGCCGAGGGAGGCATAGAGCGACGTGCTCGGTGCTGGTAGCAGCACCGGATCGTCGTCTTGGGCTTTGGTGGGTGCGCAGGTTAGCGCGATGCTCAGTGCGCAATATAGTCCGATGGCCCACCCGCGCTGCCGCCGATATCCGCCGTAGAACCGATGCTGGGCGGATGAGGCGAGGCTCATTGATCGCCCGCGATGGCTTCGACCTGTTGGTTGATGTGATCCTTTTGCGCCAGCAGTGTGTCCAAGCCCTTGGGAAAGCTGCGCTTGGCAAATAGGTCCATCGGTGGTATCAGATCGTCGCCGGCGTAGCCTATTTTCATTGTGCGCACTGCGATATCGCAGATGTGCACCGTGGCAGAGAGCTGGCGATGCTGCGGGTTTTGCGAGGGACTGTGGTGCGAAGTAATGGCGGTGCGGACTTCGGGCGGTAAGTCCCAGTGCGTGGCTAGCGCGCCTCCGCATTCTGCGTGGGTAATACCGAGCAACTCTCGCTCCGCTTCGACCATGGAGACGTGCTCGTTCTCGACCATATCGACCACGGCATTGAAGTGGACGGGAAAGCGAAATTTGAAAATGGCCTTGCCCAGATCGTGCAGGGTGCCGAGCAAAAAATGCGTCTTGTTTTTGTCGGTTTTTCCCAAGATTTCCATGGCGACGCCGACGCCGATGGAGTGTCTCCACAGGTCTTTCATCTTCAAGCGAGAAGCATCGGCTTGCTCTTCTTCGCTAAAGACGTTGTAAATTACCGCTGATTGAACGATGCGGCGGATCTCTTCGACACCGAGAAACGCCAGCGCCTGCTTCATCATATTGCCTTGAAAGCCAAAGTAGGCCGACTTGCAGGTGCGCATCACGCGCGACGAGAGTCCAGGGTCCATTTCTAACGTGCGCGCCACTTCACTCAGGTTGACGTCTGGGTTGGGCTTGCTCAGCAGCATGAGCAGCTTGTTATAGGCTTCGGGCATGACCGGTAGGTCGGAAATAGCGCGGATTTCTTCGCGGATTTCTAGGCTGGTTGGCTGTTTGGCCGGTTCGTTTGTCTGGAGCGCCTCGCCGAGTTTTTCTAGCAGGATAGCCATGCTAAAGGGCTTGGTGAGAAAGTGCTTTAGACCGCTGGCTTGGCCCTCGCTCATCGCGCTCGTCGCCTTCTGCTCGTTGCTGGACAGACTCAGCACGAGGGGCAGAGCGCTGTACTTGGGATGCAGGCGCAGGAGCCGGGCCGTTTTTAGACCGCCTAGCACGACCTCGTTGTCGATTAGAATGAGGTCGGCCATTTCGTTTCGAAGCGCTATCGCCGCTTCGGCACCATGCCGCACGTCCTTGGCTTGGTAGCCGTGTTCGTTGAGTTGGCGGCTGATGAGTCGGCCGATGCGCTCGTTGCGCTCTACGATGAGTATTTTGGCACCCATAGGATCACCGCATAGGAAAAATGGATAACTAACTTATATAAAAATGATGCATTTCAGCAAATAGACAACTATGTCGCTGCAAATTTATGGGCCCTCTAGCCGAGAGATCGCACTTGCTCTATGGCAGGGCTGGTTGGAGTGGGTTGCGCCGAACGTATTCTATTTGGGTTGTTCACTTTCCCCAGATGCATAGGTCTCCTATGTTTATGCATATGAAGACGTATGCGCACATGTTGTGTTGGTTGTGGATAGGCTCTCCATTTTTCGCCTGCTCTGATGCCGCCACGACGCAGCCAAAGGAGGCGCAACCGACCGAGCCGCAGCCGGTTGTCGAACCGATGCTCTACGGCTACGAAATCGTCAACGCCTATCCGCACGATCCGACGGCTTTCACGCAGGGGCTGGTCTTTTTAGAGGGTGTTCTCTACGAAGGTACGGGTCTCAACGGAGGCTCGTCGCTGCGCAAGGTCGAAATAGAAAGCGGCCAGGTGCTGCAGCAGCGCGATCTGGACGTCCGATTTTTTGGCGAGGGGATCGCCGTTTTCAATAACCGCGTGCTGCAGCTCACGTGGAAATCGCAGACGGCTTTCGTCTATGACGTGGACACCTTTGAATTGCGCACGCAGTTTAGCTATGCCACAGAAGGTTGGGGGCTGACGCACGACGGAGAGCGCCTGATTATGAGCGACGGCACGTCGACGCTCTACTTCCGCGATCCGTTTACTTTTGCTGAGACGGGGCGCGTTGCGGTGCGCAACGGTGATAGCCCAGTGGCCTATCTCAACGAACTCGAGTACATCGACGGGCAGATCTTTGCCAACGTGTGGCAGACCGATCGCATCGTGCGCATTGATCCGCAGAGCGGTCAGGTGACCGGCATCGTCGATCTGAGCGGCCTGCTAAGCCCGGCCGACCGCAGTGGACGCCGCGTAGATGTGCTCAACGGCATCGCGTACGACGCGGCGGGTGATCGTCTCTTTGTCACCGGTAAATGGTGGCCCAAACTCTACGAAATCAAACTCGTACCCTACCAAGACCAATGAGGTAACCAATGTCTAACGAACAGCGCATGGCTGTGCGCATGGCCGTGCTAACGGTATCCGATACCCGAGACGAGAGCAGCGATAAATCGGGCCATTTGCTCGTCGAACGCCTGCGTGAACAAGGGCATATTCTGCACGAGAAATGCATTTTGCCCGATGATATCTATCAGGTGCGCGCCAAAGTCGCCCAGTGGATTGCCGATCCGCAGGTGCAGGCCATCGTTAGCACCGGTGGCACCGGCCTGACGGGACGCGACGGCACGCCAGAGGCGGTCGCACCACTTTTCGACAAGAAGATCGAGGGGTTTGGCGAGGTCTTCCGCATGATTTCCTATGAGGAGATCGGCACGGCGACGATGCAGTCGCGCTGCATTGCCGGCGTTAGCAACGGCACCTACATATTCTGTTTGCCCGGCTCGTCGGGTGCCTGTGCAACGGGTTGGGACAAGCTCATAGGTCCGCAGCTCGATTCGACGAACCAGCCGTGCAATTTGGCCGATTTGATGCCGAGGCTTACCGAGGTATAGTCGCACGGCTCAAGGGCCACGTTCGAGGAGACACCGTGATTCGCCCCTATCACCCCGACGACGTAGAGCACTTGGTCGACATAGGCAACCGCGCCTGGCGCGGCATCTATCGCATGTTTCGCCAGACCTACGGTGACGAGCTATTTTCGCTGCTGGTAGCGGATGAGCGCTCGAGTAAAGGCGAGCAAATTCGCGCCCACTGCACGCGTCATCCCGACTGGGTATTGGTTTGCGAAGAGGGTGAGCGCATCGTCGGCTTTGTCACCTTCCGCCTCGACTCGGCCAGGGGCGTCGGCGAGATCGGCAACAACGCCGTCGATCCCGATTGCGGCCTCAAGGGCATCGGCCAACAGCTCTACGCAGCCGCGCTAGCCTATTTTAAAGCGCAGGGCATGCGCTATGCCAAAGTGCAGACGGGCTGCGATGAGGCGCACGCTCCGGCGCGGCGGGCCTACGAGCGCGCTGGTTTTGATATCCACCACGAAGACGTCACCTACTTTAAAAAACTCTAAAGCAGCAGTTCGCTAGCGCAGGGTGAACGAGTCGACGGCGTAGCGGGTTACCGCATCGACGTCGAGTTCGACGCCTAGGCCAGGTCCGTCGGGCACGCGTACTCGGCCTCCTTCGAGGACGAGCGGTTCGGCAATCAGGTCGTCGGCCCATAGGTGATGCAGGAGGTCGCTCGACAGCGTGCAGCCGGGTGCGGCGGCACAGGCGTGCACGTAGGCCGCATCGCGGATGCCCAGCTCCTGCGCCGAGCCGTGCCAGCTGGGAATGCCCGCTGCGTCGGCCAAGTCGGCCATGCGCACAAAGAGCGGCAGCGAGCCGCAGCCGGCGTTGATGGCCTGCGCCGCGTCGACGCGCACGGCGCCCAGCACCTGTTCGAGCGTGAGGGCGTGGTAGGCCAGCGGCAGTTTGATGCGCTGGCGCAGGTCGGCAAAGGGTGCCGGGTCGGCGCGCGGGTAGGGATCTTCGAGGCGCGCCACGCCCAGCTCGTACAGCTGAGCACAGAGATCCTCCAGATCGTCGCGCATGCGAAAGCCGCCGTTGGCGTCTAGCTCCAGTTCGAATTCGCTGCCCACGGCGTCGCGAATGGCGCGCACGCGCGCAACCGACTCTTGATCGGGCGCGTCCTTACCGCATTTGATTTTTATCCCCGTAAAACCTTTCGCCTTGCCTTCGAGAGCGATATCTGCGCTCTCTTCCGGCGTGCGCTTGCCCATCCAGTAGTGCGCGCCTACCCACTGGCGATAGGGACCGCCGAGCAGTTGGCAGACGGCTAGCCCACTCGCCTTGCCGACGATATCGTAGAGGGCTATTTCGCCGACGTCGTAGGCGATGCCGGGTTCGACGGGTAGCAGGCGCAGGTTGAGCGCGAGCGGATTGAGGCCAATAAGCGGCTGTAGCGCCTGGCGCACGAGTGCTGGATCGATGCCTCGATGCGATTCGCCGAGTCCGATGATGCCCGCATCTGTATGCACTTGAGCGATGTACTTAGGCCGGGTATCGGCATCGAGTTGCTCTTGCAGCGAGCGATCTTTTTCGACTCGGTAGAGTGCCGTCGGCGTGGGCGGCACGGCGCAGGCATGGACGTCGATATGGGTGATTTTCACGGTGGACCTCCTCGCGGTAGCAAAAGGAAAGCAAATGGGCGTGGCGAGGGCAAGTGGGCATTGGTTGCGCGCCGGTATTGTCCTATTATTCTGCTCAGATGAGACGGTGCGCGGCGTACTGCGTAGAAAGGTGGAACAAAATGCACGCAATGTTCATAGATAGGCGCGGCCCCCTGCCCGATTGGGCGGTGCAGCAGCGCGCGCTCATAGCGGCGATGGATCGGGCTGTCTGGCCCTTTGTCGAACACGCCACGCGGCCCGACGGCACGCTGATGCAGCGCAGCGTATGGACCAGTATGGACGGTACTGACAACGGCTACGAAGCCTTTCTTTCGCTGCCGCTCTTTTATTTAATCGGCGGCGGTGAGCACATGCACTCGCTGGCGCGCAAGGAGTGGGATGCCATTACCTGGCAGTATGAGGACTACGGCACGGTGGAGCGCGAATTTGTCGCCGGCTTCGACTGGTTCCACCACAGTGAGAGCTACACCTACATCTATTATCTTGGTATGGCCGATCCCAACCACCATATCGATCGTCGGCGCGCCTTGCGCTATGCGGCGATGTATATCGGTGAAGATCCGCTGGCTGACAACTGGGATAGTGCGCGCAAGATGCTGCGCTCGCCGCTCAACGGCAGCCGCGGTCCGCGCTTTGTAACCACGCAGAAGGATTGGGACTACCACCGCCCGATTCTCGCCCACTATTTGGCGCCCTACGAGGATATGGAGGGCGTGGAAGAGGGGAACCCCTTTGCCAAAGCCGACTGGACAGACGACAAAACCTTTGCGCGCGTGCTCGAGTTAATCAACCGGCGCATGACGCGCGGCGACGTGCCGCTCAATCTGTCTTCGGCCAGTCTGGTGACTAACGCCTACTTGTACACCGGCGAAGAAAAGTACAAGACCTGGGTGTTGGAGTATCTGTCCAAGTGGATGGAACACTGCCGCAACAACGGAGGAATCGCCCCCGACAACGTTGGACCAAACGGCCAGGTCGGCGAGCTGATCGACGGCAAGTGGTGGGGTGGCTACTACGGCTGGCGCTGGCCGCACGGGGGCCGCAATATTACCGAGAGCGCCTACGTAGCCGGTTCGTGTGCGGCGCTGATGACCGGCGATATGAGCTGGTTGGATCTGTGCCGTTCGCAGCTGGATATGCTGTGGGATTTGCGTCGCCAAGAAGATGGGGTATGGAAGATACCGGCTCGCCACGGCGATACGGGCTGGTTTGACTACCGCGCGCCCGAGCCCGAACTCTACATTCACCTGTTCTATTTGAGCCAGAGCGACGAGGATCGCGCCCGCCTGGAAGAAGTCTTTCCCCAGCGCGATGGCTTTGCCGCCTTCCCCGACGATTGGGGCGCGGGCAAAGCGGGTATTTGCCCGCCGCGCGCTTGGCAAGCTTGGATAGAGGGTCGGTATGCCGACTATCCGCGCGCGGCCATCGACTCGACCTACCAGTGCGTGGGGCGCAGCTTGGAGCGTTTGGCCGACGACGACAGCGATCCGGAGGAGCGCCACTGTTACCACTTCCAGAATATGAATCCGGTGCTGCCCGAAGCGCTCGTGCAGATGACCATGGGCACGCCCTCTGCGCTGTATAATGGCGGGTTGCTGCAGGCCCATCTGCGCTATTTCGATCCACACACGCGGCGCGCGGGCCTGCCTCAATACGTGGCGGCGCTGGTCAGCGCCGTCAGTGCAGACGGTGCTACGGTGACGCTGGTCAACACCGATCCGGTTGAGCGCCGCGCCGTCGTCGTGCAAGCAGGTTCATTTGCCGAACACGAATTCCTCGCCGTGCAGGCTGCCGATGGGCAAGTAGAACGGGTCGATAGTCGATGGATTCGCGTGGAGTTGGGACCAGCGACCCAAGTGCAGCTCAAACTCGATATGCGGCGCTTTGTGCACAGGCCCACGCACGACGGACCGCAGTGGGCGTGACCGCATGGAGACCGTAGAAGCGGCAGGGTGGCGCATCGGCGTGCGCGAGGCGCCGGAGTGGGACGCGCTCTTCAAACGCCGGGACGGCTGGACGGGTAGCGACGGCATTTACGCCGTTGCCCTGTCGGGGCGCGAGGCGCCGCCGTCGGCCGGGACGGCGGGGGGGCGGCAGGTTTTTATCTTCGGCGATACGTTTATAGGCCACGTCGATGAAGGGGGTATGCGGTGCAACTTCCGCATGGTCAACAACACGCTGGCCCAACTCGACGGGACAGCGCCCGATCCGACAGCGCTGCGCTTTTTGTGGAGCGACGAAGGCGATGGCACGTTTTTTACGCCATCGACCCCGCAGGCTCGAGCGGCCGGCGCGTGCTGGTACTGGCTGCAGGACG
>JAYOKQ010000004.1:0-15426 GCA_038119905.1 Gemmatimonadota bacterium | reverse complement strand
GATTAAGGTGCCGCTGGACAATAGCGGGCCCCAGTGGGCGCGCCACGAGCAAGTTGACGCGCCGTTTTTTGACGTCGACGAGCGCCGCAAACTGTTTTTCGGTGCCGCCTTTATGCCGCATACAGCGCAGTCGGGCGCGCCCCATCCAGACGGGTATATCTATACCTACGGGCGCTACCACGGCCGCGGCGACGGCGAGGTAAAGCTGGCCGTCGCACGCGTGGAAAGCGCCGCGTTTGAAGACTTTGCCGCCTGGCGTTTCTGGAACGGAGCCGAATGGAGCCGTCGCATAGGGGACGCCGCCCCGCTGGGCCGCGGCGGTCCTGAACTGAGCGTGACACCCGCTGCCCACGGCGACCTGAGGGGCCACTACCTGCTCGTCTCGATGCACGTAGAGCGCGATCTCTACGTGCGCATAGGCGATAGTCCAGTGGGACCCTTTGGTCCACGCATCGACATCTACCACACGCGCGAACCGGACATCGGCAAAGAAATCTATACCTACAACGCCAAAGCGCATCCCACGCTGTCCACGCCGAGCGAATGGCTGGTGTCTTATAACGTCAACGCGCGCTCGTGGGACAGTTTGGTCGAAGACGCCGATATCTATAGGCCGCGCTTTTTATGGGTCTCTATAGAGCGGAGGTAATCCCCCTGTGAACTACTTAGAAGAGCGCGCCATTGAATGCCCCTACTGCGGGGAATACATCGAGGTGTTGGTCGACTGCTCTGTTGCGCGACAGACCTATGTGGAAGACTGCCAGGTGTGCTGCAGCCCGATCGTCTTGACCGTCTATGTGCACGGGGAGGGCGACATTGCCATTGAAGTGCGGCGAGAAAATGGCTGATCGCGCGTGCTGCAGGCGCGCGGCAGATGGAGTGCGCCGGTGCGCCGCGCAGAGCTGATCGCCCGCGCCGAGCGCGGCAATGCCATAAATTGGACGACCTATTCTACGCTACAAGGTCTGAGCGGTTCGTTTATATCGGCCGATCTGTTTAATACCGTGCTGATGCGTCAGGGAGCGTCCGACTTTGTTCTCGGCCTCTTTGCCGCCAACCAACTCGTATCGCTCGTGGCGCAGTTTGTGGCGGCGCGCTACGTCGATGCGGCGCGCGACAAAGTGCGACTGATGTGGCGCGCGCACGTCATCCAGCTGCTGCCGATTCTCTTGCCGACCGCGCTGCTGTGGTCCACTGGGGGTCAGGTGGGTCTGTGGCCGTTCTTTGGTGCGGTTTTTTTCTACTACCTGATTAACAGCGTGGTCGGCGCCTTCGGCAGCATTGCCAATATGGATCTGCTCAGCCGCCTGCTGCGTCCGGGTGGGCGCGGTAAACTGCTCGGCATGCAGGGGGCACTGGGTGGACTGGCGGGAATTGCCAGCGGGCTGATTGTCGCGACAATCGTTGGCCGCTTGGCCTATCCGCTGGGCTATACGACGGTGTGGTGCACGGGCCTGCTGTTTTCGCTGTGTACTAGCGTGCTGCTGCTGCGCCTGCGCCCGCTGCCCGGCCTGCGCCCGCTGCGCCGGGTGGAGCAGCCGCGTTTGCGCCAGGCGCTGCGCACGGTAGCGGCCGATCGCCGCTACGCCATTTTTTTAATCGCCGTCATTGCGCGCATGGGCTTTAGTGCAACGCAGTACTACATCTGGCCGACGGCGCGTCGCATACACGGCCTGCCCGACGAATTTGTCGGCTATTTGGCCAGCGTCAACAGCGCCATTGCCATGTGCAGCGCACCGCTGATCGGCTGGCTGGCCGACCGCTTGGGGCGCGCGCAGACAGCCCTGCTGTTTTCGATTGTGTCCGTGGTCGGCTTTGCGCTCTTTCCCCATGCCGATAATCGATCGTGGCTTTTGGTCGCCTACGTGCTGATTGGCGTGGGCACTAGCGGCATTACAATGCCGCTCTATCTGTCGGTACTCGATCTCTCGCCCTCGGACCAGCGCGGTCTCTATGTCGCCGTGCGCTACGGAACGGAAAGCGGCGTCTACGCGCTGTTCTTGCCGCTGTTTGGTTACTGCTCGACTCACTTCGCTCCGCACGTAATTTTCTACGCAGGGGCGGTGCTGGCGGCGCTGGCGGGTGCAGTGCTTTTTCGGGTGGCCGAAGGGCGCACCGCAGTGGAGTAGGTCGCCGTCATTTGATGAGGCCGGCAATTTCCTTAAACTCCGTGCTGCCGGCTCGCTGTAATAGCTCAAATAGGCACATTTCTACCGAAGTAATCTGCGCGCCACAGTGCAGCATTTTTTCTAGGCCAATGGCTTTGTTCTGCGCGGTGCGCGATGAGACGGCATCGGCAACGACTTCGACGTAGAAGCCATCGCTGAGCAAATCGCGCGCAGTCTGGTATACGCAGATATGCGTTTCGATGCCGGCCAGCAGAATGTGCCGACGGCCCGTTTCGCGCAGTGCGTTGGAAAAGGCGCTCAGGCCGCAGGCGCTAAAGCAGGTCTTGGCCAGCGGTTGTTGGTCGGGTAGCAGGTTGGCCACTTCGGGAATCGTCGGTCCTAACCCCTTGGGATACTGCTCCAACCACAGGATGGGAAGCTGCAGGGCCTGGGCGCCCTTGATGAGTGTTTGCAGCTGGGCGTAGAGCGCATCTTTGTCGTGCATCAATGCGGCGAGTTTGCCCTGAATATCGATGAGAACGAGGGCGGTGTTGTAGACTTTTAGCATCGGGAAACTCCTTTAATGGTGGCGTGTGGCGCGCGCCAACCATAGCATCTCACGCTCTCGCGCTCCAGCACTTATGGGGCGCGCTGGGCGCAAAAAAATCGGGTCGGAAAGGGCACGGGGCCCTTCCGACCCGCAACGGGGTGCGCACGGGGCAATGTGTTTACGCCGCCCCGCCGTACTCGTTGTTAACGGCCTGCACTAGCGCGCGCATATAGGCGATTGAATAGGCTACGCCAACGCGGTGACCGCCGAGCATGGCGGGAATGTGGTCGGGAATAATGCAGCCGTCAAACTGCACTTCGCGCAGTGCGCGCATGACTTGGTGCATGTCCTGATAGCCGTTGTCAATCAGGGTTTCTACCCATGGCTCCGGCATGGGGTTAGATACGTTGCGGAAGTGGACCTTAAACAGCTGACCTTGTTGGGCAAAGTGCTTGATGGCGTCTACCACGCCTACGCCCATGCCCGCTTCGCCGCCCTCTAGCCAGCAGCCCACGCACAGGCAGACGCCGATATTGGGGCTATCGGCAATTTCCATCGCGCGCTTGTAGCCTTCGAAGTTTCCGAACATACAGCGGGGTATGCCGCCCAACGCGTAGACCGGTGGGTCGTCTGGGTGAATGCCGATGCGCACGCCGGCGTCCTCGGCTACGGGGGCAATTTGGCGAATCATGTATTCGTAATTGTCCCACAGTTCGTCTTCGCCATAGGCGCGTCCGTGCGTCAACTCACCTTCGTACGTCTCGCCAATCCAGCGGCCGACGGCGTTGTTGATGTCGAGCGATCGCGCGTCCATGCCGCCGCGTCCCTCGACGCGCTCAGAAGACCAGATGCCGTTGCCCATGTGGGCGTAGGTATTGTAGTAGATGCCCGCTTCGCCGAGGTTGCGAATAAACTGTTTAAATTCTTCGATCTTGGCGTCGCGCTCGGGCAGGTTGAGGGTGATGGCCGGCACGTTGTGCACGCTGTGGTTAGCGATGCGGTAGATCTTGATGCCGCGCTCGCCAAAGCGCTTGACCAAGCTCTTGTAGAATTCGGCCGAGTGCTGTTCGGCGTTGTTGATGCCGACCATCGCCCATTCGACGCCTAGCTGCTCAAAAAACTGCAGATCTTCGTCGCTGGCATCGGCACCGGTCTGAATGGCAATTTGAATGCCTTGCGTGCTCGAGTAGTAGCCGGGCACGGCCTGCATGGGATATTGTTGCGTCTGCGCGCTCATGGACTGTCTCCGCTGAATGGGTTCGGTAAAATCTGGACGTCGCGTCTGGATTGGCCTATATATAGGCGCTAATATTCTGCAAAAGAATAGCGCATGGCAAATGTCGGCGATTGCCGCGCAGTGCTGCAAATAAAAATTATTCTGCACAGAAGCTAACGAGGCGCTATGCACCGCTGTCCCTGGGTCGATCTCGACAAGGACGACTACGTGGCCTACCACGACGAAGAGTGGGGCGTGCCCGTGCACGACGACCGGCGGCAGTTCGAGTTTCTCACGCTTGAGTCGGCCCAGGCAGGACTGAGCTGGTACACCGTGCTGCGCAAGCGCGCTCACTATCGCCTGGCCTTTGCCGGCTTTGATCCGGAGAAGGTGGCCCGCTTTTCGGAGAAGAAAATCGAAGGGCTGATGCACAACTCTGGCATTATTCGCAACCGCTTGAAAATAAACGCCGCCGTGCACAACGCGCGCTGCTTCCTCGAAGTGCAGAGCGCGTTTGGGTCGTTTGATGAATATATTTGGCGCTTTGTCGATGGGCGGCCAATCGTCAACGAATGGTGCACGGAGGACGATTACCCGGCCACGTCGCCCGCGTCCGATGCGCTGAGCAAAGACCTCAAGGGGCGTGGTTTTAAGTTCGTCGGTTCGACCATAGTCTACGCGCATATGCAGGCAGCGGGGCTGGTCAACGACCACGCGGTTGACTGCTTTCGGCGCCCGGAAATTCTCGCGACCTACGAATAGAGCACATCCATTCGACCCGTAGAATGGGTGCGGCGCCGGGCCGCGTCGCCCATTGCCGAGTGCACCAGCCGTGCCTACCTTGGAGCGGCATTGGCTCGTTGCGCGCTTGCCGTCTTCGCGCTGCGCAGCCCCACGCCGTCGTTTCTCACCACGGGAATCCACTTATGAGCAGCCCTGCCCCTAATCCCAGCGTTCCCCGCGCCAACGCGGCGCCGTTTTCGCTAATCGACGCCGACGTACACAATTACCCCAATTCGCTCGCCGACCTGATGCCCTTCCTTCCGGCTCGCTGGCAGGCCTACGCCGAGCAGTCCGGTTTGCAGCTACCGGGCGTATCGCTCTACCCAAAGGTCTTTGCCGCCGCCGCGCGACGCGATGCCTGGCCACCCAGCGGCGGCAAGCCCGGTAGCGACCCGACTTTTGCCGCCGCCCAGTTGCTCGATGAGTGGTCTATTGATCGGGCTATACTCAATCCGCTGGTAGCTGCTTCCGCCGTGCACAATATCGAGTTGGGCAATGCGCTGGCGCGCGCCGTTAACGAGTGGACGGCAGCCCACTGGCTCGACGCCGATCCGCGCTGGCGCGGTGCGATCGCCGTCAATATCCGCGATCCGGAAGGCGCGGCAGCCGAAATACGCCACTGGGCAAACGACCCGCGCTTCGTGCAGGTGCTGCTGCTGGCGCGCGTGCACGCACCCTACGGCAAGCGCGCCTTTCGCCCACTGCTGCGCGCTGCAGCGGAGTGCGACCTGCCCGTTGGCATTCACTTTGGCGGCGGCGGCGATGTGCCGATAACGGCCTGTGGGTGGCCTTCGTACTACATCGAAGACCACACCACGATGACGCAGGCCTTTGAAACGCACGTCGTCAGTCTGGTTTGCGAGGGCGTTTTCTGCCAACTGCCGGACCTGCGCGTGGTGCTGATTGAGGGCGGCTTCGCTTGGCTGCCGGGGCTGATCTGGCGACTCGACAAAAACTGGCGCGGACTGCGCAGCGAAGTGCCGTGGCTGGTCAAGCCGCCGAGCGACTATATTCGCACGCACTTTCGCTCTACGACTCAGCCGATGGAAGAGCCGGACGATCCGCAGCACCTCGTGCAGATTATCGACATGATTGGCTGCGACGATTTTCTGATGTTTGCCACCGACTATCCGCACTGGGATTTTGACGCGCCCAACCGCGTTCTGCCGGCCGCGGTGCCCGAAGCCATGCGCTGCGGCATATTTTCCGCGCACGCAGAGGCGTTTTATGGCCTCGATTGAGCTAGGTGACCTAGAGCGCTTTGTCGACGGGGTGGCCGAGCCCATTGAGCTGTCTGGACGCGCACTGGTCGTAGTGCGCCGCGGCAATGCGGTCCACGTGCTGCGCGACCGCTGTCCGCACCAAGGAGCGCGCCTATCGGATGGCCACGTGACCGGGTATGTGCCCTCCTGCAGGCCGGGCGCCGATATCTCCATAGAGCGTCCGGGCGAAATTATCGTCTGCCCTTGGCACGGCTGGGAGTTCGACGTGCGGACGGGGCTCTCGCTCTGCGACCCGCAGCACACGCGCGTGCGCTCCTATGCGACGCGGGTGGAAAATGGACGCGTATTGGTCGAAATCGACTAGCGGGTCGATCGCGCGGCTACTCCACGGCGATGCCCGATATCAGCGCGTTCAGTCCGCTCTCGGCATCCCACATATTCTCGTTGGCCAAGCGATAGGCATAGCGCGGATCCCAGCGCAGACGCGGCGACGGATCGGGCAGGAAAAGGGCCAGTCTATAGGAGCCCTTGGGTAGGTCGGCAGGCAGCGCTAGGCGGGTGTTAAACACATACTGTTGTCCCGGTTTCCACGCGCGCGGATCGACGTCCTGAGCAAAGGTGAACAGAGCACTGCTCTCCTCGTTTTGCAGAACAAACTCCACGTCGCGCGCGTTGTAGAGGGGCGCGAATCCGCGGTTGCTCAGCGCGACCTCAACTTCCAGCACGCCGCCCGCGCGCACCTTACGCTGCGCGCGGCTTTCCTCTAAGACGAGGCGCGCGCCAAGCCGCTGCGCAATCTCGTCGAAGCAACCCTGCTCGCGCCACTTTTGCAATACCTTGGGATGGTAGGCGCGGTTGAGGTAGCTGGCGTGCAGGGTAGAGAGTTCATCGAGTGCGCGCTGGCAGTCGTTGAGCGGGTGCGGATTGCAGGTCTCGCCGCCAAAGAGCGTATAGAGTGTTTCCGCGGCCAAATAGGCCGTCTCGTCGCTGCGCGTCTGTCCGCCGCGTTCATAGGTGCCGTAATCCGTTTCGGAGGCTAAAAAGCAGTCGTTGTGATGACCGACGCGGGCGACGTGGGAACCGCCGTAGGCGTTGTCGGAACGGACCTGTTCATAGGTGCCGTTGTCTTCTTTGAATAGCTGCTGTTTAAAATAGGGGTAGCGCACGGCGATCATGCGCTCGGCCGGGGTGTGGTCTAGTAGATGAAAGAGCACCTGGCGTCCGCGCGCGTAGTCTTGGGCAAGGGCGGTGGTATGCCATTCGCCCCAGGGTCCGACAAAGCCGGCTTCAAAGAGGGCAATCACGTCGGCGTGCTGGACAAAAATAGGCGCCAGTTGCTCTATGTGACGTTCGATGATGTCCTGCGCAGGATCCTCGTAGGTCGTGTAGTCTCCCCCGGGACCGCGCGAGCCATACGAGGTGCGCACGATGACCTTCATCCCGCCGTGACGCGCCGTAGCAAAGCCCGCGTTAAGCGAGTCGAGTACGGCCTGCGGCAGGTCTGCTTGGTCGCGGTAGGCGTCGAGGGCAATTTTACCCCATACCAGCGCGTAGCCTTCGGCGCGGCGCCGGCCTATGTCCGGGCTGAGCTGTAGCAGGTTGTTGTAGAGGTAGAAGCCGCGCTCGGGGTTGGCGAATACATCGCTGCTTTCCGCGTGGCGCACGGCGGCAACATCGCCGACGGGCTGTGCCAGTACACCCGTTGCGATCGACGCGGATACAAGTGTGATAAGAAGCGCTTTCAAGGCGTCTCTCCCGATAGCGGTTGGGCGGGGGCTAACTGGCCTGGTATCATCTGTTAAACGCAGTTTGTCACGCTGTGATGACGGAGTGAAGATCATGGAATACGTTCAGTTCGGCAATACGGGTCTGCGCGTTTCGCGCCTGTGTCAGGGCACGGCCTTTCGCCATCTGCCGCGCGCTGACGACCCGCGCGCTCTGCGCGTGTTGGAATCTGCCATTGACCGCGGCATAACCTTTTTCGACACGGCTATCGCCTACGGTTGGGGCGGTGCCGAGCGCGTGCTGGGTCGCGCGATGGGGGGGCGACGCGACAAGTTGGTCGTATGCGGCAAGGTGCCGGTGCGCTTAGAATCGGGGGTGCAGACAGCCTATACGCGCGCCTACCTGCACCAGCAGCTCGAAGAAAGTCTGAATCGACTAGGCACGGACTACCTCGACCTCTACCTGCTGCACCACGTCGATGAGCACACGCCGCCGGCCGAAATAGGCGACGCTATGGAAGCGTTGGTAGAGATGGGCAAGGTGCGCTACTGGGGCGTATCCAACCACAGCGCTGCGCAGGTGCAGACCTTGCGCGAATGGGGGTCGGTGGCCGCCGTCGAGGAGTATTACAATATCGCCGGCGCCCACCTCGACGAGGAGGGGCGTTCGCGCACACTGCGCTTTGAACGGGAAATGATGCCGCTGCTGCGCTCGAGCGGGATGGGCTGTCTGGCATTTAGCCCGATGGATACGGGGCTGTTGGCCGCGGACGTGCCCTCCGATCCGGCGCTGCGCTCATTGGTCGCTGTCGTCGACCAAGTCGCCACCCAACTCGGCGTAGCGCGCGCGGCCGTATGCGTGGCATGGGTCAGTCGGCAAGCTGAAATTAGCAGCGTGCTGTGCGGAGCCGAATCGCCCGAACACGTCGAAGTCAATGCATTGGGCAGCACCTTGGCATTGCCTGTTCAGGCGCTGGCCCTTCTCGAAGAGGCGCGTCGGCGCTATCGGGCCGGCCAGCGCTGATCAGCCGCGCGAAGCCTCGGTGCGTTCTGCGCGCGCCCGCGCCGTCAGCGCCGGCAGGTGGTCATCGTTAGCCAGTCCCTGTTCGAGGTGCTTCATACGCTCTGGCCCAGCCGTTTTTAGCATGGCTTCGCCGTATAGTTCGTCCATCAAGAAGCGGGCAAAGGCGCTGATCTCTTCGCGCATCAGACCGATCTGGTCTTCCCGGTGCTTGGGGGTGCAGTTGATGGTGAACATGCGCCGGCGTTTGCCGCCGCCCCAGGCGCTGTGCTTGATGCCCTGGTTAAAGACGACCACGTCGCCGGGCTGCGTCTCTAGGGCGACGCAGGGCACTTCGGCGCCGCCGATGCCCCAGTGTTCCTGCGATTGCCGTATTTGCCCTTCGATCGCCTCGGCAAAGCCCTCGCCGTATCGGTGACTGCCTGGAATCACGCGCAGGGCACCGGTGGTCGCCGTCAGGGGATCGAGGTAGAGCGCGAGCTTGTAATAGATGATGGGGCGCGGCCAGCCTCCGTCCGAATGCCAGCCGGTGTCGCCGACGTAGTAGTTGCCGTCGCTGCCAATATACTGGTATTCATCGCCGAGTAGACTGGCGAAGATGCCGTCGACACGTCCATCGTCGAGCAGTGCTGAGAGGCGCTCGCTCTGATCTATGAAGGGCACCAGACACGAGCGCTGCTGGCCGTCGTGCGGCTGGCCTTCGTGACCGCCGCCGTGCATCTCCCATACGCCTTCAAAGGCGGCAGTGATTTCTTCAATACAGTCGCCGAGCAAACCGGGAAAATGCAGGTAGCCGAAGGTGTTCATAAAAGCCATCTGCTGGGTATTCAGGCGCAGTTTTTCCATTTGTGATTTCCTTTCCGGGTCGTTGGCGTCACGCGGATCGATTGATTATAGTTTAGCACGCGGTCGCAGCGCAACCGTGCGTTGGTCATCTCTCTTCGCAGGAGTTTACGATGAAAATTGGTCTCTATGCCTCTATGTTCGGCAAGGAAAAACCGCCCGCTTTAGAGAGCATCGAAAGCTATATCGACTGCGCCTATGAGCTGCGTCTAGATCTGATCGACTTTCGCCGAGACCGCGGCTTTGACTCAAAGGATCCCTCGTACTTATTCGAAACAAAGCTCAACTGCCTGCGCAAGGGACTGTCGGTGGGCTATTTAGCTTCGATTGGCCACTTTTCCGGGACAGACGAAGCGCTGGCCGAAAAGGTCGCTGCCGCCAAGGAAGACGTCGACGTGGCGCTCTTTTTGGGCGCGCCGATGATCCGCATCTTTACCGGTTTGCTCGAGAGCCGCGAGGACCAGCGGCGCGAGGTGCGCTGCTTTCAGGAAATCGCCGACTATGCTGCGCAGAAAGGGATCTCCATCGGTCTGCAAAACCATCCCTCGACGGGTGACGAGGTGCGGCGCATTCTCGAAGAGACGGATCGGCCCAACTTTACGTTTCTCCTCGACACCGGCCAGTGGAAAGACGCGCCGATGTACAACGGCGGCGGGCCGACTCCGGCCGATCACCCGCTCTACGACTATATGCGAGAGACGGCGCCCTACGCAACGCACGTGCGCGCCAAGTTTTTCAAGATCGACTCGGGACGCGAAGAGTATCTCGACTACGAACGCATCGTGCCGACGCTGATCGATGCCGGCTATAACGGGCCACTGACAGTAGTTTTCGAGGGCAAGGACATCAACGCCTGCGGCGATCGCGACGTGATTCGTTTGGCGGCGGCTCAGCTGCGGGAATTAGCCATCAAATACGCCTAGTAGGAGTTGGCATATGGATCCCAGAGACATCAAAAAACCCGATCTGTCTTACCGCTACGAATTCTCCATCGACGAGCTTGATGCGGCTATCGCCTGCATGAACGCACACGGTTTTTGCGTGATTGAGGATCTCTTACCCGACTATCTCGTCGAAGAGCTCAAGGAAGCCGTCGTCGAGGCGGCCGACCCCGACGGCGCGCTGCAGCCGGGGCAGAGCTACACGCACACCTCGTTTGTCGAGACGGGCCCCAAGGCCTGGCAGTTGCTCGAGTACGAGCCCTTTATGCGCGTGCACGCCGCCTTTATTGGCACCGACGAGCTGACCATCCACCGCTCGGCCTGCATCCTCCGCAAGCAGGACTCGCAGCCGGTTACCTGGCATACGGATTGGCGCGGCTTTGCCGAAACGCCTGCCGTCGATACGGGCGGCGTGCTCAATCGCGGCGACTGGCCTTCGGGCAAGTGGTTCTATATCACCGGCTCGCACCCCCTGCACGGTGGCCTGTGCGTCATTGAGGATTCACACATCGAAGGGTGGAATGGGCCCGAGGGGTTCCATCTGACGGCAGATCGCACCTCGTTCTATCCAGCCGACGAACCGGAATCTCGCTACAGCGGTTTTGATATACCGGGTCTGGTGCCGCTGTTCACCCGGCCCGGCGATATGATCGTCTTTGCTCATCGCACCTATCACGGCGCCTTTTCCAACACGCTTAAAGAAGACCGGCTGTCCTGCGCCATTGGCTTTCGCCGCCGCGACCATCGGATTGAAACACCCTGGGCGCTGCCCGATTCGGCGCGTGCCTTTATCGATGCGTTGCCCGATCACTTAAAGCACTACGCGGACGGCTACACCGGTATCGAGCGCAGCTGGCGCGGCTAGGCCACTGGCCTATTACTCCGCTGCGCGCTGCGCGATGGAGCCTTCCTGCGTCAGCGCAAAGATCACCGCGTTGACCGTCATCTGCTGAAAGCGCATGCTGCTAAACCGGCTGACGCGCGCCTCGTTGATCGCCCGCACAGATTTTTCGTCGAGCTGCGCCACGGCGGCGCGGTCTTCATCCGAGCCCAGTTCGCGCACGTTCTCCTCGCGAAATTCGCGCTCGTCCTGCACGCCGAGTCCGGCAAAGGAAATGGCGGCCAAGCGGTCGCGCACGAATAGGCCCTGCATACCGGTGGGCGAAGGCAGCACATTTTCCTCTAAATTGATGTCGAAAAAGGTGCTGAAAATGGGATGGCCGTCCGGCACGCGTTCCGCCCAGGCATCGCGGCCCCAGACGAGCTCACCATACTTTTCCAGCCCTTCGCGATAGGTGTCAAAGCCTAGCGAGGCGTCGATGACAAATCCCCCCGCCAGCAGATAACTGGTTAGCTGTGCCAACTCGATCTGGTTGGGCAAACTTTGCGGAATGATAATAGGCAGATCAAATAGGCGCGGATCGCTATAGGTTATGCTCGGCGTGATCTCTGCACGCACTTCCGTATACTGATTGACGATATCTACGATCATCTCCAAATCGCGCAGGTTGCCGACTCGAGTCAGCACGTCGGTGTTGGAAATATTATCCGATGCTACGCGACCCATGCGAAAAAAACCGGACACCGCTTGGGGGGCGGTTGGGTCAAAGGCGATTTTAGCGGCGAACCGCTCTTTCTCGTAGGCGCGCTGTTTTTCCTCGACCGTTTGCGGCGATACAGCCAGCGGCGTGCACGCGGCCAAATAGCATGCACTGAGGGCCACACATAGTTGGTGTACCGATGCTGGTTTCATCGGCAATAGCTCCTTGTTTGAGGGTCTCGTGGGGACCACGCAATTCAATCTCGATACTGCACCTACACGTCGAATATACGTTTGACCGGCGGCAGGTCGCATCTGTGCGAGTCTGCCGGGTTATAGTGCTTCGCCGCCCGGCGCGGGCGGTGGCTGCAGAATGGCCAAAAACTGCGCAAAAGCCTCCCACTGCTCCTCGGCGATGGAGGCCGTTGCGTGGCGGATATTGTCTTCTAATTCGGCGACGGTGCGCGGCCCTACCAGCGTGGCGCCGATGCGCGGTTCGCGCAGGCTAAATTGGACGGCCAACGCGCCAACTTCTATATCGCGTTCGCGGCACCAGGCATAGATCTGGCGTGCGCGCTCCACGTCGGGGTTTTCTCCCTGACTGGCAGCTGCGGCGTCCAAGTCGATGCCGGCCAACAAGCCGGCCTGGTAGGGCGAACCGTTGACCACGCCGACCCCGGCCACACGGGCGTGGTCCAGCAGCGGGGCCATCGATTGGCGAATGGGGTGGTAATCGTAGGAAGGCAAAATGATATCGGCTCGCCCGCTGTCGATGATCTGGCGCTGCCAGCGATGGGTGCGGTTGCCCAGGCCAATGGCGCGAATTTCGCCGCGCGCGCGCAGGTCCTCTAATACTTCGAGGGCGCCGCCCGGTCCCATAATGGTCGCCATATCTGCGTCCGAACGGGGATCGTGGACAAAGACGATGTCGATCGGGCCGAGCAACTGACGGCTGTTTTCGTAGCACCAGCGCACGTCGTCGGCCCCGTAGGCGTGGCGGCGCTCGGGATGGGTGCCTACCTTGGTGGAAACGGTCAGGCTGGTGCGCGCATCGCCATCGAGAGCGGCCAGACCAGCGCCCAGGTGTCGCTCCGATTCGCCCGCTCCGTACATCGGCGAGGTGTCGAAGTAGCGCACGCCCAATTCGACGGCGCGCTGCACCGCGCGAATGGCTTCCGCTTGCCGCTCTTGCGGGTCGTCTGAATCTCTCAGCAGGCCTAAGTGACCGCCTATGCCCAATGCGGTGGTCTCAACGCCGCTGCGTCCGAGCGGTTGTATGGGAAACATATCTTTCTCCTGGTGTATGCGTATAGCAGCGCCGCCGGTAGGTCGGCAGGGCGCGGCAATTGACAGCGCGCTGCTCGCGCCGCCATACTGTATCTGCGATAAAAACGCGCGTCGCCCTCTGCCCAGCGCCGCGATAACCATCGAGGATGTTCGCTATGCACGCCTTCTATTTGCACGGGGCCAAAGACTTGCGCCCGGCCGACATTGACCGTCCCGCTCTGGCCGAAGATCAGGTGCTGGTGCGGATCTGCGCCACCGGCATTTGCGGATCGGACTTGCACTATTACGCGCACGGTCGCAACGGCGATTTCGTGCCGGCGCGCCCGTTTATTCTCGGGCATGAATCGGCCGGCGAAATCGTCGACGCCGGCGCCTTTGCCGACGCGCTGCCGGTGGGCACGCGCGTGGCCATCGATCCGGCCCATCCCTGCAGGACCTGCGCCTACTGCATCGATGGGCGCTACAACCTTTGTCCCAACATGCGTTACTACGGCTCGGCCGCTTCGTCGCCGCCGTTTGACGGCACCTTTCGCCAGTGCGCGCCGGCGCTGGCCGCCGGTTGTCATCCCATCCCAGACGGCCTCGACTACCGCCAGGCCGCTCTGCTCGAACCGCTAGCCGTCGCCCTGCAGGCCATCAAACGCGCCGACGGCGTCGCGGCAAAGCGGGTGCTCGTCTGCGGCGCTGGTCCGATCGGTCAGCTCGTCGGTTTAGTCGCCCGCCACTACGGCGCCGCGTGGCTAGCTGTATCCGATCTGCGTCCGGCGGCCCTGAAGCTGGCCGCTGACACGTGGGCCGACGAGCCGCTGCACCCCAACGAACTGGACCAGGTCACCCGCCGCGGCGTCGATCTGGTTATCGAGGCCTCCGGTGCGCCGGCGGCGCTGGCGGCCGCCTACGCGTGCTGCAGTCCGGGTGGCACTATCGTGCAGCTGGGCACGCAGCCGGCGGAAGTCAGCCTGCCGGTTAACCTCGTCATGGCCAAGGAACTGACCCTGCGCGGCTCCTTCCGCTTTGCCCACGTCTTTGCGCAGGGACTAGACCTGCTGATACAGCGGCGCATCGACCTGCGTCCGCTAATTACGCACCACTTTGCCTTTGACGATTTAGTCGCCGGTATGGAAACGGCCTCCAGTCCCGACTCGATCAAGGTCGTCATCGACTATTGAGGGTGTGCTCTTAGGCCTCGTCGACGGTTTTGAACGAAGTGCCCCAGGCCTTGATGCGGGCGTGGTGGACGCCGTTGTACTCGGCTTTTTCCCACATAGTCAGTAGGACGAAATCTTCCGTTTCGCTCTCGTTATACAGGGCATGCTTGGTGCCCCCGGCGATAAAGACGACCATGCCCGGCTTCAAGTCGTACGGCTCGTCGTCCAAGTAGAGAATCGCCTGTCCGCGCACGGCGTAGTAGAGCTCGTTCTCCTTGTGGACGCCGGCTTCCGTGCGCCCGCCTGGTTTGAGCGTGCCTTCGTTGATATTGATCGCCTCGGTGCCGGCGACAAAGTCGTCCATGAGTAGCTTTGACGAGTAGCTGTCGTCGCATATAAAGGGCTGTACCTGCGCTGGGTCGACGATTTGTTTTGCCATGATAGATCCTCTCTGCAGTTGAGTGAAGAAGTCGCTCTGTCCTTGGCCGAGGGTTGGGCAGAGCGCGCTTGCTAGCGCTTATAAAGCAATGTGGATGCGATGCGGTCAAGCGGCGTTGACGTCTGCCTCGTCGCCTGCTATTTTGCGCCCTCGTCCATGGGGTGTCGACTCATCGGCAAGTGGACGGTCTAATTTTACACGAGGTATATCGCATGTCGCACGCACTCTTTGATTTGCACGGACGGATTGCCGTCGTATCTGGCGCGGCTAGCGGCCTGGGTAAGGCCATGGCGACCGCGCTGGCCGAAGTGGGGGCCGATCTCGTGCTGGCCGATATCAATCGCCAAGGGGTAGAGCAGACGGCCGACGAGCTGCAGGCCCTTGGCGTCCGCGCCTTGCCGGTCGAGTGCGATATGTCCGCGCCCGAGCAGATTCGCGCCTTATTCGAGCAGGTGGATCGCACCTATGGACGCGTCGATATCCTCGGCAACGTCGCCGGCAACGCGCGCGGCGGCGATCCGCTTACGGTGGCCGAGATCGACGTTGAATTCACCATGAAAAACCTCATTGTCGGTCGCCTCGTCGCCTGTCAGGAAGCGGCGC
>JAYOKQ010000003.1:49218-94122 GCA_038119905.1 Gemmatimonadota bacterium | reverse complement strand
CCAACCCGCGTGCGCTTTCCCGAGCCCACGTCCGACACAGTCCGCTACCTATCCCTGTACTACTCTCACCCCGAAGGGCTGGTCGAGCGCTGGCGCCAGCGCTGGGATACCGAATTTGTGCGGCAGATATTAGAGACCAATAACACCCCATCCCCCCTCTGGCTGCGCCTCAACCCACTGCGCAGCTCAGCAGAAGAACTCTGCGCTCAAATCGATTTGGACGCCGGACCCGCCGGCTATTTCCGCGCACGGGTCGCCCACCAGGCACTCCACTCGGCGGCTTATACCGCAGGCCATTTCCAAATTCAAGATCCCAGCGCGGGCCTAGCCGTCACTCTGCTCGCCCCCCAGCCGGGCGAACGCGTGCTCGATGCCTGTAGCGCCCCCGGCGGCAAGGCAACGCAAATCGCCGAGCGAATGAACGATACCGGACTCGTCGCTGCCGCCGACGTATCGGCCACTCGCCTGCAGCGCCTGCGCGAAAATATCGCACGCCTCGGTTTGCGCTCCGTGCACCCCGTAGTATCGGATGCCGGCCAGTCGAGTCTCGGTCCATTTGACCGCGTGCTCGTCGACGTGCCCTGCAGCGGCACGGGGATTATCGGGCGCCATCCAGATGCGCGGTGGAACAGAGCGCCTGAGCAATTAGCCGATCTGGTGCAACGCCAGCGCACGATCCTCTCGACCGCCTATACCCAGCTACGACCGGGCGGAACGCTCGTCTACAGCACCTGCAGTTTAGAGCGAGAAGAGAACGAGGACGTCGTCGAGTGGTTTCTCGAGCGTACGCCTTCGGCGCGCATAGAGGACGCACAGGCGTATTTGACAACAGATGGGAGCGCTGCGCGCTATGTGCAGACTATTCCTGGCCACCACTCGGGCGACGGTGCATTTGCCGCCCGTATTCACAAGGTGAACCCATGAAGAAACTCATCGCCAACGGCGTGCTGATGGCCGCTTCAGCCCTCGTGGCAGGATTGCTTGTAATCGCGCTTATCGACGCGGTTGTCATGCCCTATATCGTCGATGTGCCAAGCGTGCAAATACCTCGTCTACAGACGCTCGACGCAGCTCAGGCCGAACGTCGCCTTGAGCAGTGGGGACTGCAGATGGTCGTGGGCGACAGTATGTTCAACGAGCGCATTGCACAGGGGGCCGTTATCGACCATGTCCCCGAACCCGGACAGCGCGTCAAGAGGGGACGAGCTGTCACAGTACAGCTGAGTAAAGGTCCTCGCTACTACTCGACCCCCAAGCTGCGAGGAGTAAGCCTGCGTGAAGCCCAGTTGCAGCTCGAATCGAACCAACTGCAGATGGGATCCATTCTCTATGTTTCCTCTACCGATATCCCAGAAAAGGCTGTTATCGACCAAGATCCCGTCGCCGGCACGACCTTGGCGCGAGGCGGCACCGTCAGTCTGCGCATCAGCAGCGGCCCTCCGTCATCGCCCAAGACGGTTCCCAACTTGACCAACTTACCCATCGATACCGCAGAAGACACGCTCACCAAATACGAAATGTTGCTCGGACGCATTGAGACGCAAATCGACAATCGAATTCCACCAGGCACCATTCTGAGCCAAATACCGGCCCCGGGAGAAAAAACGCCGCGCAACACGCGCATCAGCCTGCGCGTCAGCGCTCAGACAACCAACCGCGGAGATCGCTAATATGCCCTCAGTCTCTCCCGTTCTCATTGCACCTTCCCTACTAGCCGCTGACTTTGGGCGCTTGGCCGAACAAATCCAACGCATAGAGCAGGCAGGAGCCGACTGGCTGCACTTGGACGTGATGGATGGTCGCTTTGTACCCAACATCAGCTTTGGTCTCCCGATTATAGAGTCTATCCGCTCGACCACCGAGCTATTTTTCGACGTGCATCTCATGATCGTCGATCCCCTGCCCTACATCGAGCCCTTTCGATCGGCCGGCGCCGATTCACTCACGATTCACATAGAGACCTGCCCCGATCCTCAGCCCGCTTTGGCTGCAATCCGAGCCGCGGGCCTGAAATCCGGATTAGTGCTCAATCCAGCAACGCCTCCCGAAGCACTCTATCCTTTTCTTGGCCAACTAGATCTCGTGCTCGTTATGTCAGTAGAACCAGGGTTTGGCGGACAGTCTTTTCAACCTCAAGCACTACAAAAGGTAGAAGCTCTGCGCGACGAAATCGAGCGCCAACGCCTGGCGCTTCCGATCCAGATAGACGGAGGCGTAAACCCACACAATGCCGCTTCGTGTCGCAGCGCGGGAGCCAGCATACTCGTGGCAGGCTCAGCCGTTTTCCGCGCTGAGGATCCCGCTCAGGCGATCGCCGATTTGCGGGCTTGAAATCCCTCGCTATTTCTATTGCCCTATTGAATTTACAACTTTATATTTAGCGTTTCATTGATTTTGTAGACCTGTGTCCAGCAAACAGCGGGCAGACGCAGGACTAGGCCTGGATTTCAGCCATGTTTGATCGACTCAGCGATCGCTTTGACGACATTTTCCGCCAACTGCGCGGTCAGGGGCGCATAACCGAGCGCAATATAGACGAATCGCTGCGCGAAATTCGCCGCTCGCTGCTCGAGGCCGACGTAAACTTTAACGTAGCTCGCACCTTTATCCAGCGCGTCAAAGATCAGGCGCTGGGCCAGCAGGTCACCAAAAGCCTGACGGCCGGCCAACAGCTCGTAAAAATTGTCCACGACGAACTCGTCGTATTGCTCGGTAGCCATAGTGCGCCGATCAAACTCGCTGACCACCCGCCGACGATCGTCATGATGGTTGGCCTACAGGGCGGTGGCAAAACGACCATGGCAGCTAAGTTGGCCCGCCAGTTTAAAGAGCAAGGACGCCCGGCGCTGCTGGTCGCCGCTGATATTTATCGCCCGGCGGCCATCGATCAGCTGCAAACGCTCGGCGCATCTATCGAGGTGCCGGTGTTCAGCGCTCCTCCTGGAACCGATCCGGTAGAAATTTGCCGCCAGGGTGTCGCACAGGGCCGATCGACCAACCGCAGCGTCGTAATCGTCGATACAGCGGGTCGTTTGACCATCGACGAGCAGATGATGGAGGAGCTGGCACGCGTTAAAGAGGCGATCTCGCCGCATGAGATTCTCTTTACAGCTGACAGCATGATCGGCCAAGATGCCGTAGAAACGGCTAAGCGCTTTCACGAACTGCTCGCCTTTAGCGGAGTCGTCCTCACCAAAATGGACAGCGACGCGCGCGGTGGTGCAGCGCTCTCTATACGAGAAGTTACGGGCCAGCCGATCAAGTTTATCGGCACTGGGGAAAAGGTCGAAGACCTCGAAGCGTTCCATCCCGACCGCATGGCTTCACGCATACTCGGCATGGGCGACGTCCTGTCGCTCGTCGAACGAGCGGAAGCGGCGATCGAGCGCGACAAGGCCGCAAAGATGGAAGAGCGGCTGCGCAAGGCGACATTCACCTTCGAGGATTTTCTCGACCAGCTGCAGGCCGTAAAAAAAATGGGCCCTCTGGATCAGCTGATCGGTATGATACCAGGTGCCGGCAAAGCGATGAAAGGCATGCAGGTTGACGACAACGCCTTCGGACAAGTCGAAGCCATCATCAACTCCATGACTCTCGAAGAGCGCCGCCGCCCGCAGGTGCTCAACGGAAGCCGTCGCAAGCGCATAGCACGCGGCAGCGGCACGACGATTCAAGACGTCAACCGACTCGTCAAGCAGTTTCAGCAGATGCAAAAAATGATGAAGCAGATGAGTCGGACAAAAATGGGCAAAATGGGAAGAAAATTTAAAATGCCCTTTCCGGGCTGAACACTAAAAAGGAGAAAACTCCGTTGGTTAAACTTCGCCTCACGAGACTGGGAAAAAAGAAGCAACCCTTTTACCGCATCGTCGCTATGCACAGCACGACGGGGCGTCAGGGGCAAGCGCTGGGTCTGATCGGCACGTACGATCCCCTGCACGCAAGCGTGGATATTAACGAGGAGAATGCCCTTCTGTGGCTGAATCGCGGCGCTGAAATGACGGAGACGGTTGAAGCCCTTTTTCGCAGCCAGGGCGTTCTTGCTCGTTGGAAGGGCTTCGAGGCTTCAGCTGACGAAAACGCCCTTAAGGGAGACAAGCCCAAGCGTCGTCGCAAGCTAGCTGCGGCTAGCGCGGCACCGGCCGTTGAAGCCAAAGAGGAAGCGACCGAGGAAACCGCTGATACGCCAGCCGAGGAACCGGCTGAGGAAAAAAGCGAAGAATAAATTCGGCCTGCGGTTCCCCTGATATGACTCAGCGCGTTGCCGTCGCCTACATAACTCGCAGCAAAGGCGTGCGCGGCCATGTCAAGGCCGAGCCACTCACGGACGACGTGCGTCGCTACGATGCACTCACATCCGTCGTGATACAAAGGGAGGGAACGCCTGATCGCTCGCTTATACTAGAGCACTGGCGACGGGAAGATCCGGGAGTTGTGCTGAAGTTTTCTGGCATCGATACACCCGAAGCAGCGCGTGACCTGCTGGTGAAAGGCTATGTCACCGTCGAACGCGACCAGGTGCCGGCCTTAGCAGGTTCCCACTTCTACATATTCGATTTAGTGGGGTGCGCGGTTGAAGATGAGCATGGTCGGCCTATCGGAACCGTCGAAGAAGTCTTAGAAATGCCCTCAACCGACGTTTACGTCGTCAGAGGTTCTCACGGCGAGGTCTTAATACCGGCCGTAAAAGACTTCGTAAAGGATGTCGCAATCGACCAGCACCGCATTGTGGTAAGCGGCATAGAAGAGCTGATACCGTAACGTGAAAATAGATATCGTCACGCTCTTCCCCGACTTTTTCACCACACCGCTGCAGTCGAGCATCTTATCGCGCGCAGTGGCTGGTGGACAGCTAGTAGTCGACACGCACAATCCACGCGATTTTGCCGTCGACAAGCACAAGAGCGTGGACGACGAGCCCTACGGCGGCGGCGGCGGCATGGTGTTAAAACCAGAGCCCCTATTTGCCCTCTGGCAGGCGCAGCAATTCGAAAAGGCGCACTGCATTTATCTGACGGCAGACGGACAGAGACTCGATCACAACTTGAGCGTTGAACTGTCGCTACAAGAGCATATAGTTTTACTCTGCGGCCACTATAAAGGCGTCGACGAGCGCGTGCGAACTCGCTTGGTAGACCGCGAGGTCTCCATCGGAGATTTTGTGCTGACGGGTGGCGAGCCGGCAGCACTTGTGCTCATCGACTCGATAGTGCGCCTCGTGCCGGGCGTA
This sequence comes from Gemmatimonadota bacterium, assembly GCA_038119905.1. Taxonomy (GTDB): domain Bacteria; phylum Latescibacterota; class UBA2968; order UBA8231; family UBA8231. The sequence goes on along the minus strand of JAYOKQ010000003.1, from coordinate 88,892 downwards.
TTGGGTAATTTCAGTTCGGCCTTAGAGGATTCTTTTCAGGACGCTCTACTCGATTGTCCTTGGTATACGCGCCCAGCCGATTTCGACGGTGAGCGCGTGCCGCAGATCTTGCAAAGCGGCGACCACCAGCGCGTGCGCCAGTGGCGACGCAGACAAGCACTGCGCAAGACGTTTGAACGTCGTCCCGATCTGTTGGAACGAGCCCAGCTCGACGACGACGAGATGAAACTAGTATCCCAATGGGAACGCGAAGGGCTGGAATAAGCCCCTTAAATAGAAGGTAGACAATGGACGCAAGCATCATGCGCGAGCTGACTTCAGATCAGCTCAAGACCGACTTACCCGATTTTTCCGCCGGCGACACGCTGCGCGTTCACGTGCGCGTGATCGAAGGCGACAAGGAGCGCATCCAGGTTTTCGAAGGCACCGTGCTCCAGCGCAAAGGGAGCGGCATTCAAGAGACCGTTACCGTGCGTAAGCTGACTCAAGGTGTAGCCACCGAACGCATCTTTCCCATACACTCACCGCGTATCGCCCAGATCGAGTGCACTCGTCGTGGCCGCGTTCGTCGTGCCCGCCTGTTCTACCTGCGCAGCCGCAAAGGTCGCGCCGCCCGCATTCGCGAAAAACGATAAGCAGAGTGGATATGGCGGACTCCCACGATCCTCCCCTCACGCGCAAAACCTGGCAATTTCTCTCCCCCGCACTGGTGAGTATATCGTTGGGATATATACTCCTGCGCATACCGCCAGCCGATGGCTTCTTTTCGCTCACGCTGGCGCCCCTATTGCTAGTCGTTGGGTATTGTGCAATATTGCCACTAGCTATATTGTACAGAGATGGCCAATCAGCCGACGAAGACACCGCCGGTTGATAAAACGATCCCCTCTATAAGTGAGCTAACCGTATGCGAATCCTAATTGCCGAAGACGATGCAACTTCTCGACTGCTGCTAGAGCGGACGCTGTTGCAATGGGATTACGAGGTTATCACAACGAAAAATGGCACCGAGGCGTGGGAAATCCTACAGGGAGAGCAACCACCTAACTTGGCCATCTTTGACTGGATGATGCCCGATATAGACGGTGTCGAAGTGTGTCGCAGGGCGCGTGCATTAGATACCCTTTCCCACCTCTATGTCATCATGCTCACTACCCGGGATACCAAAGAAGACCTCGCCGAAGCCCTCGATGCTGGTGCCGACGATTTCATTAGCAAGCCGTTTAATCGCAAAGAATTGCAGGCTCGTATCAACGTCGGCGCGCGCATGCTCAACCTGCAGATGACGCTCTCTAAGCGCGTCATCGAGTTAGAAGAGTCAATTCAGCGCGAGAAGCAACTGCAGGGCCTACTCCCGATCTGTTCGTATTGCAAGAAAATCCGCGATGACAATAATTACTGGTCGCAGGTAGAGCGTTATATTGAGCAGAAAGCTGACGTAGCCTTTAGTCACAGCATTTGCCCCGACTGCTACGAATCGGTAGTCAAACCGGAGATCCAGGCGCTGCAGGACTCTGTGAATGCAAACAAAAAAGAGTAGTTTCCCACCTCTACCGAGCCACCCCGAATGAACAAAGTGCCAGCAGGCCCCGTGCTCGATGAAACATTGCAACCCGAACACGATCCTATGCTCTACGGCAGCCGCCTTCTCGGCGACTATACGCCCGATCTGGCCGCTGTTGACGACGCTGCCGTCAACGCGTTTCACGAGCAGGGCTATATGGCCATTGAACGCGTTTTTTCTCCATCAGAAATTGGCAACGCGCTCGCCGCTATTGACGATTTAATCGCCGGCAAAGATCCTACGTTCCGCGGAATACAGCGCGAAGCAAGCTCCGGCACATCGCAGGAGCGCGCGGTGCGTAAATTAATGCACTTTGTCGACTACGATCCTCGGCTCGCCGCACTGTCTGAGCACGCCGGCTTGCAAGATCTGTTGCAACGCTTGATCGGAGACGAGCCCGAGCTCTTTCAGGACATGGCCCTACTAAAACACCCCGGCGGCCGAGAAAAACCTTGGCACCAGGACAGCGCCTATTTCGATCTAGCGCTCGACACGGCTGTGATCGGGGTCTGGATTGCACTTGATGCGTCGACGCTCGACAACGGCTGCATGCACATCCTACCCGGCACACACCGTATGGGACCGGCCGAGCACTTTAAGGTACGCGACTGGCAAATTTGCGATACCGCCGTCCAGCGCCAGTTCGACCTAGCGGTCCCCCTCTCTCCGGGTGGCTGTTTGATTTGGCACGGTATGCTGCATCACGGCAGTCCTACCAATCTGTCCAATAGGCCACGCCGAGCGCTACAGTTTCACTATCGCCCTATAACCAGCGATACCATTACCACTGAAGAGCGCATGCAGCACTTTGGTGGCGCAGTGCGCGGCGCTCAATGTTAGGGCCGCTGTAACCCTAAGGTTTCGGCGGCGAACAACTCCCCGGCCACCTGCCGTCCCGCCATTTGTGCTGCCATCCGCGCAGATGCTTCAATCGATCGCCCGCGCCCTATCCGCTGGCTCAAATAGCTAGCAAAGAACACATCTCCAGCCCCTGTTGGATCGTAGATCTGACCCACTTCTGCAGCCGCAAACGCATGCCGCCCCCCATCAGCCGTGCAAATATATCCCCCGCGGGAGCCATCTGTTACGATCACTTCACACAGGCGATAGCGCTCCATCATCTCCACCCAATCGCACTTGGTCCACGCAAGCAGCAGACTCCATTCTTCCTGTGCGACCTTGATCGACCGCGCCGCCCGCAGTAGCGCATCCACAGCGCTATCCACCCTTGGCACTACCCTTCCCGCGCGCACCGAGCGCACCAGTCCCTGAACATCGGCGTATACCATTCGATCTTCCAATTCGGCCAACCAATCGAATACCTCGACGGCGATATCCAACGGATGGAGCGGGCCCAACAGCACATTCTGCCTCGCTCCAAGAGCCGCCACCAGCGCATCCCGACCAATGGGATCAGCAGCCAAAGGCATCAGCTGTTGGCGCTGATCTCCCGAGACTCGATTGACGAAATGCGTCGTCTCGAGACTCTCTCCCACGTAGACTTCCGCTCCAGCCGATTTGAGCAGAGCCACCACGTCTCGATCTCTCTGTGCCATTTGGGTGCATACGGCAACTGACAGTCCATGCTGCAACAGCGTTAATCCCCCATAGACTACGACGCCGCCTGCCTTGTAGTCCGTGCGATCTTCCTGTTCGATACAGTCGACAGTCGCCGAACCAACGACGAGCCAACTCTGCTCAGATTCTCCCCGAAGTTTCACGGACGTATCCCCGCAATAAACGCACTCCTTACCCATCGGTTGGCCAACGGTCGATTTCCCCCTACTTTTAACATTGCACTCTTTTCCATTTGCAAAGACTCTATTTTCATAGCACGATGTCTTCAGATCGCTCGAAACCGTTGCGCCGCCCCAACGGCGATCCAGAATACCGCAGTCCGGAAGAACTGCTAGCGGACGCGATCGCCCAGATCGACTGCACCAAGCTACCTGGATGTGGCAAACCCATTGACTTAGGGGACTATTTCGCCAGCGGATCAGAGCACCGCATCGCGGGACGCCTGCTCAGAGATAACCAACTATTGCCGCAACCTTTGCAGTACCGGCGCGACGCCGAACGCTGTCAAACTGAAGCGACTCAGTATTGGGCTCAAGCACAGGCTCAGCTGAGCCATCAACGCCATGCGCTCTTGGATAAAACCGCTCCATTAACGGCCCCGTTCCCCACCCGAGCCGCCTGTATGGCGACGCTTGGCTGGGATGAGTGGCCCGATTATTTAGCCGAACCAACCGCCCAAAGCGGACTATCCCTGCCCCAATGGCGACACCGGATTACCGAGGTCGACGAGCATATCCATGCCTATAACCGCCGTCTCCTATGCTGCACAGATATCTATCGCACACTTATAGAAAAAGCCAACACCTGCGTAGATCGCTTAAACGAGCACGTGCTTTTCTCCGGTCAACTTACGCCAGGCCTATCTTATCTGCCCTCTACTAGCGCCGAAGCCGAACGCGAACTCTCGCACCAGATAGCAGCACGCCCTCTGCCCACCGATTGGCCCGCACGCATAGAAGCCTACTACCGATCTGTTCATCCTTCCCCTTGGCGGCGGCTATTCAGCCGCTGATTGCTAACCTTCCCAAAAAACGCGCAACGCCGTGCCCCCGAGCACCCATTCTAAATCGGTATCGCTTAGCCCTAACTCCTCTGTAAATAGCGCCATATGCTGAGCGTAAGATGCCTTTCTCAGCCAGTGCTCGCAGGGAAAGTCAGACCCCCACATGCAGCGCTCTGGGCCAAATGCATCTATCACGCAGCGCAGCATATCCCACGTATCGACAAAGGGGTATTCCTCCTGCGAAGACGTAACACCGAACGTCAGCTTGGCATATAGATTATCCCGCATCGCCAGCTGCTTAACCCGGGACAGCACATCGCCTCCGGCACCCTCGTCAACCGATGGGTACGCGCAGTGCTCGAGTACGACCGGCACGTCGGGAAACTGGATGAGTAACTGGTCTAACTCCTCCAGATATTCCCGGCGCAAATGGGCGCAGACGACCGCCCCCAATTGACCGGCCCGCGCCCACAGACGCTCTGATCCAGCGTGGCGATAGCGGCCGTTGGCCACCTCAATGCGCACGCCCTTGACGTTGTATTCACCGACTAAACGTTCCAGTTCGATGAGACTTTTCTCGGCCACTGGGTCGAGCGTGCACACCCCTACCGTCCAACCAGGATGTGCACGCGCCACATCCGCGAGAAGGCGATTGTCCCATCCATAAGCCGATCCAGTCTGCACGAGCACCACTCGATCAATCCCATTAGCCGCCACTTCTGCACACAGGTGGTCAATCGTTCCCACACCCCGCTCCGGCCGGTAGGGTTCCGCTTTCATCGGGTAGCGCACGTCATCGTCGGCATAGAGATGGGCGTGGGTATCAATACGCATATTCGCCTCCTTTTTTCAGATCAATATACGTCCCCTATACCCTTGACACACCCCCGGCCCCTTGCCATGCTTACCTCCGCTTCAAGTCCATGGAAAAGGAACGCGTTATGGCCATCACTCTCCGCCCAATCGGCATTCCCGTACGATCGGTCAACTGGGTTCATCTCCATCCCGGCGCTACGCAAGAAGGAACGCCCTGCCTGTATGCCGTAATGGGTCAACAGGCGGCCGGCCTATTCGTGCTGCAAATTGATATCGACAGCGGCGCTTGCCGCCAGTTTACCTGCAATCTACCCGGGGCCAACTACCCGACGGCGACGTGCATGAGCCCATCCGGTCGCCTTTACATCGGCTCGGCCTATGCCGGCCATTTGCTCTGCTTTGATCCTGTCCAAGATGCCCTCATTGACCTGGGCGCCATTCATCCTGAAGCAGCCACTTTTCCCTGCCGCATAGACGAAGCCAGCGACGGGCGCCTGTGGATTGGCAGTTATCCAAGCGCAGATCTGACCGTCTACGATCCGCAGCAAAACGCGTTTGAACGCTGCGGCCGTATGGACGATGTCGACATGTACAACTATCCCCTCGTCGACGTCGACGGCTGCATTGCCAACCTCGTGCGCATGACCAAGCCCCACGTCGTGCTCTACGATCCAGCTACTGGTACTAAACACGCTGTAGGCCCCATATCCGTTAAGGGCGAGAGCGAACTGGACCTGATTCGCGGCGAAGATGGGCGGCTCTATATAGCTTCCACGCTGGGAAATTTTCGCATTGAAGATGGAACCGCTGTACCCGTTGATGCGCTGCCAGCACCTCGACCAGTACCCCATCTACCCGACGGCAGCCAGTTTGCCTTCACCGATGCCAAAGAGCAACGCTACAAGACGCTCTCCATTCGCTCTGCAGAGGGCACAGAACGACAAATAGAGCTTTCCTATGAGGCCAGCGGCAGCAGCCTATTTTGCCTGCATCGCGGCCCCGACGACTGCGTGTACGGATCGAGTATATTGCCCCTGCATCTCTTTCGCTATCGTCCGCAGGACGGTGATTTGACCGATCTTGGCGTATGCTCGACCGCCACGGGAGAAGCCTATTCCATGGCCAATCTCGACGGCGAATTATTTATCGCATCCTACCCGCAGGCAAAGCTATCGATCTACGATCCATCGCGGCCCTATCAATTCGGAGAGGATTCAGAAGCCAATCCGCGCGACGTGGGCCGCATGGACGAACTCTCCTATCGGCCGCGCAGCACGTTGGCCGGTCCACTCGGCCGCGTGTGGACGGCATCCATTCCCGACTACGGCCGCTGGGGCGGCCCCCTTTCATGGTACGATCCCCAGACCGGAACGAGATCGTCCTACCAGCGCATTTGCGGCGATGCCTCCTGCTATACGCTTGCTTGGCTGCAGGCCCAAGAGCGCATAGCCATCGGCACAACGATTGATGCCGGCTCGGGCACGCAGCCACGCGTCGAACGGGCCGCGCTCTTTTTATGGGACTATCAAGCCGAAGCGAAAACCTGGGAACAGGAAGTCGACCACACGGTAATCAACGCCCTGCTCGTCGGCCCGGACGGCCGGCTATATGGCACCGCCAACGGGGGAAGCGGTGCAGCACTCTTCGTATTTGACCCGCCGTCCCTAACGTTTGTCGAGTCGCTCGACTTACCCGATCCATCGCCCCTCGATCTCGGACTTCAGGTGGGCCCCGACGACCAGATTTACGGCTTTACCCGCTCCTGTATTTACCGACTCAATCCCGCCTCGCTGCAGATAGAGCCCATCGTTGAGTCCGAAAACGGCTTTAGCATCGCCGGCCCCATCGTCGGCGACCAAATCTACTATGCCCACCTACACCGCCTGTGTGCGGCCACGATTTTTTAGGAGGCGATATGCCCGTTTGGAAACCGTATGAAGAACTGCGTCCGGATCAACTCGAAGCACTGTTAGCTGAGTTCCCCGTCGCCTTTTGGCCGCTCGGGTTGCTCGAACACCACGGGTGGCACCTGCCTATAGGATTCGACGGCATTAAAGCGCAGCGCACCTGCCAGCGCATCGCCGCACAAACAGGGGGTGTGATCCTGCCCACCATGTGGTGGGGTGGCGGCGGCGGCCACGACGTCTTTAAGTGGAGCCACTACCAGTCGCCCGAAGCCATCACATCTATCCTGAATACAACCTCGCGCCAGATACTCGATTTTGGCGCACGTGTCCTCGTCCTCATGGCCGGGCATTACCCTTGGCAGTCCTTTCTCAATGCCGCCGTTCCCGGCCTGCAGAGCGACTATCCAGAGGCGTTGATCCTAGCGGGCACCGAGGTAAGCATCTGCGGCGATGCCCTATCGCTCAAGGGCGACCATGCCGCCAAAGAGGAGACGTCATTCGGCCTAGCGCTCTTTCCCGAATTCGTCGAGCTCGAGGCGCTGCAGCCGGGCCACCATGCCGATGTCTGGCCTCCAGCCGGCCCGCCCACCGAGGACAAGCGACACCCTCACGTCCAATTCGATCCGGCCCACCCGCTCTTTGCTCAGATGGGCGAAGATGCGCGCCAGGCTACATCCGCACACGGCGAGGCCGGTATTGCGCAGGTCATCGACCATCTCAGCAATACCATCCGCCACTTTCTCGAGACAGAGCGCACATGACACCCCCCCGGCCCGAGCATCCGCGCCCACAGTTCAAACGCACACAGTGGATCAGCCTTAACGGCGAGTGGAATTTCCGCATCGACCACGGCGACTCTGGCCGAGCGGCTGGATGGCATGCCGATCCCAAGGCGCTAACCGATCGCATAATCGTTCCCTTTTGTCCCGAGAGCCCTCTTTCGCAGGTCGGCTATACCGACTTCATGCCCGCCGTCTGGTACCACCGCACAATAAAAGTGCCAACAGACTGGTCCCAACAGCGCGTGCGCCTGCACTTTGGCGCCGTCGACTACGAATGCCGGGCCTGGATTAACGGCACCGAAGTCGGCGTTCACTACGGCACCGCTTCATCTTTCCACTTCGACATAACGGATGCCCTAGTCGAAGGACCAAACGAACTGGTCGTTCTGGCCCGCGACGACGTGCGCTCCGGCCTGCAGCCGGCCGGCAAACAGAGCGCCCACCTGCGCTCTCAGGGATGCCACTACACGCGCACCACGGGCATATGGCAAACGGTCTGGCTAGAAGCCGTGCCGATAGCGCATATCGAGTCTGTGCGCATCGTGCCCGATCTAGATGGGCAGCGTTTTGTGCTCACCCCCACGCTCGAGCATATCGCACGCGGCTACCAGTTTCGCGCAACCTTGCTCGACGGTGAGACCGAGTGCGCTCGGAACAGCGTCTCCGCACAGAGCGGCACGACGCTCGTGCTCGACGTGCCGGACGCGCGCCCGTGGAGTCCGGCCGATCCCCATTTATACGATCTGCGCCTTGAACTAATCGATGCCAACAACACCGTCCGCGATGCCGTACAATCCTACGCCGGCCTGCGTAAATTCCACGTCGAAGGCCATACATTTTTCCTCAACAATCGCCCCATCTTCTTGCGCTTTGTGCTCGACCAGGGCTTCTATCCAGACGGCCTCTGGACCGCGCCAACGGACGCGGAACTTAAAGGTGATATTGAACGCGCTTTGGCGGTTGGTTTTAACGGTGCACGCCTGCATCAAAAGGTCTTTGAGGAACGCTTTCACTACTGGGCCGACCGCTTGGGCTATTTGACTTGGGGCGAGTTTTGCGACTGGGGCCTCGACTTTGGCAAGCCCCAAGCCCTAGCCAACCAACAGCGCGAGTGGCGTGAAATCGTTCTGCGCGATCTCAACCATCCTTCGATCATTACATGGACCCCGTTCAACGAGACCATTGGACCAGCCCGTGCTCATACCGAAGCACACCGACGTGCGCTCGAGAGCACGTACGATCTGACGCGCGCGCTCGACCCAACGCGGCCCGTACACGATGCCAGCGGCTACGTGCACGTAAAAACGGATGTTTTCACCGTGCACGACTACGAGCAAAACCCAGAGACTTTTCGCGCCACGTACGCGTCCGTGCATCCGGACGCTCCCGAAGAGGCACGCGTCTGTTTCCCCGAACTGTCTGTACCCTACCAAAGCCAGCCCTATCTCGTCGACGAATACGGGGGCACGTGGTGGGTAGAAGCCAGCCAGAGCGAAGGAACAGATCGGGGCGAAGGTTGGGGATACGGCAACCGCCCGCAGAGCATTGCAGAAGTGTACGATCGGATAGAGCAACTAACCGATGCGTTGATCTCTCACCCGCATATGGCCGGCTATACCTATACGCAGTTGACCGACATAGAGCAGGAACAGAACGGAATTTACACCTACGATCGGCGACTTAAGTTCGACGCCGAACGGCTGCGCCGCGCCTTTGGAGCGCCTGCCGCGATAGAAGGAGAAACACGATGAGCGATTTCGAACGCATCTGCGTGGTAGGTGCCGGCTTCTTAGGCACGCAGATCGGCCTGCAATGTGCCGCCCACGGCTATCCCACTAAGTTAGTCGAGCCTTCCGAAGCGGCGCGCACCAAATCACAGAGCGTAGTCCACGACGAACTACAGCGCCGCATTGCCGCAGGGCTACACGATGCGGTCGAGGGTGAAACCGTGCAGGCGCGCATGACCTATGTCGAAGAATTAGAGCAAGGTGTGGTCGATGCAGACCTAGTGATCGAAGCCATTCCCGAACGCCTCGATGCAAAACGCCAGCTCTTTGGTCAACTAGACGCTCTCGCGCCACCCCACGTCATATTGGCCACCAATAGTTCCTCCATCAAAATATCGGCCATAGAAAGTGCAACCAACCGACTCGATCGCGTTCTCAACATGCACTTCTACGGTCTGATTTGGGAACGACCAATGGTCGAACTCATGCGCGGCAGCGCCACATCACAGGCAACCATTGACGCAGTGTATCGCTGTGCCCAGCGCATCGGTGTAACGCCGCTAGTCGTCGACACAGAGAGCACCGGTTTTATCTTTAATCGCGTATGGCGCGCGATCAAGCGCGAAACGCTTCACCTGGTTAACGACGGCGTGACTACGCACGACAATGTCGATCGCGCGTGGATGATTTTTACCGGTATGAAACTAGGCCCCTTTGCACTGATGGATCGCATTGGCCTAGACGTCATTTGCGATATAGAAAACGTCTACTACCGCGAATCGGGCCTGGAGCGCGATGCCCCTCCACCCCTTCTAACCGACCGAGTTGCACGCGGCGATTTGGGCTGCAAAACCGGCAGAGGGTTTTACACCTATCCCAATCCCGCATTCGAAGATCCCGAATGGCTCAAAGGCGATGTCCATCCCCTGCTTGAATAGCGTCTAACGCCTGTCGAAGAAAAATCCTACTACGGTATAATATCCACTTGATTTTTTTAGTTTTTGTACGGACATTTTCTCTGTCTTCGTTTCGAAAAGGCAAACTACGCGAAAGCGTAGGACGCGAAGGAACGGGTCCTCATCTGGTCGCTAGACCACCTAAGGACAGCCGCACTGTCGAAGGCTCTTAGTCAGTGCGGTCTAATTTAGACGTCTCCTTCGCGCGAGCAGCAGAGGCCGCACTGTTATGTTCACCTGTGCGGTTTTTTTGTTGCCGATGGCCACGAGTACGTCCGAAGTAAGCGAAGAGCTAGAAATCCCCCTGCGTCAACGCGTCGCGATTGTCATGGTCGCACTCGGCCACGAAGTCGCAGGTGAGGTCATGAAACACCTCACCGACTACGAGGTCGAGGAAATAACCCAGTCCATCGCTGCCCTCAAAAGCGTCTCCGTCGAAGTCATGGATCGCGTTTTGGAGGATTTTGAGCAGCATCTGATGGCCGGCGAGTGGATCAGTCAAGGCGGTATCGACTTTGCCCGCAACGCCCTTGAACGCGCCGTTGGTCCGCGCAAGGCACAGGAAATTCTAGACCGCATTGGGAATCGCATCACCTCTGGTTTCTACATGCTGCGCAACGTGTCGGCTGAACAAATTGCCCCCTTTATCAGCCACGAACACCCCCAAACGATTGCCCTAATCCTCTCTCAGCTAGATTCGGCTCAAGCCTCGGGCATATTGAGCCAGTTGCCCGAACGCCTCCAGGCAGATGTAGCCTATCGAATTGCCACGATGGAAAACATCACTCCAGCCGTTCTCAAACAAATTGAAGAGAGCCTAGAGTCATCGCTGCGCGACGTGCTCGGCGGCAATCAGGACGTAGGGGGACCACGCGTCATTGCCGACATCCTCAACCTTACTGGATCTTCCGTCGAGAAGAACGTCCTCGACCAGATGGATGCGATAGACCCAGAAGTAGCCGAGTCCGTGCGCAACCTCATGTTCGTATTTGCCGATCTCGTCCGACTTACCGACCGCGAGATTCAGACGCTCATGCGCGAAGTCGACCAAAAGGACTTGGTCGTCGCCCTCAAAACGGCGAGCGAAGAATTAAAGACCAAAATTCTCGGTAATATGTCCGAACGCGTGCGCACCTACATCACCGAGGAAATGGAGTTCCTCGGCCCCATGCGCGTATCCGAAGTAGAAGAAGTGCAACTGCGCATCGTACAGCAGGTGCGCCAATTGGAGGAGCAGGGACAAATCACCATCATCCGCGGCGACTCCGATGACCAATTCGTCTAATTCCAGCAAAGGAACCCCTATGTCAACTCATAGAATGAACCAATGCCCACTCACTCTCCCACTAGTATACTGTTCCTATGGAGGTCATTAGCTAGATGAACCCAACTCGCTCGCCTAAACTGCTCTTTGTACATAGCGGTTCCCCGAAGAAGCGCCTGACCTTTAATGCAGCCAGCCAACTCGGCGCTGAGGTCCACCTACTGAACCCAGCAACGAACTGGGCTTCTCCTCTCGTCCAACAAACACACTGCACGACCGGATTAAGTATTCCCGAAATCGTCGCCCTCGCCGAAGAAATTCATCGGCGTGAACGCTTTGACGGCGTCGTGACCTTTTGGGAAGAAGATGTCCCTACCTGCGCACTGATCAGCACACGCCTCGGCCTACCCGGTAATGCACCGGCCGCCGCCTTAGCCGCCCGCAGCAAGTACCGCATGCGCCGTGCCTTTGAACAGAATGGAATTCCCGTACCCACGTTTCGCCGCTTTTTCAACCATGCGTCGCTGGCGACGGCCTGTAGCGCCGTGGGCACTCCGGCTGTCCTCAAACCCGAATGGGGATCGGACAGTGAATGGGTTCTGCGCGTCGAGAGTCCGCAGCATGCCTTGGCGACCTACGAGGCCATTCGCGGCGAAGTCCGGACCCAAGACTGCATCTATCGCTACCCAAGCGGTTCGTATGTATTGGAAAGCCTTCTGGTAGGCCCCGAGGTGAGCGTCGAGGGCGTCGTGCAAAACGGACAGGTCACCATTTACGCCATCATCGACAAGGCGAAAATGGACGAAGAGAGCTTCGTCGAGCGCGGCGAAACAACTCCATCTCTCTTACCCGAAAGCGTGCAGGAAGAAATTCGCGCCATGGTGCGCAGCGGAGTAACCGCCCTGGGAATCGATCATTCCGGCATTCACGCCGAAGTAAAAATTACCCCCGATGGACCGCGAATTATAGAAATTGGCGCGCGCATGGGCGGCGACTGCATACACGCACTCGTCCTCCGCGTCTACGGCATAGACCTAGCGCTAGAAAATATACGCGCGGCCTTGGGCCATCCCGTCAGCCCTGCTACCTCACCCCTTGGCGTGGGTATTTCGCGCACGTTGGTTCCAGAAAAAACGGGCCGCGTCCACCTAGAAAGCAGATCTAAACCGCGCGCCAGTCGCAACCTAATCGAAATTGTCTTTACCAAAGGCCAGGGCGACCGCGTAACCGTGCCCCCGCACGGCTACGACAACCTAGCGTGGATCAGCGTCTGGGGTAAAAACTACCGCGAGGCCAGCCGTCGCATTGATGCCCAGGCAGCCCGCCTACAGAGTGCCTTTACCATAGAAGATTCACAGCAGGTGCTCTACCATACCGAGGCCGCCGGATGAAGCATCTGCTCTTTGTCCATACTGCAGGTGATGCACGCCCCTATGTGCATCGCCTGCGCGAGATCGGTTTTCGCGCCAGCCTAATTAAGAAATGTCCTACCGACAGCGACAGAGCCTGCTTTGACAGCGTCTTTGACATCGACTATCAGGAAGACCTCACATCAGCGCTTAGATGTGCTATAGAGCTGCATGCGCGCGATCCCATAGCCGGCGTGCTCAGCTTTTCTGAAAGCGGCGTGTTGGGTGCCAGTTTCCTTGCCGAACAGCTTGGCCTGCCTTCGAATAGTCCGACGGCCGCCTTGCGCGCGCGCAATAAATACCTGATGCGCAAAGCCCTGCAGGCTGCAGGACTACCGACGCCAGAGTTTCATCTCGTAGACCGCCCCGAACACGTGCTGCAGATTCTCCAGCAGCAAAAACAGCCGATGGTCCTCAAACCTATTAGCGGTTCATCCAGCTATGGCGTCGTGCGCCTGCTCCCCGAAGACGGGCTCGAGACGATCGACTGTCACCTCAGCGCCGTGCGCACCTACATTGCCCAGTACCGCACCGAAAATCCCCAATACCCCTTTGAATTTTGGCTGCCTCCCGCCGGACATGGCATTGCCCAAGAGGACGTATTTGATCCGGGCACACACCTGCTTCTAGAAGGATTTATTCCCGGTCAACAGGTTAGCGTCGACGGCATAGTAAGTAACGGCCAGGTCAGCTGCTTTGGCGTAATTGAAATTGAGCGGATCAAAGACGAAGACTACTTCCTCGAGTACGAGGAGTGGATGCCGACCCGTTTAGGCCTCGAACGAGAAAAGGCCATACAACAGGCCGCTGCCGATGCCGTTGGAGCACTCGGCCTATCCAATAGCTGCTTTCACTGCGAGCTAAAGGTGGATGGCGATGCTATTTGCGTGCTCGAGATTGCCGCACGCCGAGGCGCCGATAACATATCCGATTTCCTGCATAAGTTACACGGCATCGACATCTATGCAGAAGGAGCGTATATCGCTAGCGGTCAACATCGCCGCTATCCGCACCGCCCCCCCAACGGGGCGATGAAAATGCGCTATTTCCTGCCGGATAAATCGGGCACTATTGCGCGCATTGAAGGTATAGAGGACGTAGAGAGCGATCCCCATCTGAGCGAACTTTGCCTGGATTTCACCGTGGGCGAGCATGTCCTTATGCCCCCAGATGGCTTTGAATTTCTCGGCTATCTCAGCGTTTGTGCCCCTACCCCGGATGCGGCCGAAGACGCGTTAGAACAGCTCTATACGCGCATACACTTTCACATTGAGGCGGACGTTCCGCACCGTTAACATGCTCAATCCAACCAACGAACTATTGCTGGTAGTACAACCCAGCATAGACTACGCCCAGAGAGTGTGCAGTTGCGTTGCACATCCTCTATTCTTAGCGACACCGCACCGCGCCGACGCGCTGCGATCCGCCGGCTTTCGCACCCTCACCGTTGACTTAGACGACCCGCGATCCGCGCTTGCCTGCACTGCCGAATATGCACTCCGCACCGGTGCCCGCTTTCGCGGCATCGTTTGCTTTGTTTGCGAATATCTCCCACAAACAGCTCTACTAGCCGCCGGACTAGGTCTTCCCTTTGCCGACGGACAAGCCGTTGCTCGCATGCGCGACAAAGCCCGTAGCAGCGCAGTCTGGCAGCAGGCCGGCCTCGCCGTGCCCGCTTCACGCGCACTAAACCAACAGAGTGAGCTGGAATCCTTCGCCGCCAGCTGTGACCCGCCGTGGATCCTAAAACCCCTAGATGGAACCGGCAGTGAATGGGTCTTGCGCGTGGACCAGCACAGCGATTTACCTAATGCACATGCACAGATTCAGCGCGGACTCCAGCGGGCCAAAGGCGGTGTAACTCCCACCTATTTGGCGCAGCAGTGTATCGTCGGTCGGGAGTTCGGCGTCGATTTCTATGTCGAGGGAAACCGCTTCCGCATTCTGCGGCTCTGCGAAAAGTTCCTCATAGATGTGCCCGGCCAAGCGGGGGTAGTAGGCGGCTATTACTTCCCCCGTTTAGCACAGCGACTGCGCCGGCAGATACAGGACACGCTGCGCCAAGCAGCGCTAGCCATTGGTCTAAAGCGCGGTATCGGCATGGCGGACTTCATCTTCGCCGATGGCGTTATATACCTATTGGAAATGGCGCCGCGCCCAGGGGGCGACTGTCTGCCAGATCTGTGTAGAGCCGCCCTCAACTACGACCCCATTCGCACAGCATGCCACGTCGCCCAAGGCTTCGCACCCAATGCCATGCACTGGCCCCGCCCACGGAGATCGCTGTGCGCGCTGCATCTAATGAGCGATCGGGACGGCAGAATCGAGCAGCTCGACTTTTCCGCCCTAAAGGCCCATGAGGGGTTCTACCAGCTTATCGAAGCCTACTGCGAACCCGGCGACGTCCTCAGCCATGATCCCAGCAGCTACGAAGATCGTATTATTGCTTCGTGCCTAGCTCATTATACCCATGCCACTCAACTACCCGCTCTGTGGAAATCCCTTTCGGGCGCCGTTGATATCGCGTTTTCAACGCAGAGAGAAAACATCCTACCATGACCGTTTCCGCCTCGACGCTCTATCCTGGAGAGCTCCTTCCCCTCGTGGAGGAATGTCTTCAGCAACGAGATGATTTCCTTGCGACAGCCCAGCGTTTTGGCACGCCACAATACCTAGTCGATGAGGCTCGTATTAACGCGCAGGCCGTTCGTTTTCTACAGGCATTCACCCATCCCCAGCAACCAACTCGCACGCACTACGCTCTCAAATCCAACCCAAGTCTGCCCGTTGTAGAAACGATTCGCCGCGCCGGCCTCTGCGCGGATGCTTCTTCCGGCCTCGAATTGGATTTGGCGCTACGCTGCGGCTTTCCCCATGTCGTTCACTCTGGGCCGGCCAAGGGAGACGATGAACTCGCACTCGCATTAGAGCACACCGAGCGAGTTACCGTGCACCTAGATAGTTTTGCCGAATTGGAGCGCTTAGAAGCGCTGGCGGCGCGCCGACAGACGCCGATTCGCGCCGGTATACGCCTCAATACCGAAGCACACGGAAACTGGACCAAGTTCGGCATTCCCGCTGCCGCTCTCGGCGACTTAGTAACGGCCGCCAGCCAAATGAAATGGGTGCAGCTACAGGGGATACAATTTCATCTTAGCTGGAATCGACAGGCCGGAGGCTACGTTGAAACGCTGCGCGATCTCGGCCCTCGACTAGCCGAACACGCGCCAGAAACGGGGTGGAAATTTGTCGACATTGGCGGGGGATTTTATCCCGAGGACGACGAAGCTGTCTATCCGTGGCTAACCGATGCCCAGCGCCTGCGCGCCCTCAGCGGAGAGCGCGGTGCCGACGCACCGGCCGACGATTGGGACCTGCGCTACTTGCTGCATCCCGTGCAGCCGATAGAGACGATGGCCGCCGAGATATATACCGCCTTTGAGCAGAATATATGCTCGGCGGTTGGTCCGCTTGAACTCTGGCTTGAACCGGGCCGCTACATCGCCAACAAGGGCGTGCATATTCTATTGCGCGTAGCCGATATCAAAAGCGACGACATCGCCCTGACCGACGGGGGCACCAACCTGCTGGGCTGGGAGCGGCTAGAGAGCGAGCACTGCCCGCTGATCAACCTGTCGCATCCAGCTCCACAGCAGCGCCGCTGTCGCGTGTATGGATCGCTGTGCACGCCACACGACCTGTGGGGCTATGCCTACTACGGCACGCAGTTGGAGGTCGGTGATATCCTGCTACTGCCGACGCAGGGGTCCTATGTGCAAACCTTGGCACAGCGCTTTATCAAACCCATATGCCAGACGGTGTATTGGCATGAGGATGGTCGCCACGAACAGGTAGAAAAAGCCGAAACGCTGGCCGATCGTTACCCAACTCTCCGCACCGATTAGCCATAGGCGATGTATCCAGCTATGCAGATCGGCCTCTTAGATCAGTCCATTGTATTGCTGTACGCTCTAGCTATGCTAGGAGTCGGTCTATATCTGCGCCGCAGTATAACGACGTTTGAACAGTTCACCATCGCCGATCGTCAGCTCTCGGCTCCCCTATTGGTCTGCACGCTGGTATCGACCTATTACGGTCTGGGCGTCCTGTTGGCAGGCTCTGAAATCAGCTATGAAAGCGGCGTAGTCAATTTCTTTTTCGACACGAGCCCAGCCTATTTAGCCATACTCGCAGCCGCGTTACTCTTGGCCCCGCGCCTGCAGGGCCGTTCTTTCCGCTCTATACCCGACATTGTAGGTGCCCGCTTTGGGCTGGTTCCTCAAATATGCGCCGCTCTGTCCTGTTTCATATATGCCCTACCGGCCTTTTCTATTATGGGCCTTGGCGGTCTACTACACATTCTATTTGGCATTCCCTTTACCTGGGGCCTTATCATTGGTAGCGCCCTCGCCCTGGCCTATACGGCCATGGGCGGCCTGCTAGCCGTCGCCCTTACCGACACCGCTCAGTTTGCCCTGATGGCCATTAGCCTTGCGCTCGTAGGATATATTGGCCTGCCGATCTTGGGCGGCGTTTCCTCCTTGGAGCAAACCCTACCAACGCATTTCGAGCCTACGGGAGGCCGCCCCTACGCACTGCTCTTTGTCTACGGCCTGACTTCGCTAAGCGTTTTGGTCGAACCGGCTTTTTACCAGCGCATATTCGCCGCGCGTAGCCAGCATACTATCGTCGTTGCCATGCTGATCGGCGTAGTGTTTTGGATGTCCTATGACTGGATCGTCACCGTGCTAGGCATTGCCGCCCGCGCAGCCGTTGACAGCGGCTATATATCCGAGCCTTCAAGCCCAGATCAAGCGGTGATACACTTTGCTATACACGTGCTGCCCAACGGGATTAAAGGCCTTTTCGCCGCCGGCATTGTCGCGGCCGCCATGTCGACAGTCGACAGCTACCTGCTCGTCTCCGCTAGCTCGCTGGTCTACGACATTTGGCATCCGCTGAGCGGTTGCCGAATGAGCGATGCCGAACTAGTGCGCCGCACCCGCTGGACCATGCTCTTTACTACGGTCGTCAACATCCTGCTCTGCCTCTATTTTCGCAACGTGGAACGCCTGTGGATCTTTATTACCGCAGTCCTCGTTTGCACCAGCCTAATCCCCGTGCTCAGCGCGCTGTGCTGGCCCAAGGTTCAGCGCCGAGCCGGTCGCCTAACGACTATTGTCGGCTTTGTTTCCGTAACCTCCTTCTACGCTTGGATCAGCCTGTGCGGAGAATGGGTCGACGACGAGGCGACCTACCTGTGGCAGGGCCAGATCTTTGGTCGGGACCTGCTCATCAACCAAGACTACGGCATGCTCTATATCCTACCGCTTGTTTTTGCCGTTTTCGTGCTGGCTCACCTCGTCCCCCAACGCAGCGAACAATGACCGTCTACGCATTAGCCACAGGGTGCGCCCTGGCCGTCCTCAGCTTGGGCAGCATAACCGCCCTGTATCTCTTTATTCGCACTCGACGCAGGGAAACGTCGTAGCCCTTGCTCCGATATACGCTCCATTCTACTTTGCCTATATGCTTAACTTAGATCTCAAAGGGGGCGCGCGCCTGCGCATGCTCGACGGCCACGAGGCAGCGGCTCTTTTCGCCCTCACAGAAAAAAACCGCCCCTACCTTCGGCAGTGGCTGCCCTGGCTCGATCTAAATACCCAGCCCGAAGATACCCAGCGCTTTGTCGATGGAGCGCGCGAACGCTATGCCAATAGAGAGTCGGTGGAAGCCGGTCTTTTCTCGGCAAATCAGCTAGTTGGAATGGTCAGTTTTAACACGCTTGATTGGGCGAGCCGATGTGGGGTAATCGGCTACTGGCTTGACGCAGACAGCCAGGGCCAAGGACTCGTCACACGCGCCTGTCGCGCGCTGATCGCCCACGGATTTGACGAACTCGATCTCAACCGCATTGAGATCCGCTGCGCGACTGGCAACGTGCGCAGTCGCGCCATACCCGAGCGCATGGGATTTACCTGCGAAGGCACCCTGCGCCAGGTCGAGTGGCTGTACGATCACTTTGAAGATCACGCACTCTACGCGCTGCTGCGCACAGAGTGGAACGCAGCGCGCTAAGTACTTACGCCTCCTGGGCAATAAAGCGCAGTGCGCGTTCCTCCATCCAACACGCTCCACCCGCAAGCGGAAAGCCAATATGCCCTCCTTCTGCGGGCACCTCCATCGACACCGATTGCAGCGAGCTCACCAATTCTAGCGGATAGCACGCTGGGCCGAGAAATGTATCGTTGCGCGCATTGACCACGAGCGTCGGCACGCGAATGGAGCTCAAGAAGGGAGTGCAGCTATTGGAATCCCAGTATGCCTCAGGCGAGGCGTAGCCGTGCATAGGTGCGGTGAAACGCGCGTCAAACGCATAGAGATCGCGCAGGCCTTCTAGGCCGCTGTCGTCGATTAACCCAGGACGCGCGCGCGCCTTCTGTCGCACCTTGTCGCGCAGGTGACGCATAAAGCGCTGCAAGTAAAAGGCATTGCGCGGCCGATGCAGCGCACGCGCGCTGTCGGCCAGATCGCAGGGAACGGAAAAGGTCGCCGCCGCACAGAGTTCGTCGGGTGCTTGCACCCCGCATTCGCCGAGATATTTCAGGATGAGACTGCCGCCCAAGCTAAAGCCAACTAGCGCGATTCGACGGTATCCTTCCGATTGAGCGCAGGCGAGCACGGCAGCCAGATCCTGGGTCAGTCCCGCGTGATAAAAACCCACGTTACGATTCATCTCCCCGCTGCAGGCGCGCATATTCCACGCCAGCGCATCCCAACCCGCGGCGTTAAATGCGCGCACCGTCGACAGGATATAAGGTCGTCGAGAGTGGCCCTCTAGGCCGTGTGCGATAATCACCAGGGTATCTCTCCCCTGTTCCGACCAGTCGACATCGACAAAGTCTCCGTCTACAAGTTCGATGCGCTGTCGGCGATAGAAGACTCCTTCAATGCGCCGCAGATGAGGCACAATCGTCTGCAGGTCGGCGCCGGGTAGATACCAGGGGGATCTGTAGTCAGACGGACGCAGCATCAGTCGGAGAAAAACTGCTGCAGTGCGCGCCAGAGCGCATCTTGTTCGGCCGCTTGTTCGGCATAGGTAAAATGCCCGGCCGACAGCACGTGAAGATCCTTTTCTGCGCGCCATGCGTTATAAACGGCAAACTGTCCAGGCGGCGGCACGGCCGGATCGAAGAGCGCCGGCGAGACGAGAACGGGCTGCGTGGCAAACTGCGCTGCCACCGCCGCGTCGTAGTAGCGCAGCACATCAATCACTTCGGGATGACTCTGACAATAGCGGCGCACCGACTCGCCGCTACCGGTGCACGGACACTGCAGCCTCAGTGGATGGTGGCCAAATGTCGGCACCGACAAATGTGCACGAACAAAGCGTTCGTCCCATGGTAGCGCCAGCGCACCTAGCCCCCCGCCAAAGCTTCCACCTTTTAAATAGATCGACTCAATACCGGGTATCATATGCTGCAAAACGGACGCAGAAGACCACAGCGCGGCCACGCACGCGCGCAAAATATACGTTTCGCGTGTGGCAATCCCGTGCACGACGTGCTCTGCGGCCCGATCGGGTAGATCCAGCGCAGCAGAGAGATTAAATCCCGGGGCACAGGGAAAAATCGCCGCTGCATCATCTATAGGTATCGCGCATTCAGGTGCTGTGCGACCGCCGTAGCCGTGGCCGACTACGATCCCTCGCAGCGCGCCGTCTCGGGGCAAGCAGAGCCACGCGCCCACCCGCAAACCGCCCAATACGTTGAATCGCACTTCGAATAGTTCGCGATCTATCTTCTCAGAGGGCAGTGAACGCACATCCAAGTCCAACGCCAGGTCGGCGTTTTCCTCGGCTGTAGCGCGCCAAAAATCGGCGAAATCATCGCTCGGCGTGGGCGCATCGATAGCGAGCAGGCCGTCTTTATCAAATCCATATGTTGGATCAAACGAAAAATCGTGCTGCATCGTTATACCTCGTCCCAAGGGGATGTGCTTAGTCAGCGCTTGCCACCAAATTCCAAATAAATATATTCGCAGAATAAATAAACAGATGAAAAAATGCTCTATCGAATTCGACGCGTAATAACCTACTTATTCTTTGTCCTAGTCGCCCTACTAGCGGTGTGCCTCATCACGTCCGAACCCGTCGCTCCCCACGCCTATTTTTCCGATGGACGTTTCCAAGTTATTGCCCATCGCGGCGGTCGCGGCCTGATGCCAGAAAACACGCTTAAAGCCTTTTATCACGCCGACTCACTCGGAGTCGACGTGCTCGAAATGGACGTTCATGCCAGCACAGATAATCACCTCGTCGTCATCCACGACCGCACCGTTGACCGCACCACCGAAGGCAGCGGACGCGTCGACTCGCTGACCCTAGATCAACTGCAGGCACTCGATGCAGCCTACCGTTGGAAAGGCCCGGAAGGCACCTACCCATATCGCGGCCAGGGCGTGCGCATCCCTCGCTTAGACGAAGTGCTGACGAACTTTCCTCACCGCCGTATGCTGATAGAAATAAAACCGAACTCGGCACAGGTAGCTCAGCAACTCTGCGCGACGCTTGAGCGCTTTGATATGGACGAAAAGACGGTCGTCGCCTCTTTTCACAGCGATGCACTCAGCGCGTTTATTAAGGCCTGTCCACAGACGCCCGTCTCGGCCACGACGGGACAGGTCCTTCTGTATACATTCTTGCACCTGCTGCGCCTGGATGCGGCCTATCTCGACCTGCCCATTGCCTTTCAGGTACCAGAGCGGGCCGGCCCGCTTACGCTGGTCGATGCGCGTTTTGTCGCCAGCCTTCAGGCGCGTGACGCCTACGTACACGTATGGACGGTCAACAAGGTAGATCAGATGCGCCATCTGATCGGCCTGGGCGTAGATGGCATCATAACCGACTATCCGGATCGCCTAATACCGCTCGTTCACTCCTCGTCGTCCGAAAGCACTCCATGAGCTCATCTTTTGCATTAGAATCGATCCATCTCAGCAAGACCTACACGAGCGGCGAACGCACGCTGACCGTTTTAGATGATGTGAGTTTTGCCATCGAACACGGAACAACCTGCGCCATCGTCGGACCATCGGGCAGCGGCAAGACGACGCTGCTCGGCCTGTGTGCGGGACTCGATCGCGCTTCCACCGGCAGCGTGCGACTCGACGGCACGGCATTAGAGACGCTCGATGAGGACCAGCGCGCGCGTCTGCGCAACGAGCGCGTCGGCTTTGTATTTCAGAACTTTCAGCTCGTTCCCACCCTAAGCGCACTAGAAAATGCCATGGTCCCACTAGAGCTACGGGGCCGTAAAGACGCGCGTGAACGAGCTACTCACTGGCTCGAACGCGTCGGCTTGGGCGATCGACTATACCACTATCCGACCCAGCTGTCCGGAGGCGAACAGCAGCGCGTGGCGCTGGCTCGCGCCTTTATCAACGCGCCGCGCGTGCTCTTTGCCGACGAGCCAACCGGGAACCTAGACGGCGATACCAGCGATCAGGTCCAAGAACTGCTGTTTTCTCTCAACCGCGAAGAATCGACTACGCTCGTTCTCGTGACGCACGACCTCGAATTGGCCCAGCGCACCCAGCGCATCATTCGCCTGCGCAACGGAGCCGTCTATTCCGATTCTGCCCTCGAAGATCAAGACGCGCCCCAATGAACTGGATTGTAAGTATGGCCTGGCGCGACAGCCGGCGTCACCGTCGTCGTCTCGCCTTCTATACGGCGGCTATCGCCGTCGGTATCGCCGCCTTGGTATCTCTGCGCAGCCTCGCCACTAGCCTCGAAAGCGAAGTCGATGGGCAGGCTAGTGCTCTGCTGGGTGCCGATATGGAAGTCGAGAGCAATCAACCCTTCTCCGACGCTCTCCAGGCGACGCTCGATTCCCTTGGCGGCCAGCGCGCAAACCAAGTCCAGTTCACCTCGATGATCTTTCTGCCGCGCGGGGGCCACGCGCGTCTCGCACAGATCCGCGCGCTCGAGGGCGCGTTTCCTTTCTATGGTCAGCTTCAGACCGATCCTCCTGAAGCAGCCGAAACGTTTCGTCAGGGCGCGCGTGCGCTGGTCGACGATAATATCATGCTCCAGTTCGATGCGCAGATTGGCGATTCGATCAAGGTCGGTAACGCCCTATTCCGCATCGAAGGCCGCCTATTAGAAATTCCCGGCGAGACCTCATTGCGCAGCGACGTGCAGCCGCGCGTCTTCCTACCGATGAGCTATCTCGACCGCACCCATTTACTCCAGCGGGGCAGCCGCGTCGAGTATGCCACGTACCTAAAACTCGATCCTGACACCGATCCTGAAGCGCTCAAAAAGAGTCTGCGCGCCGCCTATGACCAGGGAAGCGATGACATAGATATCGACACCGTCGAAGATCGCAAGCGCCAGATCGGACGCTCGCTGGGCAATCTCTACCGCTTTCTGAACCTCGGCGCGTTTATCGCTCTCATCTTGGGAGCAGTTGGCGTAGCCAGCGCCGTGCACGCCTACGCCGCACAAAAACTCGATACCGTTGCCGTGCTGCGCAGTCTGGGCGCATCGTCCAACCAGACGTTTGCCATCTACTTGCTACAGGCCGGTGCGATGGGGCTTCTGGGCTCCCTCGGCGGTGCGCTGCTCGGCGCGGCCACCCTGCAACTGCTGCCCGTGCTACTGCGCGACGTATTGCCGTTGACGGTCGAACCCACACCTGCCCTCATACCTGTATTACAAGGCACGCTAGTTGGTCTGGGTTTGGCGCTGCTCTTTGCCGCTCGTCCTCTGCTGGCTGTGCGCGAAACGCCTCCGCTGCGCGCTCTGCGCGCGGCCTACGAAGAGGTCGACAAAGCCGGCGGACGCCTCTTTCGCATAGGCGCCAACCTCCTGCTCATCGTCGGTGCCCTGCTCTTTGCCCTGCACCTGACCGGGCGCACGGACTATGCCCTCGGCTTCACGGGCGGAACGGCCCTAGCCTTTGTCCTGCTGGCGGCAGTAGCCCGCCTGTTAACCTGGGGCGCACGGCGCTTTTTCCCAACGAGCTGGGGCTACGAATGGCGTCAGGGCTTGGCCAACCTCTTTCGACCGCACAACCAAACACTCATGCTCCTATTGGGCTTGGGTCTCGGCACATTTCTCATGTCGACGCTCTATCTAGCCCAGAGCGCACTCGTCGCGCAGATAGAGGATGTAGGCGGCGGCGAGCGCCCTAACGCGGTCCTCTTTGACGTGCAGTCAGATCAGGTCGACGGAATCAAAGGCATCTTCACCGAGCTCGAGCTTCCCGTCCTCCAGCACGTGCCCATCGTCACCATGCGCATCCACAGCGTACAGGGCGTGCCGGTCGATTCGCTGCGCAAAGAGCGCCAGCGGCGTGGCTCTTGGGCTCTGACGCGCGAGTATCGCTGCACCTATCGCGACACGCTTAACGTCAGCGAGACGTTGGTGTCGGGCACTTGGCGTGGCACCGTCGCCGGCGATACAACTCATATTTCTCTCGAACGCGGCATCGCCGACAACCTCGGCGTGTCCGTTGGCGATTCGCTGGTGTTCGACGTGCAAGGCGTGCTCATTCCCGTTGTCGTTGGCAGCCTGCGCGAAGTCGACTGGCAGCGCGTAATGCCCAACTTTTTCGCCGTATTTCCCACCGGCAGCCTAGAGGCAGCCCCGCAGTTCCACGTGTTGGTCACTCGGTTTGATCGCCCCCAGCAGCTAGCACAACTGCAGCGTCAAAGCATTGACCGCTATCCCAACGTATCCATCATAGACCTCGACCTCATCCTGTCGACGGTCGATGCGATTCTCGACAAGGTCTCCTTTGTCGTTCAGCTGCTCGCTTTATTTAGCATCGCCACTGGCCTATTGGTGTTAGTCGGAATCATCGCCGGCAGCCGCTATCAGCGCGTGCGCGAAAGCGTGCTGCTGCGCACGCTCGGCGCCAGCCGCCGTCAGGTCGGCCGCATTATGGCATTGGAGTATCTATTTTTAGGGGGATTTGCTGCGCTTACTGGCCTGACGCTATCGATCGGCTCATCGTGGGCACTGGCTTTCTTCGTATTTGAGGTGCCCTTTCAACCGTCGATCGCTCCGCTCTTTCTCGCTCTACCGGCTATTTGTCTGCTAACGGTTCTAGTCGGCCAGCTATCTGGCCGCGGCGTTCAGGACAGCCCACCGCTGGAAATCCTGCGCACAATCGGCTAGTCGCCCTCAGATGGGGCCTTCGTTCCGCTCTTCATCTGCAGACCAAACCGATCGGCCACCAGCGGACCGACTACGCGCCAGACGTTTTCCGCAACAATCTCGTGGCCAGCTGCCGTGGGATGATTGCCGCGAAAAAGTCGCTCTTCGTCCGGAACTAGCACGACGCCTTCGAGCAAAAAAGGTACGAGGGCGGCCCCATTCTTTTCGGCGAGTTGTGGAAATAGCGTGCGAAATTGCTCGGTGTAATCCGGGCCCATATTAGGCGGCATCTGCATACCGACCACAACGAGCGCCGCGTCGGGATACGTTGCTTTGACCCGATCGAGAATCGCCTGCAAGTTGGCGCGCGTCGTCTCTAAGTCGATTCCGCGCAGCGCGTCGTTTGATCCCAGTTCGAGCACAAAAACGTCGATGGGACGACGCATCACCCAATCGAGCCGCCGCAGCCCCCCTGCCGAAGTCTCACCGCTGAGACCCGCATTGATCGACTCACACGGCCAACCGAGCGAATCAAAGCGCGTTTGGATCAACGCGGGAAAAGCCTGGTCGCGATCAACGCCGTAGCCAGCCGTCAGGCTATCGCCGTAGAACATAATCGCACGGCGCGCACTGTCCGCCTGCGCCGCTTGTTCCGCTCGACTAACTTCCGGCAGTCCCAACATACTAACAATCAGCAATATTAAATACACTTCTATTCTCCCATATACAGCGCTTTTTTTAAAATAGCCTTCTCTCAGCCCTTCAGTGCTCCGACGGTTATGCCCTTGGTCAGGTACTGCTGCAAAAAGGCATATACCATCAGCGTGGGCGCCATAATGAGCACTAAGCCGGCAAACGCCATGCCCCAATCGCTTCGATACTGGCTGACAATGGTGATATTAGCCAGCCCGAGCGGCAGCGTGCGCAAATGCTGCGAGCCCTCGCCGGAGAGGAACATAAAGGCCATAAAGAACTCATTCCAGGTGCTCAAAAAGGAAAAGATCCCCACCGTAATCAGCCCCGGCCGCGCCAGCGGCAGCATGATTGACCAGAAGGCGCGAAACTCACCCGCCCCGTCGATCAGCGCCGATTCGTGCAGTCCAGACGGCAGCGATTTGAAAAAACCGGTTAGGATGAAGATGGCAAAGGGCATGCCAAACGCAACGTAGACTATCAGCATACCCCAGCGCGAATTGAGCAGCCCCATATCCTTCATTTGGAAAAAGAGCGGGACAATAGCCAGCTGCAGCGGCACCATCAAGCCAGCCAAAAAGTAAAAGAACAGCGGTCGCACGCCGGGAAAAGTAAAGCGCGCCAGCGCGTAAGCAGCCATCGCGGCCAGCAGCAGCGAACACACAACCGTAGCCACCGTCAGCAGCACGCTGTTAAAAAAATAGTCGCCAAAGAAACCCTTGGTCCACGCGTTGCTAAAGTTGATCCACTGCAAATTGTCCAGCGCCGGCAGACTAAACGGATCAATGAAGATTTCGCGGTCGGTCTTTAGCGAAGTATACAGCAGCCATAGCATGGGAAAGAGCACGACGACCAAATAGCTGCACAGCGCTGAGTAGACCAGTATTTTTAGGACAACGGCCATACCGTTATCGCGCAGTTTTTCTTCCATATAACCTCAGAATTCCACCGTTTCGCGCTTCATCGCACGCAGCGTGGCCGTCGTGCCAAAAAAGACCATGAGAAAGAGCAGCACGGCAATGGCCGTGGCCTCGCCCACCTTGAATTCGCCGAACATAGCCTGCACCATACGCGTGCCGATTACGTGGTTGTCCGTCGTCGGTGCTTGGTTGGTCAACAGCCAGATAACTTCAAAGGCCTTCATGCCGCCGATGATCATGAATACGACCGAGATCGACAACACTTCCCAGATCAACGGCAGCGTAATCGACCAAAACTGCCGCCAAGCGGATGCCCCGTCGATATCTGCCGCCTCGTAGAGGCTCTGGGGAATGCTCTCCATAGCTGCCAAAAAAAGGATCATATTAAAACCGGCCGCACCCCAAATGGCCATCGGCACCAGAGCCCAGTACAGGTTGTCCTGTGCCAGCCAAGCATAGCCTTCAAAACCGGTAAAACCGAGGGCCATCAGCACCGTATTCACCGGTCCTCCCTGTGGATTATACAGGTGCATCCACAGCAGCGTAGCGGCCACTCCACCGAGTATATTGGGAAAGAAGAAGGCGATTCGGAAGAGCTGGGCACCGCGCACCTGCCGGCTTATGCACACGGCTAAAAACAACGCCAGCGGCAGCACACAAGCCGGAATGACAAACATGATAAAGAGATTGTTGCTCAGCGCGATCCAAAACTCATCGCTTTCTAACAGCAGCCGCTCAAAGTGCAGCAGACCGACAAAGGCCATATCGGTCAGCCCGTCCCAGCGCACCGTGCTCCAGGCAAACGACTTTAGGCTGGGAACAATGACAAAGAGCGTGTAGAATACAGCCGCTGGACCGACGAAAAACAGCACCCATCCCCAAGACAGGCGCACTCTGCCGCTGGGATGGGCAATAGCTCCCTGGCGTCGCTGCTGCCACTGCCCGACCGTGGTATAGAGCCAGTAGACTATGGCCAGGGCCAACAAACCAAGCAGGAGCATCGGCTTCCATACGTGGCGCACGGTAATGCGATCCGGATCGGCGGCGCGGTTGCGCACCACGGCGGCGGCCGACTCGAGTTCGGCGGCCGCCGCCTGCGGCGTCAGCTGTCCGTTGATAACTTTAAAACGCACGTCATTGAGGTACTGTTCCATTTCGGGAAAGCCCTCGCCTGGGGCCGAACCATAGGTCGTCGTCGCGCGCTGGGCGAGGTCGACTAAATCACTCAAGTCCTCGCTCAGCCGCCCCTCCATAGAGCCGTCTACCGCCACTAATACATCGCGCATTTCTGCAAACGTGCCGGCCATATCGCGCGACGTCATAAAGCGCATAAAATCGACGCCGACTTCGGGTTGAGCGCTGTTTTTTAGGACGAAGAAGTACCCGGATGACGTGTAGATCGCATCGGCGCTAGCGTCGGCAGCTTCTTGCTCGACCGACGGTAGATTAAAGGCGCCCAAACGGAATCCGTCGGGAATCTTGCCCATCATCTCGCTCTTTAACCAAGAGCCACAAAACACCATGGCGGCGCGCCCCAGAAAAAACTCCAGCTGCGCTTCGGTATGACTCATGCCGAGTGCACCGGGCTGAAAGTAGTCGCGCGCCGTGCGCTGTACCAGACCGAGTGCTTCGATGAATTCCGGATTATCGAAGCTGCCGGGGATCAGGTCTTTCTGCTCGTAGTAGCGCTGTCGACCAGCCAGATGATAGTAGGCATCGTCCAATACACCGGCTATATACCCCGGATAGCGCCCTTGAAAGGCCAGCGGCCATATACCCGCCTCTTTGATCTGCTGACACAGCGCGTGAAACTCGCTCCACGTCCGCGGGATTTCCCAACCATGTTCCTCAAATAGATTCTTGTTATACCAAACGGCATATAGCGAGTATAGGAGCGGAATGCCATAGACGTTCCCCTCGTGCTGATAGCGATCGAGGCTACCGGGCAGAAACGACGCGCGCCAGGTCCGATCGCCCTCCCAGCTAGGCCCATCGAGATAGCGATCGAGTGGCAAGACCTCGCCGTTGCGAATGAGCGACCACCAGTTGAGGCCAGCGTTGCTGACTTCCGGGAACGTGCCTTCGAGAATGCGCACGCGCACTTTGTCGACGATGCGCGGATCGCCGTACATATCGACGCGCACGTCTGGCCGCACCGCCTCGTACTGGCGAGCCGTCAGAAAGAAAAAATCGAGCCCGGCCCCTCCTTCAAAGAGCGGTACCTCAATGCGCGTGCGGTCGTCCTCCTGTGCCGTCGACGCAACGGGCACCAGCGCCATGAGCACATATAGGCAACACCAAACTACCTTATGCACATTTCATCCTTTCATCGTCCTTGATGCGCGCTGTGCTAAGTGCGGACCTGCGCAAAGCTCCTGCGGCCAGCCCATCACAGATCGACGGGGCGATCGGTCGCACTGGCCGCCGTAAGATAGGAGTCGGTGCCCTGCGGCCAGCACATTTTGTAGCGGCGCGAACGACCGCGCTTGTAGCCAGCATTGTAGTAGGCGCTTGTAGCCAACCATTCCAACAGCTGGCGCAGCAAACGCGCTTTAATCTGGGCGTGGTCTGCCCGATCCCATAAGTTGTCGAATTCGTGGGGATCGGTCTCCAAATCGTAGAGTTCGCCCTCTTCCTGACCGATGTAATAGACCATCTTGTAGCGCTCTTCGCGCATCATAATCTCGTAGTTATCCTCGCAAAACACGCGCGCGCGCGGAGCAAATGACGCGTCCTTGCCGGACAGGTAGGGTCCGAGCGACCGGCCCTCCATATAGGTCGGCACATCAATGCCAGCCGCCTCGAGCAGCGTGGGACCGATGTCCATCAGCGACACCAAATCCCGCGTTTGCTCGCCGCCCAACTCCGGGCGTCGGCTGTCGCGAACAATCAGCGGAATGTTGGTTACCTGCTCATACATGAGCCATTTGTAGACGAGATCATGATCGCCTAAGAGTTCGCCGTGATCCGAGCAAAAAACCAGCAGGCTGTTGTCCAAGTATCCCTTTTGCTCAAGAGCATCCAACACCTTGCCCACCTGTTCATCGACGGTCGTTACTTTGGCGTAGTAATGCCTACGCATCCGTTCGATATCGGACGCAGATGCCGCGTAGAGGTCAATACCCGATTCGTGACTAACGAGGGCATCCCGCAGCCGCCTTTTATGCGCTTCGTGCTGGGGCGGCTTGGCTGACAGCTCGCCCTCGCGCCACAGTGGCCCCGGCACATCTCGATCGGCATAGAGATCGAGATGTCGCTGCAGCGGATCCCACGGCTCGTGCGGACCAGTAAATCCCACCTGCAGAAAAAGCGGTCGGTCGCCGCAGTGCGCGCCAATCCAACGGGAAGCCATATCGCCGATATACACATCGCTGTGCAGGCGCTCCTCGAGCTCCCATACGGCGCCCTGCAGCTTTTCCCGCCACTGCGGATCTTTAAGGTGGCGGTCGTAGGGACGCTCGGCGCAGTTAAGAGTGAGAAAGCGACCCCAATCGTCGTCATCGCGTCCGTTAAAAAGTGAACCATTGTTAGGATTTTCGACGACGACGCGCTCGTGAAAGCCTCCGTCGGCGCGAATCGGCCCCAGGTGCATCTTGCCGATATTGACGCACCAGTAACCAGCCTCGGATAGATCCTCAACCCAGTTGCGATGGTGTGCCCACTCGTCAAAAGCATACACGCCCGTATTGTGCGGATACATGCCGGTGAACAGAGCCGCGCGCGAAGCCATACATGTGGCGCCCGGACAGTAAGCACTGCGAAAAGACAGCCCCTCAGCGGCCAGCCGATCCATGTGGGGTGTCGTCATGTGATCGCACCCCCAAGCACCGATTGTATCGACGCGCTGCTGATCGGTCATAATGAGAATGATATGCGGCATTTTTTCTGTCAAAGATGGTCTCCCTACACGCGCAATAAATCAGCCCAGCAGGTCGCTGCTATCCATGCTGGGGCACCAGAATTTTTCGATAAACTCGACTACTAAGCGCGTTCCCTCTTCGTGACTGACATAGGGCGGCCTAGCGGGATTATACATGGTATCGGTCAGATCGCGGACCAAGGCAACGTCAACGCCCCATCGCACCATCTGCTTGATGGCGAAGCTGCGGTGCAACACGCACATATTCGTATGCACGCCCATGATCAGCAGATGCTCAATCGCCTCATGCTGCAGGTAGCTATACACTTCCTTTCCACTATCACTGATCGCATCGCGCCGCTCGTCAATGCCAATAGCCGGATGCTGCCGCGCCCACGCTCTGTGCGGCTGGTCACCTGGGGTATCGGATCCCTCGTCTGACGCATCAATCGGCAGGGGCGGATCCGGCCGTTCAGCTTGAGCAGGCGGTGCGACCGACGCAACGCCCAGCATGCGCTGCCGAGCATCAGATCCTTCGTAAAAGGACATGGTATCGGAGGGAGCGTGAATAATGTGCACACCTTGGGCGCGCGCTGCCTGCACAGTCTGTTCCATGCGCGGCAGCATCGCATCGAGCCGCTCGACGGCCCCGCGACACCAGTGATCGTCCCACACATCGCACAGCAGCAGAGCGGTCCGCTCGGCCGGCCAGTCGCGCCGTTCTTCGTGCAGTTGCCAGACCGTGCGCCCACCAGCATCGGCCGAGAGCGAACGCCAGCGCATATTCAGGTCCATGTGTCCCCGTCTACAGCGCCGCACGCACGACATCGCGCGCGCGGATTAGGTCTTCGCGCGAACGATAGTATTCGAGCACGAAGTAGGGCACCGGTGCAAACTGGCGCAGGGCCGCTATATAGGCTTCATAGTCGAGTTGGCCCGATCCCGTCGGACCGTAGTCAGCGACTTCGCCGTTTTCCTTAAAAGAGGAGTCCTTGCCGTGGGCGATGACGATATCGGCCGCCATAGAGCGCACGGCGCGCAGCAGCGGCGTGCGATCGGGCACGAAATTAGCCGCATCGATGCAGACCTTCAGCGCCGGTGAAGCGACCCGATCTTTTACGCGTAGAAACGTTTCGGCGCTGCCGATACTCCCCGCGCGGGTGATCTCAACCGCGATATACACGCCGAGATCTTCCGCGCGCGTGCAGGCCGTCGCCAGCGCAGCGCATAAACCGTCAAAGACGGCCCCATCGTCTACGTCGTCTCCGCTGGGATACCCAGAAGGATGCCAGACGAGAATCGGCTTTTCGTTGTCGCCAAAGCGCCCCGCCAGCGCGGCGGTCTTTTCGACGCATCGCACCAACCGTTCAACGTCGGCCGGCAGAATGCCCTGTGGTCCTACTAGATCGACGTGCAGCGTCATAGCGGCTAAATCGAGTCCGCCCTCCTGCAATATGGCGTCTATCGCCTCCGGCGTCGGATCGTCCGTATCGCCTTCAGGACCGTGGCCCCAGAACATCTGCATAGCGCTAAAACCCAGCTCATTTAACTCAGCGCGCGGGACGGTTTCGCCCGGCATCAACCCTAGTTTCATCTCTTTCCTCTGTATGCAATAGGTAAAATCATCGAATGGCTTCTCTCATACGCGGCGCATCGCAGTATGATTACGATCAGAACGTTCCGTCGACGTTCATCACCTTACCACCGCCCTCTTTGACCTCTGATTGGGCAACGCGCTTTTGCAGTTCAGCATAAAAACGCTCTTCGTCAACGGGAATATCCACCCAATCGTCCGTCCACGTCGACAGCATCATCGCATTGGCCAGTTCCACGCCGCGGATGCCCTCTTGGCCGTCAGCCAGCAGCGGTGTGCCCTGCTGTATGGCCTGCACCCAGTTTTTGGTAATGCCCTTGTGCTCTTCGCCGCCCCCCCTAAAAGGGACCTCGCACTTCCACACCTCGGGACTGCCAAAGCCGTTGGGCCATTCCTTGAGAAACTGGCTGCTCGGCACCCGCGTGCGCCAAAAGGTAATATGGCCTCCCTCCAAGACGACCTTACCGTTGTCCGCCGAAATTTCCAAGCGGTTGGTGCCCGGCGCTTCGCCCGTCGACGTGATAAAGACGCCAGTGGCCCCATTCTCATACTCTACGTAGGCCGTTACATCATCTTCGACCTCTATATCGTGGTACTTGCCGAAGTGACAAAATGCGCGCACGCGCTCGGGCATACCACAGATCCACTGCCAAAGGTCTAAGTTATGCGGGCACTGATTGGCCAAGACGCCGCCGCCTTCGCCGGCCCACGTGGCGCGCCAACCGCCCGAATCGTAATAGCTCTGGGCGCGAAACCAGTTGTTGATGATATAGATCGTGCGCTTGATTTCCCCGAGTTCGCCTGACTCTACGAGCTCTTTGAGCTTTTGATGGTCGCCGCGCGTGCGCTGGTTGAACATAACGCCAAAAATGCGATCGCTCTTGGCCGCCACTTCGTTCATCTCGCGCACCTGCTTGGTGTAGACACCAGCCGGTTTTTCACTCATGGCGTGGTAGCCGCTCTCCAACGCCTGAATCACCAGCGGCGGATGAAAGTAGTGCGGCGTAGCTACGATCACGGCATCGACGCAGCGAGCGGCAAAGAGCGCATCGGCCGATTCAAATACCTGCACGCCCTCGCCGTATTTCTCGCCCGCCTGCTGCAGGCGACCAGCGTCTACGTCGCAAACGGCACCCAGTACCGCTCCGGGAATTTCGCCGCGCGACAGATAACCAGCGTGGTTGCTGCCCATACCACCCAGCCCAATAATACCAATGCGTACTGCGTCCATAGAGATCCTTTCTCCCTTACCAACTGCGTTGTGTTATATCGTATTCTATTCGCTTATTGAGCCTCGGCAAACGCCCGCTCCCCTCAAGACGTCGGCTGTAGGTTGAGTAATACGAGCAGCCAGGTCCTACTCCAATACGCGCTGTTGATATACGGATTAGACTCCGTCGGCCAGTTCGTCCAATACGTCTCGTTATGCGGTATTCTATGCGGCCATTGAACCAGTGGAATCGACGGCAGATCACGCAGCCAAATTGCCATAGCCTGACGATACAACTCGGCCATCTCCGGGGCATCGGTAGGCGTCTGTCCCATCTGATCGACAATCTGGCTATATTCGGCGTTGTCCCAGCGCCACGGCATGTCGGCCGGCTGATCCGTCGGATGGACAAAACGCCGGTGATACTGACGCAGGACAAAGTACGGATCGCGCACAGAGCTAAAGTTGCCGAAGAGATAGGAGCGCGCCGTCCCCATGCGCAATCGCGTGCTAAAGTCCGAGGTCATACGAAAAGATGCGTCAAATCCCGCGCGCTTAAGTTGGGCTACCAGCACCGGCGTAAAGTCTTGAAAATGAGAAAAAATATCAATCATAAGCGTGAGCTTCTGGCCGTCTTTCTCCCAAAGCTCACCCGTGCGCACGTAGCCCTTTGAGCGCAAAATTGCCGCGCTGCGTTCGGGATCAAATACATCGACCTCGTATTCTTTAATCAGATCGTCTGCCAGAGCGAAATAGGGCCGCATCTTGGGCAAGTCAGGCAGGGGGAGATGCGCCCATGCTCCCGAGTTTTGCCAGCCAATTTCCACGAGTTGCTCGCGGTCGATGGCAAAGTTGACGGCGCGGCGCATTTCCGGATCCGACCACGGCTCCTCAAGACCATTAAAACCCAGCGAAATAGGCCACCACGTGATATAGCTATAAGGCGGTTGGCGACCTGTCCAGGTGGTAATTTTCGGGTTGGCCTCTAGCAAAGAGACAATATTGGCCGGCCGCAGTTCCAAGCAGGTGTCGATCGCATTTGTAATCAGGTTTTGTACCCGTTTGGTCTCTTCCATATAGGTTAGATAGATGAGTCGCTCGACCTTGGGCAATTCCTGGAAGCCAATCTTTTTGGCCCACCAATCTTCGCGCAGATCCCATATGCGCTGCGCCGGTTCCGACAGCGCCATTTCATAGGGACCGGTAAGGACCGGCCATTTTTTTTCGGGATCGTAGTTGGAAAACGTCAGTGGATCTTGGCCCTCCCAAATATGCTTGGGCACAATCGGCACACCTTGGTCGCCGCTGTGCACAAAATAGCTAAACAAAAAGCGAGGATTGGGTGCTTTCAGCACGACCCGAGCAGTTAGGTCATCTAGCGCAACCGCCTCCTTGACCCACGCCTCCATATCTGTCGAATGGACCAACTGGGGGGCGTGCATGCGCAGCATATTGATCGTATAGACAAAGTCGTGCGCCGTCCAAGGATGGCCGTCACTCCACTCGACTCCCGGCCGAATGCGCACCGTTAGTTCGGTGAAATCATCGTTGAACTGGTGACTTTCACCTATCCATGGCATTAGTTCCGCATCGGCTTGATAGGCGTTGAAGAAATAGAGCGGCTCGTAGAGAAAATTAAAGCCAATGCGCGAGATACTTCCCGGTATAAACGGGTTGAAACTGTTGTAGTCTTGGATCTGGCCAGCGCAGGTATTACTCTCCGCGCAGTCCATGATCAGCGTGCGATTGCGCGGCACATCTTTAAGTCCACTGCTACGAGCCGCATCGGGTTCCTGCCCACCACAGGCAGCCAATAACAAGACCATACAAACAAGTGCGCGATACATAGCTTTTCTCCGTTTATAAGAACGGCCTATAGAGACCGAGCAGACGAACTCTCTACCGCCTTCCCTAGGCCCACAGCACACCGAGAGAAGGGATAGGACTCTGTGCCCATCGCACTAAAGAATACAGGATTCTATCCTAGGGCAAATCAGCAGCGCACGCACGCGCACCGTTTGTAAAGCCCTCTGCCATCACGGCGAACTCCGCGCACTATGCAGCCTCGGCTCACGACGGCCACGCAGCGCTTTTATATAGCCATAGCCATCAAAGCCAGTGCGCATTATTTACATAGCAAGGCCCTCTACCATATCGTACATTACCGGAAAACGATCCTCTGCGTTCGCAGATATTTTATGAAACAATCACCCACCTCTCGCATCGGCACGCTCGTCTCTTTCGCCCTGGTGATGGTCTTCTCGATCTTCATGACCTTCACCAGCGTGCGCACCTATATTCTCTACGGTTCGTACACCGGGCTCACCGACCATTTCAACACCATCGGCGTTGTCTTCCTCATATTTTGGCTGACGATTTGCTCGCTTTTCGTGCGCCTACTACACACATCGTTTGCTCTCTCTGCTTCGAATTTTGCCCTCATATACGCGGGCCTAATGGTCGCTACGGTCCTGCCCTCCATGGGCTTTGGCGGCTATTTCATTCCCCTAATCGCCGGCGTATTCTACTATGCAACGCCGGAAAATAACTGGTCCGATATCCTCTGGCCTCATATTCCTTCGTGGGCCGTGCCGCGCGATATGGAAGCCATTCGCCAACTCTTTGAAGGCACGGCCGAGGGAGCAGCCATTCCCTGGGGCCTGTGGTGGGAACCCATGCTCTGGTGGGGGCTGTTTATGCTGGCCTTTTTTTTCGTCAGCTTCGCGCTCATTGCGCTCGTACACCACCAGTGGTCGCAGCGCGAGCGCCTAGCCTACCCGCTGGCGGCCGTGCCCAACTTCTTGCTCGACAGCTTGGAAGAGCCGCAGAGCAGCCTGCTGCGCAGCAAACTGCTCTGGCTCGGTTTTTTATTCGCCTGGCACATGCCAACCATCAACGCGTTGGATCAGATCTTTGACTTTGAACTCATAGGCCATCTCGGCATCCCCAGCGGACAAATTGACATTCGCCCGCTGGGTCTGACCTACCAGACCAATACCGATTTGCTCGTCGTCGGCCTCAGCTATCTGGTCAATCTCAACGTCCTGTCCAGCATCTGGATTTTTCATCTGCTGGTCGGGGCAGAATCCGCCCTGCTCGGCTATTTGGGTATTAGCGCTTCTCTACCCGCCCAACCCCACGCGCCGGCCAACGTGTTGCTAGCTCATCAGCAGATCGGCTCTCTTCTGTGTATGGTGGCCATCTCGCTGTGGCTGGGCCGCGATTTTATACGGGCGCAGTGGCGCATCCTCATCGGCCAGCAAAGCGATGAGCACAACCTCGTTTCCCCGCGGTTGGCCGTCGCACTAGGCACCATAGGGTTGCTCTATATGGCCGGCTTTCTCCACGCCAGCGGCTTAGCATTGGGATGGAGCGTGGTATTTCTCGGCGTTTCTCTGCTGGTCTTCTTTGGCATTGCGCGCCTGCTGGCACAGACGGGCATCGGGCGACTGCGCGCCCCCACTGCAACACCGCCTATTTTGACCAACATTGCCGGATCGGAGGCCATCGGCGCACAGGGCATAAGCGCGCTGGGACTCAGCATGGTCTGGACAGCCGACCTGCAGCTCTTTCTTATGGGAACGCTCGCGCACGCCTTCAAAGTCTGCGAGCCAGCGCGCCTGCGCATCAGCGGTCGCCGACTGCTGGTATTTCTCGGCGGAGCCATGATCGTCGGTCTGGCAACGACGATTATCTCCTATATCTACCTCGGCTACCGCCACGGACTCGTGCACGGTTATGTCTGGTATTTTGTCATGTCGCCGCAGTATCACTGGTCGTGGGTAGCCAACACCATCAACAATCCCAACCCCTCCGAACCGCTCGCCGTGCTCTTTATGGGCATCGGCGCCGCCTGGGCCGGCCTGCTCTCGCTGGCCTCTTATCGCTGGGTGAGTTGGCCCCTGCATCCGGTTGGTCTGGCCGTCGCCCTGACCAACACCGTCAGCATTGACTGGTTTGGTATGTTCATAGCCTGGCTGATCAAGCTACTCATCCTGCGCTACGGCGGCATCGTGCTCTATCGGCGCATGCTGCCGCTCTTTATTGGACTGATCCTGGGGACCTGTGTAGGCATCGGCGGCGCCTCTTTGCTCTACGCATTCTACTACTATTAGCCCGGTTTACCTGCCTCAGATTACGGGGTCGGCGCTTCACGATCGATCAATTCCTCTGCCTTGAGCTCCTGCCAGAAGGCCTCGGGAATCGGGTGCTCGATCAACTGGATATTGTCGCGGATTTCTTCGGGGGAACGCGCGCCGGGGATGGTTGTAGCCACCGCCTCGTGGCCAAAAGGGAACTGCAGCGCCGCCGCCCTCAACGGCACCTCATGGCGCGCGCAAACGGTCTCTATCTGCTGCACGCGCGCGCGCACCACTTCGTCGGCAGGCGCATAATTGTACATGGCGCCCTCAGTCGCCCCCGTTGCCAAAATCCCCGAGTTATATGGGCCACCAATGATGATACGGATATCTCTTTGCACGCACAGCGGCAGCAGTTCGCGCAGCGATTCTTGCTCGAGCAGCGTATAGCGTCCGGCCAACAAAAAGCAGTCAAAATCGCCGGCTCGGGCAAAGTCGGCCAGCATTTGCCACTGGTTCATCCCCAGACCAATTGCCCCGACTACGCCCTCGGCACGCAGCTCGTTCAACGTCGGATAGGCTCCATCCATCACCTCGTCGAAATGCCCCCGATCTCCGGGCTGCCAGTCTGGATCGTTGCTGCGCGACTCGTCGGGATCGTGAATCAGCACGATATCTAGCCGGTCCGTCTGCAGCCGCTCAAGGCTGCTTTCAATGGAGCGCAACGTTGCATCACGCGAATAGTCGAACACGCTGGCCAGCGGTGGAATGTCGACAAATGGGGTGAGATCCTCCTGCCCCTCGGGCCGCGGAACAAGCATATACCCCACCTTTGAGGACAGCACCATTTCTGCGCGCGGCACGCTCTTTAGGCCCTGTCCCAGACGCGTCTCGCTCAACCCGTAGCCATAGAGCGGAGCCGTATCGCAATAGCGAATGCCCTCGGCATAGGCAGTCGCCACAATTTCCCGTGCCGCCGATTCATTTAGGCGGGTATACATGTTACCAAACGCCGTGCCACCCAGCCCTAAACGCGTCACCTGGACGCCCTGCGATCCCACGCGTTGAAGGTCGCTTGCTTTCATGAGAAGCTCCTTTAGAAAATGGGAATTTGGTTACCCGTTTCTCCCGTAATAAAATCGAAGACCACCCAAAAACCCGACACGCAAACGTGCCCAAGAATCAAACCGAGAAAAAAGGGCCGCAGGCGGCGGTAGAGCGACACGCCACCGTATTTGAGCACGAGTGCTTTGAGCACCCAGCCAATAAATACGCTGAACCAGGTAAAGACGATGGTCAGCGTAGCGCCTATGGGAAACCCCAAATAGTGAACCGGCCACCAGAGAATGTGGTGGCGCGCCCACATCAGCGCGCCCATTAAACCAGCCCCCCACACGGCAAATGCGTAGCGCGGCCCTATGCTGCTCCAGTCCCGCAACGGATGCATGGGATTAGCTATTTTATGCGCCGTGTCGCCGTGAACGATCTCGCCAAAGCGATTGTAAAACCACCAGTCCAAGTTAATTCCACCGTAGGTATATCCCATCCAAACAACCATGTAGATCGAACCAGCTAACCCGACAACGATGGAAAGGACAATGGCCCAAAATAGCGAACGTCCTCGTATGCCGCCTGCATCGGCGAGTTTAAGACTGCTGATAGTCGAGGCCATAATCATCGTGCGCAAATCCCCCGCCCAGCTAAAAGTCATACCGAGACTCACGAGTCCACTGGGCGTCACGGCTTCACTACCCACCGCGTGTATGACAAAAGGCTGCGCCGTCATCTGCGCGCGCGCAAAGCCCAATCCTCCCTCAGCGACAATCCGCGCCAACCCATAAAAAACGCAAAAAGCGACAAAGAGAAAAAAGACGGCGATGGCCACCGGCACGCCCGAAAGGGTAAGCCACCCGACCGCATACAGACTGGCGCATCCAAGTATGATAAAAGCAGAGCGATAGGACAGAATCTCTTGGCTATCGTCTATCTGCCCACCGCGCCAAGCCTGAAACCACACCTGACGCAGATGGCTTCGGCTGTTCCACAGGCCATAGAGCACAAGCACCAGCATAGCGCCCATTCCCTGGTAGGATACGGCCATCGAACCTTCCATAAAGAGATCGCTGCGGCCGGGAATGCTATAACCG